>JACQYK010000124.1 GCA_016208255.1 Deltaproteobacteria bacterium | reverse complement strand
GATCCCATTACCGAACAGCAATTTATTTTCATTGCGGTGGGTTGAATTTGTTTCCTCTCCAGCCAACTTGTCCAACTTTAAGATTCAAACCTCAATAACCACAACATCTTGGGGGTATCCATGAAAAACCCGGATGCGGCATAATTAATAATATCAGAGGGGGTCGGTTATGCTTAAAAGTTTTTGGGGCATCAATATTGCCGTCAAGAACCTGGACGAGGCAATAGAGAAGTACGAAAAATTACTGGGGGTAAAACCCACCATTTCTTCAGATCCGAATATGGCCGCCTTTCTTGGAATAACTGCGGCTTCATTTGTTTTCAGGGGGCATTCCATAAACCTGATGACGTCAAATGATACCAATAACCCGGTGGGTAAATTTCTGGAAAGAAGGGGAGAAGGGGTTCTCCTGGTCTCCCTCGAGTCGGACGATATTGATAAGGATGTGGCCGGAATGCAAAAGGATGGTTTACAGTTCCTGTGGGATGAAAATGGCCAGGGAGGTTATGGCAAAGTCAATTTCATTCCAGCCAAAAATATGAACGGGGTGCAGTGGGAAATTTTAGAGCCCGTTCCTGAATGGCTTGAAAGGAAAAAACAGGGGTTTTAAAGAAGGCAAATCAGACCATAGAGCGGATAAGTCCGATGATCAAAACGATTTATTCCATTACTATTGCCGTAGAAGATCTGGACGAGGCGGTTAAGAGTTATGAAGCCTTCCTGGGAGTCAAGCCGACTTTCAGTTCGGGCTATGAAGTGCTTTTCACTGAAAGCAGCCTGAAAGAAATCGGTATAGATTTCAAGGATAAAATTGCCGTTTTCCTGCTACCCGGGATCCGCTTTATCCTTATTAGCGGATTTGATAAAAACACACTGGTGGGCCGTTTTATAAGACACAAAGGCGAAGGGGTGTTTATGATCTCCATGGAAGTTGAAAATATTGAAAAAGAAGCCAAGAGGCTTCAATCCCATGGCAAAAAGCTGATTCTGGCTGAAAATATTGAAAGTACTTTCGGTACCAGTAATATTATTCATCCCAATAGCATGAATGGCGTCCTATTCGAGATCATTCAGACATCATCGGGATAAAAGATGAATAAATTTAACGAGTAACGTCAAAATAAGAAGAAAGAAAGGAAAAGAATGATGAGAAAAAAAACCATTATGAAAGTAAAAAAGAGTAAATAAGTTTCAGTAATTAATCGTTCCCCTATCCCTGACCGCTTTGAACCGCATAATGCCGGGTGTTTCTTTTAATCGTCACCTCGGGGGGACGTTTGATTCCTGATTTTTTCATTCTGAATTCCAAAGTGGACGGCAATATATCCAAAAGTTCGGCTGCGCCACCAGGACCACTGACCCGCCAACCGGTCTTTTGCAGGGTTCGCTGAATATGGCGACGTTCGGTCTCTTTCAGTGTCAACAGTTCGGTTTCCTGCTCCTCCGAACCGGGGGTGATCTCCAGGTCAGGTAGCAAGAAATCGGGTCCAATACTGCGGATGACCCCTCTCTCAATAATATTTTCCAGCTCCCGCACGTTTCCCGGCCAATTGTAATGGCAGAGACGATCTATAATGGGCTCCGAAAGACTTTTAAATTTTTTATTCATTTTGGCTTCATGGATTTTCAGGAAATAATTGGCCAAAAGGGGAATGTCCTCCCTTCTCTCTCTAAGAGGCGGGACCCTGATGGGGAAAACATTGATCCGGTAATAGAGGTCGGCCCTGAATTGGCCTTTTTGAACCATTGTTTCCAAATCGCGATTGGTGGCGGTTATTAAACGGAAATCCGAATGAATAGTTTTCATTCCGCCGACCCGCTCGAATTCTTTGGTTTGCAGAACCTGCAGCAGTCGGACCTGAACCTCCAACGATAAATCTCCGATCTCATCAAGAAAAAGAGTGCCCCCGTCCGCCAGTTCAAATCTTCCGATCCGTCGGCTGGAAGCTCCGGTGAAGGCCCCTTTTTCGTGTCCAAAAAGCTCACTGGGAATCAGACTTTCCGGCAAGGCGCTGCAATGGACCCGGATAAAAGGTTTATCAGCCCTTTGGCTGAGGCGGTGGATTCGGGAAGCCACCAAATCCTTGCCCACACCGGTTTCACCGGTAATCAAAACCGTGGTTTCAGCGGAGGACACCTGGTTTATTTGAGAAAAAGTATGTCCCATAGCCGGGCTCTGGCCGATAAGATCTTCGAAATAGAGGATCTTTTGATGCTCTTCCTCATAGTACTTCTTCTCTTCCCTGAGTTTTTCGCTTTCTTGCTGAATTTTCAGGTAATTTTGGGAGTTTTCCAAAGCAATGGCCGCCTGAGCAGCAAAATAGGAAAGAAACTCCAGATCGGAATCTCCAAAGACATTAAAAAGCATACGATTATCGTGATAAAGAACCCCATTCACCTTATCACGTATGATCAGGGGCACACAGACGCAAGATCTTATCGATCCCGCTGAGGATGAAAGGGGTGAATGGGAAAATTCATTCCTGATCTGCCCCAGCCCTGTACGAGCAACGCCCTCGATTATTTTCATGGAGGTGCGGAATTCCTTAGAACGGATCTCTTCTTGAGTAAGGTTCCTTGAAGCCTTCAGATCGAGTCGCATAGGCCCCTTCCCCTCTTTCCTCAACATTAATATGGCCCCCCTTTCCGCGCCGGTAATTCGGTTCACGGTGGAGATGATATGATGAACCAGTTCCCTGCCGTCCCGGATGGTTGCCGTTTCCTGGATCAACCGCAGGATATCTTCCAGAAGATTTTCCCGCTGAGGCCGGTCATCCCGGATCAAGGGTTTTAGGTCTTCGGGAAAGCCGTTTGGGTTAAAGGTCGCATAAACCGCCCAGGCTTGTCGGGCGATTTTTTCCGCCTTTTTTTCAAAGCCCTGTTTAAGATGTCTCCGGGTTAATTCGATCAGGGTATGATTTATTTCCATCTGATGTCCAGACTCTTGAAGATATCCGAGGGACTTTTCGAGCAGTCGAATGACTGTTTTGGGAGGACTTCCCCGGCGCTCCTGAAGAAAGGCCCGGTAACGGTAAGCGACGCCCTGGCAATATAAATTTCCGCTTTGTATCTGTCTCTGGATTTCCTGCTCCAGATCCAGATGGTTCAATTTTGGGATCTGCCCGCTTTCGATCGCCCAGCAAAAATCGAGCAAAATTGGAGGGAAAAAAGTGTTTACGTGGACCTCACGGCTCTGTTCGAGACCGGACTGAATCAGTTCCTTACTTTTTTTAATATTTTCTTTTAGGAGATAACACCAGGCCAAGCTGAATTGGGATAATAAGGAAACCCAGTCAACATGTTCTTTTTTAGCTTCTTCCAGTATGGTTTTGGAAAGTTCAATGGATTCATCTACTCGACCGATTGATAAAAAAATGTGAGCAATAGCCAGTTCCGCATAAAGAGCTATATATGCATCTCCTTTATGCCTGTACTGGGACCTGATGGCATCCAGCATTCCCAGACCCTGAGTGATCTGCCCGCATAAAGCATAGCAATATCCGGCCATTTGGAGTCCTAAGGCGGAAAAACCGCTAAGGGGGAACCTTTCAACTTCCGATACTGACTGCTCATAACAGCTAACCGCTTCTTTAAAACGGCCCTGCCAGTAGAAAAAGAAAATGCGGAAGGCCGAGGCCGCCCGGAACAAGGCGGGATTGTCAATTGTTTGGGCCTGAGCCCAAGCTTCCTCGAACAGAATGAAGGCCTCCTCCGTTCGGCCGCAGAGCCATTCGTTTTTAGCCAGGTGCATTTTAAGGAGGGTTAAATCTTCCTGCCGGTTTTTCTTTCCGGCCCGGTCCATGGCTTCCTGGAGCAGGGTCATGACCTGCTGGGTATCATGCCTGGCCATGGTCAGCTTGGAATATTTAATGGCTGTCTCAATGAAGAGATTGTCCCCCTCTTCGGTCTGATCAGGTAAGAGGTTATCAAGGACTTTTTTATAACATTGGAGGGCTTCATCCGTCTTGTAGACTGCCCGTTCCATATCACCCAGCTTTAGGAAGCTTTGGGCACTTTCCAATCCTTCCGGAACATAGGGCAGGTGTGCAGAGATTTCCCTAAACTTGGTTTGAGTGTCTTGGACCGTATCGAACAAAAAAGGGACCAGCCGACGGTGCCAATATTCTTTTTCTTGTGGTGAAAAGTAATCGCTCAAATCGTTTTTTTTGTTTTGATTGGTAAAGTAAAAAATACCATTCCTTTTCTGGGCAAGCCAGCCAAGTTTTTGCTCCCGCTCGATAACATCCAGTATCTGGGAGGGCCGTTGGTCCGTCAATTCAGCCAGCCAGTCTATTGAAAACTCCTCTTTAAATAAAGAGGCCAGAGCCAATAATCGGGAAGAAGACTCCTGATGCTCCATAATAACTCTCCATTTTTAAAATTCTAAGTAGAAGAGGTTTCTGACTGACACTAAAATAAACCAAACCTGATAAGACAAATAAATAAGAGCATATTGCAAATTAAAGTTCAATAAAAAATATTATTTTGCAGATTAAAATAAAGTAATTGAGGGGATTTTTTTATTTTATTGAAATTATTATATTATTTTAATTGGCCGATACTTTGCACTTGGATATTGACAATTTTCTAATCCACTCCGCTTATTTTCATGATTGCCGGGGCATGGCGGTTTAGTTCGAAAATAGGTTTTGAAGTGATTCATTGAACAGAAACTGTTTTCAATAATTTCAAAATAACAGCCTATAGAAACAAAAGTGGAGATCACGGCAGTTTCTGCGATTTGCAAAAGGCGTCATCAGGGCCTATATGGAAAACATCTGTTTGTAGTGGGGGGGGGACAAGATGGAAATTAAAAATCAAGAAAAGGCTTTATTAAACGAGGGATCACCGGTTTCAAGCACATCTCCACCTGTGGGTAGCCCGATTCAACAAGTGTTCACTGTGCTAGGGGCTGCCATTGGGCTGGGAGTAGGATTTGCTCCGGTCTATTACGGGACGCTTACCGTCTTCCTTAAGCCTATCGCCTCTGAATTTACTTGGGGGCGTGCGGAGACGTCTTTATCCGGTGTACTTTCAATGCTTGGTATGTCATTTGGTGCTGTTCTGATGGGCCGGCTCATCGACCGTTTTGGGCCATCTCGCATTATCCCTCTCTCAGT
>JACQYK010000123.1 GCA_016208255.1 Deltaproteobacteria bacterium | reverse complement strand
TCTCAGACTCGATTTCAAAGGTCCCGCCGGAGAGCTCGATCCGGGCCTTTATGTTCAAAAGACCTAATCCTCCCCAGGGGGCTTTTGGGGTGATGGCCTCCTGCGGGTCGAAGCCGAGGCCGTTATCTTCTATAACAAATTCCAGGCCGTGGTCCCTGGTCCGGAGGCGATGGTGACCTGGTCGGCCCGGCTGTGTTTGGCCACGTTGTTCAGGGCTTCCTGTAGGATTCGATAGATGACGATCTTGTGCGCCGGGGGGATATCCGTCTCGGTAATGCCGTCGGTTATCTTTACGGCCAGTCCCGGGTGGTTCTTTTCAAACTCCCGGCAATACCAGAACAGGGTGGCCACCAGTCCGAACTGGCCGTCATCCGATTGAAATCCTGGGTTAAATAGCCGATTTCGTCTTTGTGCTTGACTGGGACGACATAATCGAGGTCACCGGAACCGACGATCTTCGCTCCCTCCTGCAGTGCCCTGCTAAAAAGTCAAAGGTTTAAAAATCCTTTTCTTTGATTACAGTTTAGGCTCTCCTCTCAATTGAAATCAAGAATCCGAAGCCTGAGAAAATCGAGCCGGTTTGGCAAAAAGCATAATCAGGCCCCCCAAAAAAGTGACCAAACCCATAACCAGAAAGGCGGTCCGGTAGGTCCCTGTTTTATCAAAAAGATAGCCGGCGGAGAATGGGCCAATGGCCCCGGCGAACATGGTTACCGGCGACATGAAGCCCTGGATTTTGCCCAGGGCGGCGCGGCCGAAATATTCGGCCCGCATAGCAGCCATCAGGGGAACGGTCGAGCCGAACCCGATGCCGAACAGGGCGATAAAGATATAGACCATGACCATGTCCCTGGCGTTCATCAACACCAGCATACCGCTGCCCATCAAGGCGAAGGAGATCAAAAACAGGTATCGTTTGTCCATAAAATCACCGAGATAACCCAGCCCCAATCTTCCAATGATGCTGACCGTAGTCAGATATCCAATAGCCAGGGCCGCCTTTTCGACTGAGATCCCGGCATCAGTAAGGGCCGGAACAGCATGAACAAAGACCGCCGAGTGGGAAATGTTTTGAAAAAAGAAGGAGAGGGAGATAATCCAGAAGGCTGAAGAACCCAGGGCCTGCTTAAGGGTAAGATCGGAGGCCCGTTCTGTTTTTGCCTGGTTTCCGTTCAGCATTATGTTTTCAGGGTCACTTTCTTTTTGTTTTTCCAATTCTCCGTCAGGTTTCAGCCCCATGGACTGAGGGTCTTCCTTGATGACCAAAGTCAAGGGTAGAACAACCACCCAGATTACGACCCCGATAATTAAAAAGGCCATGCGCCAGCCGTAGTGTTGAATAATTACGGCGGAGATGGGAGCAAAGACCAGACCACCCAGTCCGGCGCCCACGGCCAGTACCGAAAGCGCCCGGGAAAGCTTGCGTGAAAACCATTTGGCCACGACCACAAAGGCCGGGATGTAAAGCATGGCGCTCATGCCGATGGAGATCAAGACCCCGTAAATCAGATAAAAACCAACCAGGGAATTGACAAAAGGCATCAGACAGAAGCCCAGACCGGATACCAGGCCCCCGGAGAAAATAACTTTGCGGGCGCCGTATCGGTCCACGGCCCAGCCTACCACCGGTCCGGCCACCCCGCCCTCAATGCTTCTTAAAGAGGCCGCCAGGGAAGTCATGGCCCGGGTCCAGCCGAATTCGGACATCATGGGTTTGAAAAAGACGCCGAAACTATAGAGCCAGGTCCCGAAACCCAGCATGCAGATGAGATTGGTGACAATAACGATCCACCAACCGTAAAAGATTTTATTTTTCATTGGCCTTTATCCTTTTAAACCGTCATGCCCCACCAGGGGCGTGACACCACCCGGTCGACTTTGTCGACCTAAAAAGAGGCTTCTTTTCCGACTTTCTTGGAAAGTCTCCCCTTGAGATCGGCCAAAGCCGATCGAACAGAAGCCGGGACATGAAAATTGAGGTTTTTCCGAACTCCCGAACTAAAAGCTTGATCTCTCGCCCGCTCCGCTAGAGCCCACAGAGATCACTGAGAATGAATTGATTTTTTCATTGCGGTTGAGAGGACCGCAATGAAAAACCGGTCCAGCGCTGCTGCGATCCTTGCCGGAGGCCGAGTCCGCAGGTCTGAATCCCCTTCTCAGGGATTCAGACATTTAAATGGTCTCTCTGGGTCCTCTGCGCTCTCGAGCGAAGCGGGCGAGAGATAAACGACTTTGAACTTTTATCTATTTTCGTATTAAAACTGGACCTCTGACAGGCGGTCCAGTTTTTTCTCAAATTTTTTCGGGCAGGTCAATCCGGAAGGCAGGTCTAATTATAAAAGGCCCTGCTGAAATAATTTTCCCCTTGGAAAATAACCCGAATTACGGGGTTTGAGGAAACACCGGGATGGGAATATTATGGGCGGAAAGGAAATCCCCGTAAATTTTCATGTTATGGTAAACGCGGGCCGCCATGGTAAAAGAGGAGAAGGTCGCCATTTTATAATGGTGATACCTTGTTTCCACATCCTGACGCAGGGCTTCTCCTTCCAGGGAGCGGGCTTTCCCGAGGACGAGATAAAGGGGCTTTCCCAGTTGATGCATACTGTTAACCGTCATTCTGATGAAATCATCAAGGAAAGAACGGGCGATTCTCCTAAAAAACATATCGATATTTTGCGAAAAAATAAGGGCGTCGATATTGGGGTCATCCCGCAGAAGTTCAATAAGCCGGCCATATATTTTTTCTCCTCCCCCGAAAAGGGCCCCCATGATATCGAGGGGATTTTTGGCGCTGTTTCCCTGAACCGGCACCAACTCCTCCAGGGCCCGAATAGTCTTCTCGGTCAAATGGGGGACCTTTAATCCCTCTTTTTCAGCCAGATCGGTCATGGTGACCGATCCGCCGCCGGCCCCGCCCAGGATGGCGACGTTCAAGCCGGTGGGCAGGGGCAGTCGTTGTAAGCCTCCGATAGTGGCGATAAGCTCCTCCAAAGAATTGACGGAGATGATACCGGTCTGCCGGCAGAGGGCCTGCCATATTCCCATGGACCCGGCCAGGGACCCGGTGTGAGACTGCGTCGCCCTGGCACCGCCTTCGGTCTGGCCGCCTTTAAAAACCACCATTGGTTTTTTTTGGGTTATTTTCCGGGCCACCTCGAAAAAAGCGCGCCCGTCTTTTAGACCCTCGATATAGGCCCCGATAATGTCGGTCTTATCATCTCCAGCCAGGTATTCCAGAAAATCATGGGCCTTGAGATCGGCCGCGTTTCCGAAACTGACGACTTTACTGAAACGCAGGCGCTGGTCTCCTCCCTCCTGAACAAAATGCCCGGCCAACTGCCCGCTCTGAGAGACAAAGCCGATGGTCCCGGGTGTTCTTGGGAATTCATTAGTCCAGGCCAGCCCCCCTTCGGGACAATAGAGGCCCATACAGTTAGGTCCGACTACCCTGATCCCGCCTTCCCTGGCCAGTGCGATCAACTTCCTTTCAATTTCCGCCAGCTCCGGCCGGCCGGTCTCGCTGAACCCGGCCGTAAAAAGATGAACGAATTTGACTTTTTTAGCCACACAGTCTTCCATGACCGGCAGCACGGCCGAAAAGGGGATACTGAATATCACCAAATCGATCTCTCCCGGGATATCCCGGACACTTTTATAGGCCTTGAGACCCAGGATGGATTCCGCTTTGGGGTTGACCGGATAGATGTTCCCCGGGAAGTTCAGGTTAATCGCCCCTTCAATAAAGGTATTCCCGCCCCAACGGTTCAGGTACCCTCTTTTGGGGGAAGCCCCTACCACAGCCAGGCTTTTGGGGTAGAATAAGTCGTTTAAATTTAAAGGGGTATCTTTTGACATGCGGTCCTCCGAATTTTTATGGTAACGGTATTTTTTCAAAAGCAGATGATTTCAGCCCTTATCTCCTGGAATCCTGCCTTGTCCCACGCTTGAGGCGGGACGGAATGAAAAGAAAAAGTGTTGTCGTTGGGATGAGAAATACGTTTGATAAGAGTTTCTTGTATTTGACAAGTATAAAAAAAAGGGAAGACATAATCAAGAAGAAAAAAAGGAAGCCAAAGCGGGTGGAGGCCGAACTTAGGCTTATGACCTAAACTCATTTCAAAGTCTGTTGATCAGGGTGGCCAGGTAGCCGGCGCCGAAGCCGTTGTCGATATTAACCACAGCTACACCTGAGGCGCAGGAATTGAGCATGCTCAGGAGGGCGGCCAGGCCGTTAAAGCTGGCCCCGTACCCTATACTGGTGGGAACGGCAATGACCGGCCGGTCCACCAAACCCCCGACCACACTGGGCAGGGCCCCTTCCATCCCGGCCACGACAATCAAAACCGAAGCCGACATAATTTTTTCCTGTTGGGCCATCAAACGATGAAGGCCGGCAATCCCCACATCATATAAATACTCGACGGGATTGCCCATGATTTGGGCCGTGAGCAGGGCTTCTTCGGCGACCGGCATATCGGAGGTGCCCGCAGAAATAACCAGGACCAGTCCGCGGGTTTCCTGGGTTTTGACCGGTTTGGAAAGACAGGTCAATACCCTGGAGAGAGGGTGGTAGGAGGCCTCGGGGAATCGCTTGCGGATCTTGGCCGCCTTGGGGGCATCCAAGCGGGTGACCAGAATATTGTCCTTGTATTTTTTCATCCGAGCCATGATGTCCATGATCTGTTTGTCTGTTTTCCCCTCACCGAAAATGACCTCGGGGAAGCCTTTTCGTAAGGACCGATGATGGTCAATCCGGGCAAAATCGATATCTTCAAAAGGCAGGTGCTTCATTTTTTTTAAGGCTTGTTCCACGGACACCTCGCCCATTTTGACTTGATTTAAAAGGTCTTTTAAACGGTCCGGATTCATGTTTCCTCTCTCTCCCGATTTCTATCTAGATGGGAATCTATTTGATTTGTATCTTTTAGTTTTTTGAAATTCGAATACTATTTTAGACAGGATTAGGCGGTTCCCTAAGGGGGAACCTTTATTGAGGTCGGCATGGCCGACCGAACGGATTACTTTGATTTTTGTGTCTTTCCACCTGCGGGCAGGCAGGGAAAGGCACAAATCGAATCGCCCTGGCGGAGAGAATCATTAGTTTCCGCTGGAAGCGGATTTTGAAGTTGCTCAGGGTCTTCCGGAGCCTGAGCAAAAACATGTAAATCCGTTCGGTCGGCTCTGGCCGACCTCAAAAAAGGTTCCCTTTTGGGAACCGCTTAATCCTGTCTGATATTTTTTTTCATTAGGCTAAACTGTTACATTGATTTTAAGGATCTTTTCTATTAAAATACAGAGTATCCCCTATTCTGTCAAATGGAACGGTTGTCGTGACCACCCCCTCTTCCTGGATCGAGATTAAGTTAACGGTTTCCCCGCAGTTATCCGAGACCTGCGGGGCGATCATATTTGAAGAAACCGGCCAGGGGTCTTTTACCGAAGAAGGGCAGGAAGGAAATCAGGGGCCGTCCCGCCTCAAGGCCTATTTGCCGAAGGACGATTCCTTCCGGGACAGCCTGATTAAACTGAAAAATCGAATCGCCCGGCTGTATGCTTACTTCCCGGATTTCCCGCCTCCGGTCTGGAATCTTTGTCAGATATTTGAAGAAAATTGGCAGGAAAGGTTTAAGCAATTTTTCAAACCCCTTCGGGTATGTTCCCGGATTATCATTTGCCCCACCTGGGAAACCTATGAAGCCAAACCCGATGAGATGGTTTTGAGGCTTGATCCGGGCCAGGCCTTCGGCACGGGGGGGCATGTCAGCACCCGGCTTTGTCTGAAGGCCATGGAATCGTTGGCCGAAGACCCAGGCCTATCCGACTTTCTTTTTTCCAGGGTCCTGGATGTGGGAACCGGGAGCGGAATCCTGGCCCTGACCGCCGCTTGTTTCCGGGCCCGGTCCGTGCTGGCTATCGATAATGACCCGCTGGCCGTAGAAGCCGCAAGGGCCCATGTACTTCTGAACAGGATGGAAGATCGAATCCAGGTGGAATTGGTTACCCCGGAGACAGTCAGCGGCCCCTTTTCCTTGATCCTGGCCAACCTGACCTTTAATGACTTGATTCCTATGGCCGGGATTTTCAAAAAGCTGTTGACCCCGGGGGGGATTCTGATAACTTCCGGGATTCTTGGCTCACAGGCCAGGAGTTTGATCAGAGCGTTTGGGCGAGAAAAAATACCTCTTAAACTCCTGGTCCTTGAAGAAGAATGGGCTTGCGTTGTCTTTCAGGTAAACCGTCAGGCCACGCCAGTGGCGTGACACCACGATACGGTCGGGTCATCGGCTCCCCAAAAGGAGCCTCTTCCAAAGCTCGGCGAAGCCGAGCGGCCCGACCAAAACAGGAGACATCCAGAGGATGTCGGGACATGAAAATAGGCTTGATCAACGAGTTGCCTCAAAACCTATTTTCGAACTAAACCCCTAATTAAACCAATAATCAATGCGCCGATTTTATATACCGCCGGATCAACTTCAAGTCCCCGATCCTTTCCTTCAGGGAGACGAAGCCAAACATATCCTGCAGATCCTGCGGATGAAGAAAGGAGACCGGCTTCTGCTTTTTGATAATTCTCATCAGGAATATCAGGCGGTGATTGTCTCCGTCAGCGGTGACCGCGTTTATTTTGAAATTTCGGACCGGCAGGTGACCATGCGGGAATCCCCGCTTCAGGTAACTCTGGGATTGCCCATCATCCGCCCCCAACATTTTGAATGGATTCTCCAAAAGGGGACGGAATTGGGGGTTTATGCTTTTTTCCCATTTTATTCAGCACATAGCCGTCTGAATTTTGAGAAAGCAGACCTGGAATCCCGAATGAAACGCTGGAAAAAGATTATCGTCGAGGCCGCCAAGCAATGCCAAAGAAATGTTCTGCCTGAGCTTTTTCCCGCTGTTCCCTTTACCGGTCTCCTTGAAGAAAGCCGTCAGACACTCAAGCTGATCCCCTATGAGGAAGAATCATCGCGGACCCTGAAGGAGCTTGAACAGCAATCATTCTCTTCGGGAACGGCGTTAGCCCTAATTGGACCTGAAGGGGGTTTTCATAAAAAGGAGGTGGGCCAGGCTCGGGAGAAAGGGTTTGTCCCTATTTCGTTAGGACCCAGGATTTTACGATCGGAAACCGCTGCCCTGGCTCTGGTCTGCCTCCTTCAATTTCTTTGGGGGGATATGGGATCAGTCAATAACCGCTCGCCTAAGGACCATCCCGCCCAGGGACGGGATTCGAGGGGAGAGGCAACAGCTTAGGTCCTCAAGTTCGTTGATCCCGCCGTGGCGGGACTGAGGTGAAGCGTTCCTCACATGAGGAGAATCAAGAACTGAATATTTTTTGCCACCGACAAGGCAGACTAAGATTGACGGAAAGAAATGTACTGATTGATGACCTATCAATCAGTACCCTGCCAGCCTTTTAGGCAAGCAGGTTTTCCCCTGCGAAGGTCCGCAGGGGAAAAGGTCTGTGTGTGTCCGTGTGGGTTTGTGGCAAAAAAGTTTTTTCAAAAAGCTAAAGTGCTACGAATCTTTTATATTCTTTTGAGATTGTCATTGAACGTGGAGGTTCCCTATGGGAGTTCGGTTTCGCTGGCT
>JACQYK010000122.1:48276-49647 GCA_016208255.1 Deltaproteobacteria bacterium | reverse complement strand
GGGCGGAAATAATTCTTTAAGAAGCTCCATCCTCCAGGTCCCGCATCATGGAAGCCGGACCTCCAGTTCGGTCCCCTTTATTGAAGCGGTCCACCCTCGTTACGCGGTGATTTCCGGGCGGGCTTCTTCCCGTTTTCCCCTTCCCCATCCGGAGGTGATCCGGCGCTATCTGGAACGGGGGGTACCCTTATTCCGAACCGACCAGGAAGGGGCGGTGACCTTTGAATTAAAAAAAGAGGGGTGGGAAGCGAGAAGCTTTTTAAGGGGGACTTTAACCAGGAGGCCACTGGAAAATCAATAAGCCGGAAGCCAGCAGTCCTGTGAAAAAAGTCAGATAAATAAACCTGACAAGTTTGTAAAAAGTTGCCGGAAGCCCGAATTCGTCATTCCCGCGAAAGCGGGAATCCAGGAAACTCAACTACTTCTGGACCCCCGCCTTCGCGGGGGTGACGGCTTTGGAGACTTTTACAGATTCATCAAACCTTAGCGTTTTACCCTGGATGCTGGCTCCTGAATTCTGGATTCTACCTTTAGCTTTTCCGGGAAGTCTTGGTCATAAAATGGGTAATCTGCTGCTCGATTTCCTGGCTTCCGCATTTCGGGCACTCGACCTTTTTTTCATCATGTTCCTTGATGCTTAAAACTAAGGAAAAAGACTCATTACATTTCTTACACAGGTAATCATAGGTCGGCATAATTGAGGTCCTCCTTTTTGATTAAGAAAATTAGTTTTAGTTTTAAATAATCGATAAAAAGCTCAATTATCTGCTCTGATTTTACTCCCTTGATTACTATTTTCAATAGGATCTTGACCTGCCGGTAAACTGTATTTTTGAAGCTTGTAGCGAAGCACCCTTTCGCTGATCCCCAGCTTTTCCGCGGCCCGGGTTTGGACCCCGCCCATTTCCTTGAGGGCCTGTTCAATCAAATGCCTCTCCAATCTTTCCAGTTGTTCGGGCAGGGTCTGAAGAGCAGGAGGAAAGGCATCGGGAGGTTCCCCCACACTGTCTTTTAAATGAAAAGGCAAGTCCCGGCTGGTGATCAAGTGCCCTCGGCTAAGGACGACGGCCCTTTCCACCAAATTTTCCAACTCCCGGACATTGCCCGGATAGGGGTAGCGCAGAAGAAGTTCCCTGGCTTCTTTGGAAACCTCCAGAGGGGGTTTATTATTCTGCCGGCTGAATTTTTTTATGAAGTGATCGATCAACAGAGGGATATCTTCACGATGTTCCCTCAGGGGGGGAAGAAAAAAGGAGACCACATTTAAGCGGAAATAGAGATCCTGACGGAATCGGCCTTCCTGAATCGAGGCTTCCAGATCCTGATGGGTGGCTGAAATAATCCGGACATCCACCCCGAGGGTCTTATTGC
>JACQYK010000122.1:42870-48253 GCA_016208255.1 Deltaproteobacteria bacterium | reverse complement strand
AGTTTTTTCCTGAATAACCCGCAAGATTTTGGACTGGAGGGCCGGAGAAAGATCGCCGATCTCATCCAGAAACAGGGTTCCCCCCTGGGCCTGTTCAAACTTACCACGATGCTGAAACAAGGCCCCGGTAAAAGCCCCTTTTTCATGGCCGAAGAGTTCGCTTTCCAGCAAGGTTTCCGGAATGGCCGCACAGTTGATGGTTATCATCGGACCGGCAGACCTTGGACTTTGGAAATGGATAATCCTGGCGATCAGCCCTTTTCCAGTTCCGCTTTCTCCCCGGATCAGGACTGTGGATTGGCTGGGGGCCACTCGGGCCACCAGCGAAAGGACCTCTTCCATCTTCGGACTCTGGGTGATCAACCCTTCAAAACTGAATTTTTCCTGCAACTCTTCACGCAATTGACGGTTTTCCCGGGTCAGCAGGATACTGTTTTCCATCCGGTCCAGCAGTATCAGTAATTCCTCCAGATCAATAGGCTTGCTTAAATAATCATAAGCCCCGAGTTTCATGGCCTCCACAGCCTTTTCCACTGTGCCGTAGGCGGTCATCAGGACCACCCAGGTTTCCGGAAAAAGGTCCTTGATCTCTTTGAGCAGGGTGGTCCCGTCCATGCCGGGCATCTTGTGGTCAGTCAGGATGACCTCGCAGACATGGTCTTTCAGCCAGGCCAGGGCCTGCCGCCCGCTTTCGGCCGTCTGCACCGAATAACCTTTCTTTTGCAGAAAGCCCTGGAGCAGTTCCCGCTGATTTTGTTCATCATCAACCACTAAGATTCGAATATTACGGGGTCCTTCCATCCTTATCTTCCAAAGTCATAATTGATTAAAACAATTTAAGTCAGTCGGTTGGGATTGTCAAAAATAAAAATAGTCTAAAAGCAGAATTCTCCAAAGCCTTAGTCCCTGTTTTGATCTTGACCGGAACCACCAAAAAGTTATAAAAAGGATTGGCCTAAAACTTTTTTTAGAAAGGGAATGGAATGAAACCGGTTTTTCAGGCACTCGCCAGGTATAACAGCAGCGTTAACCTGAGCATCATAGAATTAATTGAGCCCTTGAGCGAAGAAATGATCATGACCAAAACCAAGGCTTTTTTCCCGTCAATCTTCGAGACCCTTTTACACCTCTTTTCCTCCGATCTCTTTTGGCTGAAACGTTTCCGGGATGTCTTTAAAGACAGTAAGACCTTGACGGTCAGTAAACTCGTTCCCCTGGATGGAAAGAATTTAAGGAAAGAATTCGAAACGGATTATACCAAACTGTTTCAACACCGGAAACAGGCGGATGAAGTTATCCTGCATTTTGTTGAAGAGATTGATGAAGCCAGGCTAAGTTCGGTTATTACTTATAAAAACTTTAAAGGCGACGAGGTCGAGAAGGAATTATGGAAAATTCTTCTCCAGTGGTTCAATCATCAAACCCATCACCGGGGCCAGATCTCGGTCTTGCTGGACATGATCGGGGTCAACAATGATTATTCATCCATGCTGGCCCGGATTTAATTTGAGGCTATAGGCAAGGGGCTATGGGCAATAGGGTTAAAGGCTTTCCTGATTAATCTTTCCCTATAGCCTATAGCCTATTGCCCATAGCCCATAGCCCATAGCCTTTAAGGGAAAAAAGACTTCCGTTGTTAGAAAACACCTTTATCCATATCACCGGGATCGGGCCGAAAACCGAACAGCTTCTTTGGAACCGGGGAATCCGGACCTGGCAGGACTTCCTGGATCATAAGAAACCGGTTTTCTCCCAGGAGCGGGATTCCGCCATAAAACGGGAACTTGAAAACTCCCTGGAAAATCGGAATAACCTCAGGCACTTTGTACAGAGCCTTCCCCCCTCGGATCTCTGGAGGGTTTATGAAACCTTTCAGAGCCAGGCCGTCTTTTTGGATATCGAAACCAGCGGGGGGTATCAGGGATTGGATGAGATCACGGTTATCGGCCTCTATGACGGAAGAAGGGTCCAAACTTTTGTCAACGGCCGCAATTTGGATGATTTTGAACAAGCCCTGACCTCCTCTTCACTGGTCATTACCTTTAACGGTTCTTGTTTCGATCTGCCTTATCTCCGGCGCTGGTTTAGGCATATCGAACTCCCTTCGGCCCACATCGATCTTCGCTTTGTCCTGAGGAAATTGGGGCTTCGAGGAGGATTGAAATCCATAGAGGAGCAGGTGGGTCTTTTTAGGGACCCGGCGGTTAAGGGATTAAACGGATTCGACGCCGTTCTCCTCTGGAAGGATTACCAATGGGGAGACGAATCCGCGCTGGAACGCCTGATTTTATACAACACCATGGATATCGTCCAACTTAAACCCTTAATGGAATTAGGCGTCCGGGAACTGAAAAAAAGGCTCTTGGCATTTTAACCTTGACATTTTCCTAAAAATTATCATATATGATTTGAATTTTTAAATCGTCAGGCCACCCTTTTGGTGGCCTGACCCCACCCAATATGAAAACAGAGCTCGTTGGGAGATGGAATCTATTTTCGAACTGAAATTTGAGGACAAACGCCTTGACAATCTCCAAATCAAAAAAAAATAAAGAACAAGGCCGGTTGGATAATGCCTGGCTGGTTCCCCAAAAAATCTTTTTTACCAAGGGGATAGGAAGGCACAAGGCCAAGCTGCAATCCTTCGAACTGGCCTTAAGAGATGCCGGGATCGAAAAATGCAACCTGGTATATGTTTCCTCTATTTTCCCTCCCAACTGTAAAATTATCCCGTTTGAAGAAGGGATCAGGGAGCTTTTACCCGGCCAAATCACCTTTTGTGTTTTGGCTAGAATCAGTTCCAATGAACCTGAGAGACTGATGGGGGCTTCCATCGGTCTGGCTGTTCCGGCCGACGAGTATCACTATGGATATCTATCCGAACACTCCGCTTTTGGCGAAAACGAAAAAGAAATGGGCGATTTTGCAGAAGATTTAGCCTCCACCATGCTGGCCACCACCCTGGGGATTGATTTTGATCCTCAAAAGGACTATGATGAACGGCGGGAAATCTATCGAATGAGCGGTAAGATCGTTGATACCTTTTCCACCACCTGCACAACCCGGGGAGATGGTATGTGGACGACCGTGGTGGTGGCAGCCGTTTTTTTGCTCTGAGTGCCGGACCCTTAAAGGAAATTCTGGATCAGGATTTCCATCACAACTTGGTAGGACAATCCTTTGCGATCCCTTAATTTTCTGGGATTGGATGAAACCGGCCTTTCTCCAGAAACGGCGGATGTTCTCATCCAACCTATTCCTTACGATTCAACGACCAGTTTTCAACCGGGAACCCGTTTCGGCCCTGAAGCCATCCTTCAGGCCAGCCACCAAGTTGAACTTTGGGACGAGGAATTGGGGTGGGAGCCAATGTCCTGCGGAACCTGCCTGACCCTCTCCGATATCCCCAGGAATCATCATGGTCCTGAAATGATGATTGGCGATATCAAGGCCCACCTGCAGTCCTATCGGGACCAGAAAAAAATGATCCTGGCTTTAGGAGGAGAACACACGATTTCTATTCCCCTGGTCCAGGGGGTTAAACAAAATTATCCTGATCTGGTCGTCCTGGTTTTAGATGCCCATGCGGATTTACGGGAGTCGTGGGAAGGCTCTTCTTTTTCCCATGCCTGTACCCTCCGGCGAATAGCCGAACTGGACTGTCCTATTTTCCACCTGGGACTCCGAAGTTTATCCAAGGAAGAACAAAAATTTCTGTCTGATCAACCCCAAATCCATTCCTATTCCAGTCAAGAGATTCTTTTTCATAACGGCCTGGACCGATTCCGGGATGATCTTTCCGCTATGGCCGGCAGGAATTTGTATCTCAGCCTGGATATAGACGCTTTAGATCCTTCTCTGGTTCCCGGGACCGGAACCCCGGAACCCGGGGGTCTGGCCTGGCATCACCTGCTGGAGATTTTCAAGATGGTTGTTGCTCTGGGCCCGGTCCGGGGGGCGGACATTTGTGAGCTTTTACCTTTACCGGGATCCCGTTTATCGGAATTTGTGGTCGCCAAATCGATGTTTAAATTTCTCTCTTATCTGTTTTTTCAACTCAGGAAAGAAAACCCCTATGTCCGAACCTAAAGTACGATCCTGGACTGATTTGCATGACGGAGGCCGGGATGGACTAACCCCTCTAAAGAGTCTTGATATTAAAAAAAGCGATGATTTTACGGCCCTGCTTTCGGATATGGCCCAAACGGCCTTTGGAGGCCGGGCCTTGGGCGAAGCCCAGGAAGTGTTCGCCGAAATGGTTTCTGATCCGGATTGTCTGAAAGTCGGGACCTTCTCCGGGGCCATGTCGGTGGCCAAGATGGGGCTGATCATTTGCGATATGATCGACTGGGGCTGGCTTGATATTATCATTTCCACCGGGGCCTTGATGGCCCACGGCCTGATTGAATCGGTAGGTTTAACCCATTACAAATATGATTCCGCGCAAACGGACGCCGACCTCTATGATTTAGGATATAACCGGATCTATGATACTCTGGAAATGGAAAAAAACCTGAATCATATTGAGGAAATCATCTCCGGAGTTTTAGAAGGCCTGGATCTGGAAACAGCCCCCCTTTCCTCTGAAATATTTTGTCGGGAGGTCGGGAAATACCTGTCGGAAATCACCACCCAGCCCGGTATCTTACGAAACGCCTATTTAAAGGGGATCCCGGTCTATATCCCGGCCTTCACCGATTCGGAATTGGGTCTGGATATGGCCACTTGTTTTATCCGAAAAGTTTTAGAATCGAAAAAAGCCAAGAATCCGGCCGAGGCCCTTGGTCAGATGGCCTTTAATTTCAATCCTTTTTTTGATCTGGGTTCCTATACCCAGCGCGTTCTCAAGGCTTCCAAAATGGGGATATTTACTATCGGAGGGGGAGTGCCTCGAAACTGGGCCCAACAGGTTGGCCCGTTTCTGGAAATCCTTCAGCATCGTTTAAACCAAACCCTTCCCTTGAAACGTTTTACTTATGGAGTTCGGATCTGCCCGGAACCTGCCCATTGGGGGGGCTTAAGTGGCTGCACTTATTCAGAAGGGGTTTCCTGGGGCAAATTCGCCTCTATTGAGGATGGCGGTCGTTATGCCGAGGTTTTATGCGATGCCACCATTGCCTGGCCTATTTTGATGGCCGGGGTCCGGCAGAAGATCCTAAACAAAGAGAAAGGATCGACCAAATGAATTCCTCCCAAAAATCCCGTTTTTTTCTTATCATCGCTTTATTGTTGTTAGTTTCCATGAGCCTTGAGGTTTGGGGCAGCGAACCGGAACCCATAGAGGGACGCATATCCCAAATCAATGAAAAACGAGGCACCATTACCATAAACGACCAGGTCCTGGATGCCTCGGATGTTGAATTGTCCGACCTTGAGGTTGGTT
>JACQYK010000122.1:0-42839 GCA_016208255.1 Deltaproteobacteria bacterium | reverse complement strand
CTCACTTTAAATAACAGTTTATGTCCTCTATCTTCTTGAAAAAAGATTGATTTTGGGTATTGTGCTTATTCTAAAGTCGACAAAGCATTTTAAATTAAGCAAAGGAGGTGAATCGAAATGCGGAAAATAATTTCCTTGGTGCTCGTCGTAATGTTGTTTGTAGTCTTTTCTTTTGCAGTGGGTTGCAAGAAAAAGGAGGAGGCTCCCCCACCCGCACCCGCGGCTGAACAAAAAGCCCCGGAACCAGCTCCGGCTCCGGCTGAGGAGAAAAAGGCTGAAACCCCGGCTCCTGCTCCGGCTCCAGCTCCTGAAAAAAAGTAGCTTCTTATCCTTATTGGATATTCATCAAAAGGGACGGTTTGTCGAACTTCTTCAAACTGTCCCTTTTCTTTTTTCAAATAACCCTTTCCCGAAGGGTATGGGGAGCGGCTTACCTTACTTTCTGGCGCGGGTTTATTTGGTCGCCGGTTGACCCGGCCGCAGGCGATTCAGCAAAGTTTCTTCGGTAGGCAGCCCGGACAGATAGACTCCATCCATAAAAATAAAAGTCGGGGTGGAGTTGATCCCTTTCCTCTGCATGAAAGCTATCGTTTGCCCCACTTTTTTTATTCCCTCCGGACATTGGTTTTCCGACCGATAACCGGAGTCATAGCCCTCAATTCCTTTTTGGTCACAGAGAATGGAAACACATTGTTCTCGGGCCCCCTTGTGCGAATCCAGAGGGAAAAGCAGGAAACGAACTATCAGGTCTTCTTTTTCAATCAATTTCTTTAATAGGGCCTCGGCCTGTTTGCAATAGGGACATTGGGGATCGGTGACCAGATAGACCACCTTTTTCCCCTGACCCAGGGTGAAGGCCGTCAGGGATTCCAACTGGCGAAGTTCCTCGGGAGTCAGCCGGTTCAGGGTCTGAAAGGCTTCCTGGGTCAAATTCTTCCCGGTTTTCAATTCATGAAGATTTCCGGCCAGGACGAACTCACCCTGAATATCGGTATAAAGCAGATGATTTTGAGACCCTATTTTAAGCTGAATCTGACAGAGACCTTTAACAGGACTCGGAACGACTCGGATAAACTCAAACTGTATTTTTGGAAAAGTTTTATGGATTCCCTCTTGGAGTTTTTCCTTCGGGGGGCATTGGGCCAAAACCCGGGAGGGAATGGCTGACCATCCCCATAAGTTCATCCCCAGCAGAACAACAAGAATAATAAAAAACCGATTTAATCGACCCATTTTCCCCCCCTTCTTAAGAAGGCCGTCCGTTTTTATTTCTCCCGGGCCATTTCCACGAAGGCCTCTATCTGCTTTTCGACTTGGACCGGGGCGTAACTGCGGGAATCGGTGTGATCGGCCTCAATGATCAGGCCGGGTTTGCCGGTCAGTTCCGAAACCCTTTTCCTGATATCATACTGACCGAGCGAATAGGTCTTGCAGCTCCGATTGGAATGCATGATAAATCCGTCAGCCTGATACTGTTTCATCAACTCCGCCATGTTGGACACCTTATGTTCCAATCCCAAATTGAGAAGAACCGAGGCATAAGAGCGGGACAGGCTCTCCAGGGGATTGTCCATATCCAAAGGTTTTAAGGTCCAGGCCGAGGTGTAGGTATCGGCCACCAGGACCGCCCCCTGCCGGGCCAGAAGACGGGATAGATTCCGGATGTCATACCAGATGGGAATATTGTCCCAGATCAGCCGGATCTCCTCCCGGGCAAAGGCCCCCTGGCCTTTTTCCACCCGGTCTTCCAGTTCTTTTTTAAGTTTTTGATAATAACGGACGGCCCAGCCGGTCCCCCGCAGGGTGACAATAGGGGCCATGTGGATAAAGGCGTCAAAGGCGGCAAAAGGCGCCGGGTGAATACGGGAAAGTTCCAGGATCTCCTTCCATAAGCCGACCGCCTCAATGGATCTGGCGGTAACCTTCAAGAAGCGCTTTTCCGGAAACGGCCGCCGGCAAACCTTTTCCAGAAAAGCAACATATTCCTCCATCTGTCGCCGGACATATTGCAAGGTGTGATCGTTGAGGTCCTTATGGATAAAGGGGATGTCCAGAAAAAAAAGGGGCACCCGGAATTTACGAGCCTGGATCTCATACCATTTGATGACCGTGCCGCAAATATTGTTGGCACAGACCAGAAAATCAGGTTTAGGCAGAACACCCAGGGGTCCCTTCCCGCTGAGGGAACTGCCGATATCCAACCGGGCATAAGAACAGAGGTCCCGGGAATACCCCTGAGATTCCGCCGTCTCGCACAGGGATACCGCTTCTCGGCCTGCGCCGCACATAGCCCCGTAGTTTTCCGGGTAAAAAGGAAGGACCCCCATGGCATAGAGGGGTTCCACCGGCCCGCCGCTGGTAATCCAGGCCAATTTTTTCCCAATCCATTTGGGATGGGTGGCCATCAAATAATAGCCCTGCATCAGCCGGCGGTAGGCCGCGGTTGCTTTTATCGGATGATAGGAGGGAGATTTTGTTTGGTCTGAAGACATGATTTTTTTAGTTCAAGGTTCAAGGTTGACAAGTTAGAAAAAATCGCCAAAAGCCCGAATTCGTCATTCCCGTGAAAACGGGAACCCAGAAACTCAATCCCGCCTTGGCAGGAGACCCCCGCCCCCTCTGAAGACACTCGGGGGCAGGCTTCGTGGGGGTGACGGCTTTGGAGATTGTTACAAATTCATCAAAGTTGATGGATTCATAGAAGAATGGGAAACATATATTCCAAGCCTGTTCGAAGCCTATGATGCCTGCTTTTTTGCCTATTAGTTTCCTCCGGTCCCTCACTTTGAATTTTGAACCTTGAACATTGAACGTTGAACATTTTTTTCAAGAAAGCATTTCCACAAAAGCCTGCACCCTGGTTTTTATTTGTCCTCTGGATAGCGATGGATCTTCGATCTCCAGTAACAGCGTGGGAAGACCTTCGGCCTCCAGGGCTTTTTTCAAATCGGGATAATCGAAATAATAGGGTTCGCAATATTTATAGAAAATAAAAATAACCCCTTTGGCCCCTGATTCCCGGACCTCTCTTAAGAGAAGCTCCTGATGGGCCTGAATTCCCTGATGCTTGGTCGGGCAGAAAAAGATGGTAAAATAGCGGTCCACCAGGGCCTCCAGGGGATCGCCCTCCTCTTTTACGGTTAAACGGAAGGTCCGTGCCCCGCTGCACAGGTCGTCTCCGGCAATGGTCCCCCCCGCCTCTTCGATCAAGGAAAACCAATCGCCCGAATGAACGATGTTTCCGGAGAGGAAAAGGGGAACTCCCGCATCCTTCGTTTCGGACTGCTCCGGCCGGGAATCCACTAACCCGGTCAGCAACCGGAGATATTGAGTCCGATCCATCAGATAGCCGGCCCGAATGATCCGGGCCAACCCCTTTCCGGAAAGCCGTCCGGGATTAAGCCGCCTCAGAGAATACAAGGCCCGGAGCCGGTCTCGAATGCCGTTAAAAAGCCTGATTGCTTCCTGAAGGCTTTCTAGAGAAATATTCCCCAGCTTTTTTTCCAAAGCCTTTTTAAGAGCTTCCACTTCGGTTTTAAAATAGTCCCGGGCCAGGGGGGAATTCAAACGGGAAGGGACCATCAGGTTAAATTGAAAAGAAAGCCGGCTTTCAATGGCCCAGATATCAGCCAGGCCTTTCATGGTGTCACAGCTTTGACTGAAGACGATCCCCTCTAAAAAATCCAATTCCCCCTGGAGGTAACTTTCCAGAGAGGATTTGACCAGGTGGCAGCAAAAATTCGGCAGATGGCCCTGGGCCTGGGAGATCTCAACCGGGCCTCCCATCAGCCGGAGGGGAAAAGCTCCGGCGGCCTGAAGAAGTTCTTCAGGGACATAAGGACAAAAAAAACCGATAGGCGTGCGTCCCGGAGGAAAATGAGAGGCGATCCCAGTCCAGTCCTGGGAGGCAATTTGAACCACTTCGTCCAGGAGATCGGCAAAAGGAATTTTTGGAGTCACAGCGCCTTGTATGATTAAACCGATTTATTGAGAAACTTTTTGGATTAAAAATATCTCAATCGATATTGCAGGTCAAGAGAAATGAAATTCCGGGATTGCCCAAAGAGGGACTCAGCGGCATATTGGCGTGAGGGTTTTTTCTAAAAGCGGACCGCTAAAAGCTGACAACTCTCATGAGTTCAGATCGCGACATCGACCAGAAGCAGTTCGGCCTCGCTTTTAGTGGACAGATGGATATCCATGGCTCCCCTTACCTGGGCCGCTCCCAAGACCGGGATTACGTTGCCGTTGGCTTCTACGGCGGATCCTTCCAGCACATAGACATAAGCCCCTCGCCCGGCTTTCAAGGGATGCTCCAGGCTATGCCCTCCCTGAAGGAGGCAGGAATAAACCAGGGCATCGGAATGAATGGGGAGGGCCTCCTGGTGCGCATTTGAAACCAAGGGGGTGAGCCTGTTGGTTCTCTCTTTTTTTTCAACGGCCTTTTGTTCTATGGAAGGGGTCAGGTTCCCTTCGGAGGGAATGAACCACATCTGGATAAATCGCATCAGACCGTCTGATCGGTTGTTGATCTCCGAATGCCACATCCCCCGGCCTACCGTAGTATGCTGGACCCATCCTTTTTTGAGAATGCCGCCCTGGCCGCGCTGGTCGGCATGGCGGAATTCGCCTTCGGCGCAATAGGTGACGACTTCAATATCATGATGGGGATGAAGCGGCCAGACGGCGCCCGGAGAGAGGGTATCGTCATTGAAAACCCGGAGCGTCCCAAATTGCATGTGGTCGGGATCGTAATTGTCACCAAAGGAGAAATGCCAGCGGCCCTGGAAGGTGCCGTTCACTATTTCTCCCCGGATCTGGTAAATACTTTCGGGTGGTCGGATAATCAACTGAGGCTTTTTTATGGCTGTCTTATGGTTCGACATGGGAATCCTCCCCGGCTTTATGGTTGAGATCACCTATTCTTGGAGGCCGGATGCTTCATGTTCATATAAACCCCGCCCGCTTCCAGTTCGTCAAGCATCTGGAGAAGTCTTTTTTCTTTCGTCTCTTTCCGTATGGCTCGAAAAATCCAGCCGATATAGTCATTCTGCTGGTAGTCGGGGCGTTCTTGATAAGCCGCCATCAGACCTCTTTCTTCCAGGGCTCTCTTAACGAAATCCGGCATCGAATATCGTGGACGGTTCAGGCGGGAAGAGTCTGTACTCATAAATAATTCGTCTTTAATTTTTTCTCTTTCTCAAATCGTTCAATCGCCAACTGTATAAGTCGATCAATCAATTCCGTATATGAAATTCCGGACGCCTCCCAAAGCTTAGGATACATACTGATTTTAGTAAACCCCGGCATGGTGTTGATCTCATTTACGACAATTTCGTCGTTTTCTTTTAAAAACATATCTATTCGACCCAGGCCCTCACAAGACAGAATCTTAAAAGTATTGATGGCCAATTCTTGAGCATGCCGGATTACTTCCTGTGGAAGATTGGCAGGTATCTCAAGTATGGCCCCATTTTCATCTATATACTTTGCCTCGTAGGAATAAAAGTCGCGACTGGATTTTATCTCCCCGATGGTTGAGGCGATGGGACGATTGTTCCCAAGTACCGAACACTCAATTTCTCTTCCCTCTATCAATTCCTCTATAATCACTTTCAAGTCAAAGGTAAAGGCCTCGGCCATTGCTTTTTTATAGTCGTTCTCATTCTGAACCTTATTAACCCCGACGGAAGAACCCATATTCGCGGGCTTTATAAAAAATGGAATGCCGAATTTTTTTGCGAGCACATCAAATTCGGGAATCTCGTCCCCCTGAGCCACGGCGGTAAATCGTGCGATCGGAATACCGCCATCGCGCAAAAGACGCTTCATGAGGTCCTTGTCCATACCCACTGCGGAACCTAGTACACTGGAGCCTACAAAAGGAATATTGGCTAATTTCAAAAGACCTTGAACCGTACCGTCTTCCCCCATCGGACCATGAAGGATTGGAAAAGCAACATCAACGGAGCCACTTTCTTTTTGGTTGGTAATGTTTGAAATCAAGCCATGGCTTTCCGGGGCAAAGGTCACGACCTCCTGAGACTGATTTAACCTAATCAGTTTTGGATTATTCTCATTGATCAAAAACTTTGACTCATCGCTTAACAGCCATCGGCCGGACTTGTCAATTCCAATCAATACCGGCTCATATTTTTCTCTATTGATGGCCTCATAAACATTTTTGGCCGATTGCAGAGAGACTTCGTGTTCGGCTGACTTTCCACCAAATATTATTCCAACCTTTATTTTTTTCATATTTTAATTATCCCCCAGGTTATGTTTGCTCCTTCCGGGAAGCGTCGGTGCGGGACCTTTTATGGAGGTGGGCCCTTTGGATTTGTAAGACCCTTGACTTACCTTTTTCCGCCCAAAAATTCATTCAAATTCGATCAGTGCCAAACGTTCTTCCCATGAGCCGGGTTTCATAATGTTGACCAGGACCAGATATTTTTTTCCGTCTCGGCTGAAGTCACCGTCGCCGACAATGGCCCGGCCGCCGCAGTACATGGAATGATTGGGGTCGTTGAAATAAGCGCTGCCTAATTATGCAGACCCCTTTGCCAAAATTCCTTTTCTTTTTTGGCCTCCCGGAGTCCGCTGATGAATCGCCTTTCCTCAATACCTCCGGGATAAACCCAATGAACCGGATGAAGTCCGTATCGGTCTGCCAGTTGGCCGGCGGTTTTTAACAGCCGGTCCGATAATCTCTGTTGATTTTCATCCCGGTAATACTCCAGAAGAACCTGATTTCCGGGGAAAACCTGTCGGGTTAGGGCCATCAGCCCCGTTTCTTTTTCCTTATAAATGACCCCCAGAAAATCAAACCCCTTCCCTTTGACGATAAAACATTCCAGAATGGTATCCCCCTTCTTTTCCATGACCCCTCCTTGTCGGAGAGGAAGCCCAAAAAAAATCCCCGGCCGGGCCTCTGCCGGCTGGGGATCAAATTTCGAACCCCCTCACCGGTCTTTACCTCGAAGACGATGTCGTGAGGAGATCCAGACAGGTCTCCTGGCTCTGGGATTTTCCTCCCTCTGCCCTTCCCGTTCCGATCAGCGGAATAGTGGTTACGCAGGGTTCGTACCCCATTACAGTGGCGGGACCGCGCCGGTCTTTCACCGGCTTCCCTTGCAAGCCCTTATTAAGGGCACCTGGATCTTTAATTATTTAAGGAAAAGGACTACCAGATTTTCTCCAGATCGTCAAATAGAATTCTAAGTTTGTGTCCCTATATGATTTAATGAGCGGAGACTCCCCGGAGAGGGACAAGCCATTGATGTTTTTCAGGCCGACTCCGGGAGGATTTTTTCAAGATACTTATAGAGTGCAGGGAAAGTGTTTTCCAAAAAGGCTTTGAGTCTGGCAATCCAGTTCTGTCGATTCTCTTCTATCGATACGGCCTTTCCTTCCAGTTGCGCCTGCAGTCTTTCGGCCCTTTTTCCCGGATCCGGATGACTGGACAGAAAAGAGTGATCCGGACCCAGCCTGGCTAATTTCTCGAGAGCCGACACGGCATTCTGGGGATTATTCTTTTCCCGCTTGAGAAAAACCAATCCGTAATCATCCGCCTCTTTTTCCTCCAGTTGTGAAAACTGGGCATTCATCAGGGATTCTGCCAGATCCCCAAGCAGAGATCGAGCCACCTCCCCGGCCAGGTTTTTCTGAGAAGCAACGCCTTTTCGGACGGCACTGGCCGCATAAGCCAGACGGATTTTTTTGCGGATGTGGTTTTTCACAATATGCCCCATTTCATGACCGATGACGAAACGAAGTTCCCCATCATTGAGCCTGTCCATCAAACCGCTATGAAGACGAATGGTCCCGTTGGCCATGGCAAAGGCATTGACCGTAGGGGATAGATAAACCCCATAGTTAAAATTGAGATTTCCTTCCTTCCCGGGTTTCCCGACGATCCGACGCAGGCGAAGGGAATATCTATTTTCAGGCGGCGCCAGAACATGTTTTTGGTCTGAATACCGGGCGGATTGTTCGGAGAGATCCTGGACATCCTTATCCGAAAGGGTCAGGGCCTTTACCGCATCAATCCCGGCATCGGTGGCAGTCTGAATATCCGTACTCTCACAAGCCGGAAGGAAGATCGTAAAAAGACATAGGAGGATGGGGAAAATTTTCAAGGCCTTATTTGCCATAGGATTTTTCTTCAATGAACCTCTTAACGGCTTCTTCCAGGATAAAGCTTTCATCCATTTCCTCCCCGGTGATTTTTTGCAGGCGGGCCAACTCTTCTGAAGGCCCCAACCTCTGGATCTTGAGGCAGAGGTAATTAACGCATAACACCAGACGCGCTTTCAGGCTGCAGCCGTTTTCTGAAAGAAAGAAACAGCTGTTCCCCCAAAGACGCTTTTGGGGGAGGGCCTTCCCCAAAAGGAGGTTAATCAAAAGGAGGCGGGAGGTGTACCGGTTCTCGATACCCGCCCCGCAACAAGTGGCCCCGTCTTCCTCAAGGCAATGTCTGCAGGCCGAGGCGACGCCAAAAACCTCCATGGCCTCCCTGGAAGCGGCAATCTTTTTGTCCAGACTGTTCAAAAGAAAAAAAATAGGAGGGTCCTTTCGCAAAGTGTCTCCCCAAAGCTCAAAAAGGTCCTGCGCCCCTGAAATTTTTTCCCGAATCCGTCTGTCCAATAAAATATTTTTTGCCTTCTTTTCTTCCGGTTGCCTGGCCATGATTTTCCGATATCCGCTTCCTTAAACCACAAGGTTTGGATTATATGTTAATCCCATTGTTGATTAAAAACAAGGCGAAGGATTAATAATGACTGATCATCTCCAAGATTCAAGGGGCCAAGGGTTAATTTTGGCTTGATCTCCTCTTTTCATAGTCTTATACTCTTTCGAAATTTTAGATAAACATTTTTAGGGATTACAAGAAAGGAGACTGTCGATGGATAAAATCTTTTCAAAAAGGGTTTTCATTTTTCTGTTTGCCACTTTTTTCATAATCACCCTCTTTTCCTACGGCAACTGCCAGCCCAAAGTTTCCAAAGATACCATCCCGCAGGATACTTCGGGGCCGATTCGGCAGCAAATTGAAAAATTATATTCCCCGAAGACCCTTGATCGTATTGAAGGGGCCATCGCTTTGGGAAAGATGGGGCGAAAAGCCGCACCGGCTGTTCCATTTCTGATATCACTTTTCGAAGACAGCGAATCGGTCTGGCTCCCGACCGAGCGTCACTTTACCTCACCGGGAAAAGAAGCGGCCAAGGCGGTGGTCAAAACGAAAGACCTGGGGGCCGTGTCTTTGCTTACCGCAGCTTTGAAAAATCAAAATGCTGAAGGGAAGGAAAGGGCAGCCGAAGTCCTGGGAGATTTGAAAGACCACCAGGCTGTCCCAGCCTTAATTCAAGCCTTAAAGGACCCTAATCCGGAAGTGAGGGAAGCGGCTCTTGAGACCTTGGGGAAATTAAAAGACTTGCAGGCTGTTGATCCTGTAATCGCTTCTCTCAAAGACAGCAGTCCGGAGGTGAGAGAGCAAGCCATCGAAACACTAACCAATTTTAAAGATAGCCGGGCCGTACCGGCCCTTATTTCAATCCTAACCGACAAGAATGCGGAAGTTCGGGAAAAGGCCGTCGAAGCTTTGTCTGAATTGAAAGATCCCAGGGCGGTTACTCCTCTCCAGGCCTCTCTAAAGGATAATAGTGCCGAGGTCAGAAAAAAAGCGGTGGAGGCCCTGGCCAAATTCAAAGACCCGCAATCGGTGCTGGCGGTGATCAATACCCTGAAAGATACCGATCTCGATGTTCGATTCGAATCAATTAAAACCCTGGGGGAAATTCGTGATGCCCGGGCCATCCCCGCCCTCATCCCCCTGCTCAAGGATAATCTGAAAAAGATCAGGCAGGAGGCGCAAAGTTCACTCCGGAAATTTGAGGAACAAGCCGTCGATCCCTTGATCAAGGCCTTGCAGGATGAAAGTCTCCGCATTCGCAGTGGGGCGGCCAAGATCCTTAAAGACATCACCGGGAAAAAATATGGAGAAAACCACCAGAAATGGTCGGAATGGTGGGAAAAGAGTAAAAAGGTTCAATAATGCGGGGGTCGGGCGATCAAGTAGGCCCCGGATTTCTTTTGGTTAGCTGCTTCTCCTAAGCAAAAATTAGACGGAGGTGGTTTTTGAAGGAAGCCACCTCCGCCCATCCAGGTCCCAGGAAATAATTACCTTATACCCGGTCCAGGAAATCCAGGACGATCCGGTTGAAGGCTTCAGGCTGGTCTATGTTGGAGGCATGGCCGGCATCGGGAATAACCGCCTTAAGGGCACCGGGCACTTTGGAGGCCATGTAATCCGAAGCCGCCAGAAAAGGCGAATCGAGTGCGCCGACGACTACCAGAACCGGCACGGCAATGCTGGAAAGAGATTCGATAACCCGGGCATCGTACTGAGCAAGAATTCCTCTGGCTGCTTTCGCCAGACCGGCGGCCCCCCGGTGGGTAGCCCGGCCCACCTCGGGGCGGTTGGGCAGGGCCTCCAGACCCCGCGCTTCGTAGGCGGCTGCAGTGGCCTCGGCCGTACGGTTCCAGGCGTCCCGGGGTTCGTCCCGTTTGAAACCAGGACCGGTGTCGAAGAGCATCAGGGCGGCGACACGCTCCGGGTGCCGGAGATGGAAGGCCAGGGACAGGTAACCGCCAAGCGACAACCCGCCCACCAAGGCCTTCTGGGTTCCGGTCACATCCAGGATGGCTTCCATATCGGCCACGCTTAACTCCGATGAATACAAAGACTGATCCTCCGGGGAATCGCTGCGCCCATGTCCCCGGATGTCCCAGGTAATGACGCGTCTCCGGGCGCTGAGGGCTTCCAGGTTAGACCTCCACATCTCCGACGTGGCTGAATACCCGTGGGTCAATAATATCGGAGGCCGGTCACTGCCCACCCCGTCCACCTCATAAAAGATATTCACACCTTCTCTGTTTAATATCGACATATAAGGTCCTCCATGTTAATCCAGCGGAATAAATTACCGGTCAATGATTTTTTGTAAAGTTCCTATGCTCAGAAGGAGGCAACGATCGAGAAAATGGTTTTCCCCGAACTCCGGCTTCCTCCGGAAGCCTCTTCATAAGATCGGCGAAGCCGATCGGCCCGAACTCATTACTCCGAACATTATTTTCGTAGTACTAAGGGTCTTGATATAATAATGACATAAGAGGACCGAGGGGGTCTTTTTTTAGGGATTGTCCAAAGGGTGACTTATCGCCCCATCCCGGCCCGTCCGGCAAAGTTTGATTCGAGGCAGGGCGTACACCTCTCGGCTTCCTTTGGAAGCCTCTTCAAAAGGTCGACTAAGTCGACCGGCCCTAAAAAAAGACCCCCTCGATCCTCCGTTAGGCAAGCTCATCTGTTCCATATCAAGATTATTATGAGACTATTAACAGCTGGTCTCAGACCAAATCCCTGCAAAGGTCTTTGATGATCAATCCGGAATCTTCTATTCCCGAAAGGCTTCCTCTCTTGTTTTCTTAAAGGAGGGGAGTAAAACGGCCAGCAGGGCCAGAACAGCCAGGGCAATCAAAATCGCACTGATGGGCCGTTGAACGAAGACCCAGGGATTCCCCCGGGACAAGAGCATGGCCCGGCGTAAATATTCCTCCATTAAAGGACCCAGGATAAAGGCCAGCAACATCGGCGCCGGCTCACAGTCCAGTTTAGAGAAAAGGTAACCCATCGCCCCGAACAAGGCCATCATAAAAACATCCATTTCGGAATTTCTGAGACTGAACACCCCGATGCAGCAGAAGACCAGGATCGCCGGATAAAGATGTCGGTAGGGAACCATAACCATCCGCACCCAGATCCCGATCAAGGGCAGGTTGAGGATGACTAAAAAAAAGTTTCCAATCCACATGGAAACGATGATCCCCCAGAAAAGGGCCGGCTGCTCGGTTATCACCGAAGGTCCGGGTTGTATGCCTTGAATGATCATGGCCCCGATCATGAGGGCCATGACCGGATTGGAGGGAATTCCCAGGGTCAACATGGGAATGAAGGAGGTCTGGGCCCCGGCGTTATTGGCCGCTTCAGGGGCGGCCACGCCTTCGATGGCCCCCTTCCCGAATTGGGCGGAATTTTTCGATACCTTCTTTTCGATGGAATAGGCGGCAAAAGAGCCCAGGATCGAGCCGCTGCCCGGCAATATACCGACCGCCGAACCGATAACGGTCCCGCGCAAAATCGGGGCCACCATCCGTTTCCAGTCCTCCTTGGTCGGCAGCAAGGTGGTAATCTTGGCCATGACTGAGCGGCTTCCCTCCCCTTCCAAGTTGCGGGTTATCTCGGCCAGACCGAACATGCCCATGGCCACCACCACAAAGCCGATTCCATCGGCCAGTTGAGGAATACCGAAGGTAAATCGCTGGGCACCGGAAGTGACATCCGTACCCACCAGCCCCAAAAGCAGGCCAAGCACGACCATGCCGATAGCATGCAGCAATGATCCCTGGGCCAGTACGGTGGCCGCCACCAATCCCAGGACCATGAGCGAAAAGTATTCCGCAGGCCCGAACTTCAAAGCTATCTCAGACAGAATAGGTGCGAAAAAAGCGATTAACAAAGTGGCAAAGGTCCCGGCAAAAAAAGAACCGACGGCCGACGCAGTCAGGGCCACACCGGCCCGGCCTTGGCGGGCCATCTGGTATCCATCCAAAGTGGTTACCACCGAAGCCGCCTCTCCCGGCAAATTCACCAGTATGGAGGTCGTTGAGCCGCCATACTGAGATCCATAGTAGATCCCAGCCAACATAATCAGGGCGGAAACCGGTGAAAGTGAGAAAGTGATGGGCAGGAGCATGGCGATAGTCGCGGTTGGTCCCAGACCGGGCAGGACCCCTATCAAAGTTCCGATAAAGACTCCACCCAAGCAATAAAGAAGATTGGCCAGAGTGATCGCCGTCGACAGACCAAGGCTGAGATGTTCTATAAGTTCCATGAAGAAGCTCCTTTTTAATAAAAAGGCACCGCTATCCGCCGAACCAGGAACCGAGAATCGGCAGGGGTATCCCCAACCCTTTCAAAAAGACAAAGGTGCAGAACAAGGTCAGTCCTACCGCCATCAAGATGGATGGAATCCATCGAAAATCCTTGCTGGCCGAGGCGCTGACCAGAACCAAAATCGGCAAAGCGACAATCAACCCGGCCCCGCGCACCAGGAACCCGAACAGGATTGTGGAAAAGACAACCAGAACCAATCCCTTGATGGTGATTCTGGTGATGGGGGTCTGCTTCTTCAGGATTGAGCGGATCAGGGAAATGATACCAATAAGGATAAGCAGGCCGCCGAGGATGGAGGGCAAATAGGCCGGTCCCATCTTGATGGCCGTACCCATACCGTACCCACGGGCAATCAGAATCGCACTTGATCCGAAAAAAATATAGATCAGCCCTGTCCAGAAATCTTTACCGCTAATCGTCATTGCAGCCTCTCAAACCAACCATCAATAGCCAATTGAACATATTTTCTTCCAGTCCCTATCCTGTTCGGAAACAGGATAGGGACCTTCCGGGTTCAGACGGGCCAAATATAAAAGGGATTGAGCTTAGTCGGCATAGACGCCGGCCTTTTTGAGGATCGGTCCCCACTTATCGGTTTCAGCCTTCAGGTGTTTGCGTAAAGCCTCCGGAGTGGCCCGGTCTTCGCTGACCGGTTCCGTCCCCAGATCGCCAAAACGTTGTTTGACCATGTTGTCTTTAAGAGCTACCTGTACGGTCTTGGTGAGTTTGTCTATGATCGGCTTCGGGGTCCCTTTGGGGGCATAAAAGGCGTGCCAGATGGCAACCTCGAAACCTTTCAGCCCGGCCTCGTCCATAGTCGGGACATCAGGCAGAGAGGGCACCCGTTTTTTGGTCGTAACCCCGTAGACCTTGATCTTCCCCGCTTTGATCTGACTGGTGGTATTGGTGGTCTGGTCGCACATAAAATCGACCTGCCCGCCAAGCAAGTCGTTCATGGCCGGGCCGGTGCCTTTATACGGGATAGTGGTCAGGTCGGTCTCAATGGCGGTCATGAACAATGTACCGCATAGATGGGAGGCGGCCCCGAGACCGGCGTTGGCCAGATTCACCTTGGCTTTGTTGGCCTTCACGTAGGTGATCAATTCCTTTAAATTCTTTGCGGGAAAATCTTTTTTGGCTACAAAGGTCATGGGCACTTCATTGATCAGACCTATGGGTTCAAAATCAGTGATGGGATTATAAGGGAGCTTACGATAAAGGGCCGGGGCCGTGGCCATACCGATATGGTGTAAAAAGATGGTGTAGCCGTCCGGGGCGGACTTGGCGGCTCGGTTGGCGCCGACGGTTCCACCGGCGCCGTCGACGTTTTCCACGATGACCTGGGTATTGAGGGCCTTGGACATGGGCACGGCCATCAAACGGGCCACCGTATCGGTCGGCCCTCCGGCGGTGAACGGCACAATAATGGTAATCACTTTAGCTGGATAATCGGCTGCGAAAAGAGATTGAAAACTAAAAAGAACTAGGCCGGCCATGGTTAGAAGCAATAACATTTTTCTCATTGAATAAATTCCTCCTGGATTAAGTTTTAAACCGATTGGTTTATTTTTTCTTTCCCTTTATACCTCAGAAAATAATAGATTGCAATTCCCTTTCTGATTTCCCAACGGGGTAATCTCAATTGCTTGGACAAGGAATGGGTGGTTTGGTCTAACCTTCTCTTTAAATTGAATATATTCTAATTTCAGGGAAGAGGAAGTGTCAAGGAGAAAAAAGGGCCAATCAGTAACAAATCAAGGGATTGTGCCTTAGCGACCGAAGGTCGCCCCACAAACAATCCTGCGGATTGACACAGCCAGGGCGAAAAAGGACCGTTTACGGATGGAAAATAAATTGCTATTCGACCCGCCGAATTACAGGAGGGGTCCACTGCCCGGATAACACCTCCGCGCCGGGCCAGTAGAGGCGCAGGGAAAGTGAGAAAAAATCGTTCGGAGTGGGAAGCCAATTGTTTCCCAGGTCCTGGGCCGGTTTAGTATGCTGGAGGTAGAGGTCCAGCGAACCATCCTTATTAAACTTCAGAGGATCCCGGTCCCCGAGCCCATAACGGTTTAAGGGGTTGGGAACAAAAAAACCTTCCCGGTTGTAGAGGGTAAGTGACCAAAAGGCCTTCACCGGCGGCAAACCGGTCTTGTCGAAATGAAGCACATATCGATTACTGCCCGTTTAAAGATTGCCCGCGCTATCCTTTACCGTGCCGGTGTAGATCGCTTCTTCAGCCGGAAGGGCCCCTAATCCGCCCAGGGCGGTTGTCGCCCGGGTCAGGTAGTCCGTCCCGTAACGGCCGATATTTCTGTTTAAACCCCAACCCTTTCGCTCCCTACCGGTCATCCTGATCTGATTAATGATCTTTTCCCTGGCATCCCGGACTGCGCTTTCCAGGGCTGGCAGGACCTCGGGGTCAAGTTTGACCGGGCCAAAGGGTTCCCCGGGAGAGATGCCTATGGCTTTGAGTTCAGCCACCAAAGGGGCGTCCTCAGCATGGGGCGGATTGTCTTTGAGCAGGGCGGTGAAGGTCTTAAAAAAAGTCGCGGCATCCATAGCGGCAACCTGTGCCGGTGGCGTCGGGCTATTGCCAACATTGCCGGGCGGGATATTTCCAGATAAAGGGGCCGCTGACCCGGCCTGGTCCTTGGAGTTCAAGGGGACCAGCTTGAAGCCCTTTTGCAGGACATGGACATTGGCATAATCGGCCGAAGTGTTGGTCTGAATCCGCCCGATAACCCAGACCAGATTGGTCGGGGATTTTATAACCGGCAGAGTTGAGGGAAGGGATCCCCTCCAATTCGGGCCGGTAATGACAAATTCCCCGGCTTGGGTGGCGGTGGTCCTTTTGCCGGGCACGGCGATGGTCTCGGTCCAGGCGTCCATGATCTTAACAAGATAATACCTCCCTCCAGTATCAGGCACGGACAGGATGATCGGTTCAGCAGACAGATCAAGCCAGGCACTGGAGTACAAGGTGTCGATATTGGGTCTGACCACCGTCCTGGCCGCAGGCGGAGGGAAGGCAAGGGCATGGTTGAAACGGTTCATGGGGAAACGCTGGATAAACGCCTGCCGGGTCTGGTCCAGCAGAACCAATGGATAGGCATAAACATAAGCCTGCAAACCGATCCGGTATATATCCTCTTTATCAAGACCGGTCCCGGCTTGAGGGAGACCGGCTAGTATCCCCAGGAAAAACAGGGTGCCCCCGATACCGGCAATGAAACTCCGGGCCGACATAAAATATCCTTTCTAATCCACGATGGCCTGAGTAGCCAGACCGATAAAATCATGCCGGAGGTTAATATGGGCATAGGGTATGAGTTGGGTAAAGACCATTCCAATCAGTTGTTCTTTCGGATCCACCCAGAAAAGGGTGCAATAGGCTCCACCCCAGTAATAACTGCCGGGAGACCAGGGCACGGGACCGGGATGATTGGTGACCAACCCGGTTTTAACCTTATTGATATCTTTATCCACGCCGGTTCCCGGAACCAGATTATTTTTGATGTATTTATCCATGGCCGGAACAATCCGGGCCAGGCGTTCTTTGGACAGGCCTACCGATTCCGGTTTGGCCAGGGGAAGATCGGCAGACCACAGGGTTAACGGCAAAGAAACCATGATTAAGGCCAAAAGGCCCCTCAACAGGATGGGTCGGATTCTCAGAAAACCAGTTTGCTCTTTGTACATCTCTTTCCTCCTTGGTCTTTATTCTCGATTAGGCACTTTTTGATCTATTGCCCCTCTTGAACTCGATAATTTATTCTCTATCCTGTCATAGTCCCCCAAATGGGCAAGCATCAAGCTCTTCCAGAGTCGCCCGTGATTAGGAACGGAAAAGTGGAGGAGTTCATGGACAATAACATAATCCCATTCCCTTGAGCCATTACTCAACAAACCGGAATCAAAGGTCAAATTCCCGCTCCGAGAGCAGGAGGCCCATTTATTTTTCATGGACCGTATTGTTATGGTTCGGACTTGGACGTCAAGCTTTTTGGCCCAGTCCCTGACTCGGATTTTGAAATCCTCTTTTTCTTTTAAACCCACGAGGCTCAAATCTTCTTCGCCCTTTCCAGTAACCGGAGTAGGTCCTCGACAATGGCGCTGATTTTTTCAATATTCTCTTCCACCTTGAAAATCGCAAAGGTAATCCCCTGGCGTAGTTCTCTAAGCTCTTTTTCGCTGGAAAGCCAGTGTGGATATTCCAGGAAAGTCTCTTTGATCCTTTTACTGATCTGCTCCGTTTCAGGTATCCGGCATCAAGCAGTGTTCGATAGACGAAATAGGTCAGGCCGTCAAGACCCTTTTCCTGTTGTTCCCTCTTTCTTTGTTCGTTTTTCCGGATCTCCCTGAAAAGCTCCTCAAGTGCTTGAGAGGTGGATAGCTGTCTATTTTCAAAACTCTCCAAGACACCCTTGGCCCGTTCGGCCATGGTAATCAGGAAGGGATCCCCGCTTTCTTCCTCGGCGGCCTTTTCTATGCTCTTGATCAGATTGATGACTTTGGTGTTGTTGCCCCCCTTTTTCTTTTTGATCAATTCGATGGTTTCCGAATCGATCTCCACAAAATCCTCTACGGGTTGCACACCCGAGGTGCCGACCTTTTCCCGGACCAGTTGATTGGTTTTTCTTTGAAAATCCCGGTCCACATAAACCTTTTTGGTATAAGCCTTACGGACCACATCATACATTGCCGACAGCGTCGAATAATCATCCAGATAAGGACGCAAAAAGGCATCCGGGGATATGATCTCGTAAAGCATCTCCAGTTCTTTATATTCCTTAAAAAATTCTTTTCTCAGGTCCTTGTCCCGGAAATGGTCGATCAGATGGTCCACATCCTTGTCATCGAAGTTCCGCTTAATCATCCCCAAATATTCCGGGACTTTTTTTTCCATTTTGCTTTGGAACAGGGTCTTGAGCAGATTCAGGTCCTTAATGACGGCCTTGACCTCGTCGCTGTCGAAGGCCAGGGCCTTTTCCAGCTTGTCAAAGATCCCCACAAAATCCAGGACGAATCCATGGGGCTTGATCATTTCTTCCTTTTCGTTTTCATAGGGACGGTTGACGCGGGCGATGGCCTGAAGCAGGGTGTGGTCTCGCATGGGTTTATCCAGGTACATAGCATAAAGGATTGGGGCATCGAAACCGGTCAGCAGCTTCTCGGTAACGATAAGAATTTTCGGAAATTCCCCGAACTTGATGAAATTTTTCCGGATCTGCCGTTCCTTTTTAACGTCTATATGGAATTCCTTTAGATGGGCCGGATCGTTATGCATGCCGGTATAGACCACTTCCGAATAATGATCCGGCAAAAAGTGATCCAGGGCCTTTTTGTATAAGGCGCAGGCCTCCCGGTCCACGGCCACCAAGAAGGCTTTGTAACCCAGAGGCTCCACATTTTCCTGATAATGACGGGCCACATATTGGGCAACTTCGATCAAGCGGGCTTTTCCCTTTAGAAAATTTTTCAAATGAACGGCCCGGTCCAGGATCTTGTTCAGTTCTTCGATATCGGCAATCCCCTCGGTTTCGGCCAGGGCAAAAAATTCCTTCTCCATGGTTTCATGGGGAACCAGCATGGTGTTGGGGGCCAGGTTGTAATAAAGGGGCAGGGTAGTCCCGTCCTCGATGCTTTCAGCGATGGAATATTTATGAAGGTATCCCTTATCGTCCTCACAGCCGAAGGTCTTGAAGGTCCCTTTGCCGTAAACCGTTTTGTCGATTGGGGTGCCGGTAAAACCGATATAGGTGGCCTGGGGCAGACCGGCCATAAGAAAATTCCCCAGATCACCGCCGGTGGTGCGATGGGCCTCGTCAATCAGGACATAGATGTTTCCTCTTTTGTTGATGTCAGCCGGCAGGTCCCGGAACTTCTGGATAGTGGTGACGACGATCCCCCGGTAGTCCGATATTAACAATTTTTTAAGTTGGGCCATGCTGTCGGCCTGCTCGACGTTTTGCAGACCCAGGGCGGCCAGGTTTTTCATCATCTGATCTTCCAACTCGTTGCGGTCGATCATCATCAGGATGGTGGGCTTAGCGGACTCCGGGGTTTTAAAGAGCAGCTCGGCGGCCTTGATCATGGTAAAGGTCTTGCCGCTTCCCTGAGTATGCCAGATCAGCCCCCGGCGGCGTCCGGCATCATGGGCCCTTCGGACCACCCTTTCCACGGCCTCGGTCTGGTGCTGGGCCAGGATATACTTCTGGAGTTCCTCTTCTTTCTCAGCAAAGATGATGTATTTTTTCAGGAGATTGAGGACCCTGGGAACGGAGCAGAAACTTTTGACCTTGGCCTCCAGATTGCCGATCTGTTCATCCTTCCAGTTAAAGATGTTCCGGCGGACCAGGTTCCAGGAGACTCCGTAAGAAAACCCCATGGCCTCGGTCACGGCAAAAACCATCTCGGGCACAAAGTATTCCGGGGTTTCCTCATGATAACGGCGGACCTGATCCACACCCAGAGCAATAGCCTCATATTTAGTGGCGTTCTTACATTCAAAGACCAGCACCGGGATACCATTGATCAGGAAGACCACGTCCTCCCGATTGCCGTAATGGCCGTTGTGCCAATAATATTCCTCAGTGACCTCATAGACATTCTTGGAAGGATCATCGTAATCAATCAGCTTAAGGTCCAGCTCCCGGTTTTCCTCGGCGTAAAAATATTTCCCGGTATTGCGCAGAGATGACAGAAATTCCCGATTGCCCTGGATACCGGCCTGAAGGCGGCCAAACTGCCCGATCAAAGCCCCCGAGGCTTCTTTGTAAAAAGGATTGAATTCCCGGACCTTGGCATAAAGCAGATCATCAAAAAAGAGCGCCCCATTCCTGCCCCGCTCTTCCGGGGTTTGCCCATCAACCCCAAACCCCCGTCTCCTCTCCGCCTCCTCCCTCGGCACAAAGCTCCACCCGATTTCCTGAGCATAGGCGAGGATGCGGGATTGGACCGTTTTATGTTCCCCGGGCTTGGGCATATTTAAGATTGGATTTTCTGGATTTTTTTCTTTAGGTCCGGCAGGTCGGAAGTGATGATGAACCAGATTATCTCAAGATCAAGGCCGAAATAGTCATGTACAATTCTGTTGCGTAATCCCATTATCTGGCTCCAGGGAACGTCCTTACTTGCTTCTTTAAAGGCATCGGGCATCTGGCGTGCCGCCTCACCGATAATCTCAAGGTTCCGCACGACCGAATCGATTGTTTTTTCGTCGGCCATGAAGGCATCTCTATCCATTCCGGCAATATACCTATCGATCTTTTCGATTGCTGTACTGATGTCTTCCACAAGCAGTTTTGAATCTCGTTTAGACATCGATGCTCTCCTTTTCAATCACCTTAAGAAGCGATGGCTTAATACCCCTTCGTGAGACGAGATCAACTTTACAATGGAGTATCTCCTGAAGTCTGTCAGCAAGGGTCATAAACTTAAGTCCAATTGAGGGATCGACATCCACCAGGATATCTATATCGCTTTCATGCGTCTCCTCCTGCCTAGCCAAAGACCCAAAAAGCGCAAGCCGCCTTACCGGAAATTCCTTCAGGATTTCCCCCTTATGCATTCTCAAAATATCCAGAACCGATTCACGGGAAAGTGTTTGTCCCATTTTTTTTATCCTCCATTTTCATTATACCCGATATCTTTTCGGAATAAATATAAATGGCCCTATTTTCTCAAAAGAGCTTGCCGTGCTCCCAAGCTTGAAGGGAATTCAGATTTCTCTGAATTTTGGCAAATGCCGAAACAGTCCGACCAGGGTCCTTGAGGCTCTTTGTAAAAGGGATTAAACTCCCGAACCTTGGCATAAAGTAGATCATCAAAGAAGAGTGACCCATTCCGCGACCCCTCTTCGGGTATTTGTCCCCCAGTCCCAAACCCTCTCATTCTTTCCGCCTCCTGCCTTGACACAAAACCCCACCCAACCTCCTGCGCACCGGTCAAAGGTCCGCAGGCGGTTGTCCTGCCGAAACTTCGGGTTACGAAAGGTGTCTCCGATCTCGATCTCTCCCTCCATGTCATGAATGATCATATTCATATTGGCCATGGCCCAGGTTTCCGGCACATATTCCTGACCAAAGAGGGTTAGAGGCGCATATTTGGTTTTGGACCGAAGGTTCATTTTTCTTTCCAGGGTCAACTGGCATTTGATGAGCAGTCCGGCCGAGCCGCAACAGGGGTCATAGATCTCCATGCCCGGTTCCGGGTCCATAATCCGGGCCATGACTAGGCCGACCTCGGCCGGCGTGTAGAACTCACCGGCGCTCTGGCCGCTTCCTTCGGCGAACTTACGAATCAGATATTCGTAACTTCGCCCGATGATGTCCGGTTCCACATCGGCCAGTCCGAGCCGCTTCAGGCTGATTTTTTCGATAAGGTTGCTTAAGCGGTCATCATCAAGGTCGCGTTGACCATGGGTAGTGGCGTTGAAATCGATCCGGTCAATGATACCCTTAAGCAAAGGATTGGCGCTGGCAATAGCCCGCAGGTAGGTGGTCAGTTCCTGACCCAGTTTTTCCAGATACTTATCGTTAGACGGTCTTGCGGAATCCTTGCCGGTCCGGATGACCGACCAGACCTCATCGTCCGGGTTTTTCGGTTCTAAAGGAAGATAAAAACGGACCAGCTTTTTATCCTGCTTGACCAGTTTGAAGGCCCTGGCCCGGGAGCCGACTTCCTTGGCGATTCGGTTCAACTCATCATCAAAGACATCGCAAAGCCGCTTGGTAAAAATCAGGGGCAGGATGTAGTCTTTGTATTTAGGGGCATCTTTGGCCCCGCGAATGGAACAGGCCGCGTCCCAGATCCAGGATTCGAGAGATTTTCCGTTATTGTTGTTGGTCATGGGGAAATTGATTCTTTGCTTTTTTCTACTTTTTTATTGTCCCAAATCAAAACAAAACCCCATCTTCATTTTCAAAAAAATGGGGTCTCATTTGCTGCTTCATGGACCAGCCTTTCGGTCAGATTTTGCCGGAATCATTAAAGCCAAAAATCAAAATTTGTTAATATAAACCATAACAAACAGTTAAAGTCAATTTAAAAGACAGAAAATCTTTTGTCTCATTTCCAAATCTTTCAGGGAAGATGATGGCTCTGTGACTAATGGTCGTTGCCTTGGTAAAGATGGGGAAAACAAATAGGGGATTTTATTATTAATAGACCTACTTGACTGATCGTGGTTTTTTAGGTGTCCGATGGCGGGCAATAGATTCGGATAGGATTCTGTCTTTGTGTTCTTTGGTCCTGGATCCCGGCTTGGGTCGTCCTTCCATGGTTTTGAACTCCATCTGCCTGGCCATACCTTGCACTATCGGACGGAGAATATTTTGGAAACATTCCGGAATATGTCTTTTGTGCTCCAGGTGATTTTGAACACAAAGAACACAATTCCCTAATATGGAACAATCTGATTGGACGCAAGGGCAATGTTGATTCAAGGAAATCCCATGATCTTTCATCTTGCTTTCCTCGATTGAAAAATAACAGGCGGATTCAATCTTTAAGAATCCGGGAAGGATCGGAGCGGAGATTGTCCAGTTTGGCTTTAAAGGCCTCTCCCGGGTCCACACCGGCCTTTTTTAGCATCTGTTCGGCCCGGAGCCCTATATTTCTGGAATCCCGGTAGAATCCTTCGTCTCTCTCTTTTCCGGGGGTATAGGAAGAAAGGCGGTCCCCCTGGGGGAGATGGAAATTGACCGGTGAGATGACCCGCTTCATATCCTTCGATCCGCAATATTCACAACTTAGATCCTCCGGATCCTGATGCCTGGTGACCAGGATACTAACCAATCCTCCGCAGGAAGTGCATTCATATTCGTATATGGGCATCGTATTTACCAACCTACTCTTTTTATCGGCAAATTTTAGAAAGGTTGTACCAGGTTGTCAATGCCTTTCTTCTTTTCAATCCTTTCTTAAAAAAAGGGGCTTTGTTTTTTTCGGAAAAATTGTATATAAACTCAAAGAAGGAACAGGAAGGAAAGGAATTTGTTTATGCGAGAAGTGGTAGTCGTTGGAGCCGGACTGCATCGTTATGGAGTATTTCCGGAAAAATCAATTATCGAGCTTGGCACGGAGGCCATTAATAATGCCCTTAAGGACGCCCACCTGGAGTGGGAAGATATTGAGGCGGCTTATTGCGGTACCTCCCAGCCTTTCCTGTCTACGGGGCATCAGGTCTGCAATAAAATGGGCCTGACCGGTCTGGGGATTACCAACGTGGAGAACGCCTCGGCCAGCGGCTCCTCGGCCTTCCGGGAGGCTTTTCTGTCGGTTGCCTCAGGGGCACAGGATATCGTTCTGGCCTTTGGTGTCGATAAATTAAACCCGCCTCCCCGGGCGGCGTCGAAAATCGGATCCGGCCCTTCGGCGAAAAAAGAACGAGAAGGATCCGAATCATTGAGAAGCTTACCGGCTTTAGCCTTTGCCGCCCTGGCCCAGCATTATATGAAGGAATACGGCGTTACCCGTGAACAGCTGGGATTGGTCTCGGTCAAGAGTCACTACAACGCCAGTCTGAATCCCTATGCCCACTTTCAAAAAACCTTTACCCTGGAAGAGGTTAATAAGGCCCGCCTGGTCGCCGATCCGCTGACGGTCCTGCATTGTTGCCCCTGGGATGAAGGGGCGGCAGCGGTCATTGTCTGCGCCAAAGAGAGGGCCCCAAAATATACTGACAAATTGTGCCCATCGGTGATCGCCTCCGTTCTCCAAAGCACCCCTCCCGATGGAGACGCTTTGATAACCCTGACCGAGATTACCGCCCTGGAAGCCTATGGCAGGGCCGGCATAGGTCCGGAAGAACTCGATCTCATCGAATTGCACGACGCCTTTACCATTGAAGAGATCATCTATTCCGAAGCACTCGGTCTATGCCCGGAGGGGCAAGGGGGTCGGCTGATTGAAGACGGAACAACCTCCCTGGCCGGGAAACACCCGATAAACAGCAGCGGCGGTCTTATTTCCATGGGCCATCCCATAGGACCCACCGGCGTGGGACAAATAGCCGAGATCCTCTGGCAGATGAGAGGGGAATGCGGTCAGCGTCAGATTCCAAAACCGGTCCATTGGGCTATGGCCCATATGGTCGGGGCGGGTGGGGTGTGTGTGATCCATTTATTCAAACGTTAGTATTAATTATTTTTTTAAAACCCAAATGCTATCTTGGATCATTGCTGTCCAAAAAGATTAAAATGCTTTAATTATTGTATTGATTTTATTCATGTTTTTTATTTGTTGGAGCAAAATCAACACCCAATAGGTCAGCCGTCTCGGCTGACTATCTAATGGTTTCAACCTATTGTCAGGCAGGATGCCTGACCTATTTTTACGAAATTTGGACATTTGCCAGAAGCTCAATTGAGTTTTTTAAACTCAAATGCTATCCTTGACAGGATTTACAGGATGGCCTTGATTTTGTGCCTTTCCAGGCACAAACCAAATCGTTCTTCCAATAGAGGATTATTTTCCGCTGGAAGCGGATTGGGGTTGCACAGGGTCATCCGGAGCCTGAGCAACCTACCTGTAAATCCTGTTGATCCTGTCAGATTTTTTTTTATAAGACTTAAATATTACAAACGTCAGACTTGACCGGTTTGACAGAGAAAAATCAATTGGTGGTCATGAGAAAATTACTTTTAATATTGATCTTACCCTGGCTGGCCTGTGTGTTGGATATGGCGAAATCGGGTTTTGCCGAAACCATCACCCCTTCCGAATCCGAACGGATACTGGAGCGGATTTTTAATAAATACATGCCTATTTATGAAAAGTACCGGGGCGTGGAGTCAACCAGCCGGGTTATCAGCCGGGAATTCGATCCTAAGACCAACGTCTTGAAAAGAACTTCGGAAGTCTTCCTGCATAGAAAAGACTATTTTTATGAAAAGCCTGAAATAAAAGCCTTGTCCCTCAAAATTGAAGGAAAAGATACGGATCCGTCCCAGTACCGTTCCTGGGAAACGAAACCAGCCTATCTGGTCTTTGACAAAAAAGGGCGTGAAAATTATCAATTAAAAACCACTGAAAAGAAAAATATCGGCCAAAAGGAATGTTACCGGATAGAAGTTTTACCCAGAAAATCAACTTCCAGACATTTCAAGGGGGAGATCTACTGTACGGTGGATTCGCTAAATGTGGTCCAGACGGTCGGCGGGGTGGGGGATCTCGAATTTCCGATAAAATATTTTTGGTCGGACTTCTACTACACCCTGATCAAGGAGATCCCGGTGGTTCAATCGGGTACCCTGAAAATCCGAGTCAATCTTCCGATTTTATACCCGGATACTTTGATAGTGACTTCTACAACCATTTTAGAATCAAAGCTCATGGAATAGAGAGAGATCAGGCCAAGGTATTGAACCCCTATAGAGATCTTTTAAAATAGGAAGGAGAAAGCTCTATGCGTCTTTTTACTCAATCCCAAAAACTTTGGGCTGAGGCCCAAAAACTGGTGCCCGGCGGCATGCCGGCCCACCTCTCCCCCCAGCTTCTGGTCCGGGGACAGAGTCCCTGCTTTATCGAAAGGGCCGAAGGGTGCCGCTTCTGGGACGTTGACGGCCATGAATATATTGATTATATGTGCGCTTACGGACCGATGATCCTGGGTTACAACCATCCTAAAGTTGAAGCGGCCGTGGCCGCACAGAAGAAAAAAGGAGATTGCTTCAGCCTGCCGTCGCCCCTTTGGGTTGAATTGGCCAAACGCATGGTGGATTTAATTACGGCAGCCGATTGGGTTACCTTCGGCAAGAACGGCACGGATGTCTGCAACCTGGCCGTCCGGGTGGCCCGGGCTCATACCGGACGGTCAAAGATCCTCATGGCCCAGGGCAGCTACCATGGCATCGGGGCCTGGTGCACCCCCATTATCACCGGCGTCACGGAGGAAGAGCGCCTTCAGGTCCTTTCCTTTCCCTATAACGACCCCGCGGCCTTGGAGAACCTCCTGAAACAACACGGCCCTGAAGTGGCGGCCGTGATCATCACCCCCTTTAAACATGAGACCTCCCATGACCAGGAAATGCCCACCGAGGCTTTTATCAGCGGTCTCAATACCCTTACCCGTCCGGAAGGTCCGCTTCTGATTTTAGACGATGTACGCGGCGGGTTCCGGCTGGACCTGAGAGGCTCGGCCGAATACATCGGCCTAAAGCCCCACTTGTCCTGCTTTTCCAAAGCCATGGGCAATGGTTATCCCATTTCGGCTTTGTGCGGCGCCAAGGAGCTCATGTCGTCGGCTTCGAAGGTCTTCTTCACCGGTTCTTTTTTTGCCGGCGCCGAGGCCCTGGCCGCCTCCCTGGCCACCCTTCAGGAAATGGTCGACAGCCGCAGTCTGGAACACATCTTCCGGATGGGTGAAATGCTTAAACAAGGTCTGCTGGACCAGGCCGCCTCTTTGGGTCTGAAAATCAATTACACCGGCCCGGTGACCATCCCCTTTATGACTTTTGAAGACGACAAAAAATTTGAAAAAAGCCGGGCATTCTGCGCCCGGGCCTATCAGGAAGGAGTTTTCTTTCATCCTTATCATAACTGGTTCCTATCGGCGGCTCACCAAGAGGAGGATATCCGCGAGACTTTGCTGGCCACTCAAAAGGCCTTTGAGGCGGTCAAAGAAAAGGCCTGACCGGCCGTTTAATACGAAAATAGAAACCAAGAATCCAGGAGCCAGGAGCCAGAATTCAGAATAAAATAGTGCGAAAACAGAATTTGATCACCCCCACCTCAATCCTCCCCCCTCAAAAGGGGGAGGAGGCTCCCTCTCCCCCACGTGGGAGAGGGATGGGGTGAGGGGGAAATTCTATTTTCATAATTCGTGGTATCACGCCCCCAGCGGGGCATGACGGTTTCATCGTTCCCATGCTACAGCGTGGGAACGCCAGACATGGACGTTCTGCGTCAGGTTTAGACTCTAGGGATGGACATCAGTTGGGGAACGCCGGAGCGTGGGAACGATGGGAAAATAGGGTTTTAAGCTTTGAAAGGGTTTTAAGCTTTGGAATTGTAGCACAGCCGCCCCCGGCTGTGATTATAAATGACAGGCGAGGGCGCCTGTCCCACATAAACATAAGCCCATTTTCACGATTCGCAGGAGGGAAAAATGGAGGAAACAAAAAAAATGAATCAAGCCGGGACCACCGGTTCAGAAAAGCAGGTACTGCTGAAAAACGGCTTTATTGTGGATGGGACCGGGGCCAAAGGTTTTGTCGGTGATTTGCTGATCCAGGGCAGCCAAATCCGGGAGGTCTCCCCGCAACCCATAGCCTTTGCGGGCGAAACCCTGGACTGCACGGATAAAGTCATCTCTCCCGGGTTTATTGACGCCCATTCTCATATGGACCGGAGCCTGGCCTACCAGGGGCATGAAGACTTGAAAAACCCTTTTACCGCCCAGGGCTGCACTACCTTTGTGGCCGGCAACTGCGGAAGCAGTGTCGGCAGCCTTCGACGAGGCAATCCCTATCTAAGCCAGATCACCCTCTTTGAAAAATTTCCCCAGCCCGTAACCTGGGATTCCATGGGAGGCTATTTCTCTCACCTGGAACAAATCGGGTTAAGCCACAACTTGGTCATGCTGACCGGGCACGGCACGGAATGGATCACCTTGCGCGGCCGTAATCCCAATCCTTTTTCAGCGGATGAGAAAGCGGCCATTCTTTACCGCCTGGAAGAGGCCTTGGACCAGGGGGCGGCCGGTGTGTCCTTTGGACTTCAATATGAACCGGACATCTTTTGTCCTCCGGAACAGATCAGAGAAGTAGCCCGTTTGTTGAAAAGAAAAAACAAGATCCTGACCGTTCATGGCCGGGCCTATTCCAAGATATCCGGGGCCTATCGGGACCGGGAAACCCCGCACAATGTACTGGCCCTCAGGGAAATGATCGAGATCGCCAGGGAAACCGGTGTGCGCCTTCAGTATTCGCACCTGATGTTTGCCGGCACCAAATCCTTTCCGTCTTATGCGGAGTGTCTCGAGACCATCGAAAAAGCCGTTGCCGGGGGAGTCGATGTCATGACCGATACCTATTCATACCACTGCGGTTATTCGGTCATTAATGTGATTCTCCCGGCCTGGTTCCTGGCCGATCTCCCGGCCAATTACCATAATCCGGAAGCGGTGGAACGGGTGGAACGGGGATTGAACCGCATGCCCGAACATATCGGTTTTGGTTTTGACGATATTCAGATTATGTACGCCGATCATCCTGATTTAAGGAAATACGACGGCTGGTTTCTAAGCGAGATAGCCAAGGATCTCGGCTTCAGCCCCGGGAAAACGACCTTGTTGCTTTCGGAGAAGACCAAATCCCGGACCCACATCCTCAATCACCATTACAGCGACATGGAGATCATTGATGCCCTGATCAGTCACCCGGCCTGCCTGTTCATGACTGATTCCACGGTTTCCGTAACCGGACTTCAGAATCCGGCCTCCTTTGGGTCCTTTGCCTTGGTCCTCCAGTATGCCAGGGACAGGAGGCTTGTATCCCTGGAAGAAGTGGTCCACTGGATGACCGGGGCGACAGCCGAGCGGTTTAACCTTAAAGATCGGGGCTTTTTAAAAAAAGGTTATGCTGCTGATATTACTGTTTTTGACTGGAAGAGGGTCAAAGACAACAATACCGTAACCCAAACCGACCGGGCCCCCAGGGGGATCGAGGCCGTTTTTATCAATGGCTGTCAGGTTAAGCACTTCGATCAAGTGGCGGGTTCGGCCAATGCCGGGAAGGTAATAAGGATCTGAATATAAATACTGAACTCGTAAAAGAAGTCGTCTCTCTGGTGAGCGCTGCAAAGGCAAAAAACCGTCGGGGGACTAATTGATCAAAAAATTAAGGACAGCGGGACTATTAAAACACTCCGCTGTCCCTTTTTTCCAGTTTGGAACGGTTAAGCCCCTTGTTCCGCTTCCCTGGCCAAGTGTTCTTTGATCCACATTCTTAACAAGGAAGTGTAATTTAATCCTTTTTTTTCGGCCAGGTGTTCAACCGTTTTGATATCCTCTGGGTCGAGGCGTATAGCTATAGTCCTTTTAGGTTTTTTGACAAAGGCGATTTCCGATTCCCTGGTATCCTTGAAAAAATCTTCAAAACTATGGCTCTGCCAAAAAAGGGCCGCTTCTCTATCGTTCTTGAACTTGGGTATCTTTTTCATATCATTTGCCTCGTGTCCTATAATATTTCCTCTCCCAGGCATTCATTTCTCTTGCGGTTACTATCCTCACTTCACCGGGCCTGAGAAAACGGACCACAATAAAAAGAAATCTTCCGGAATTCGTTCTTCCAAATACATAATGAAGGTTTTCCCTTCCATTTCTGATCAAGGGTCGGTCTTCTTCGTTAAAACAGACCTCTTCAACCTCCTCGGGAGAAATCTCATGATCGGCTATGTGGTTGATTCGCTCGTCGGTCCAGCGGATAGAACTGACAGACCTCATTCAATCTGCCTCAAAACTTGGGTGACTACTTTATACAATATATATTTTTATCAAACGCAATACATTTGTCAAGGCCTATTTTTCCCCAGCCAACGGAGAAAGGACAATCAACTTAAAATTATTCCCTGAATTACCCATGACCGTCAAACTGCCCTTGAAGATATAGCTTTTCTCGACCTGTTTGAACACCTACAGACTTAAGAGAAAGAAGGCGCCTGATGCAACTCACAGGTCAGGGACTGCAATTGGCCTTGGTCTGTGATGCTTGAATCTGCAATAAACCATGATTGGCCCATCATATTTATTTGAGGAAATGATGCGAAACATTTTCTTAAAGGGATTCAATGAGTGCTTCCTGTAGTCCGCAGACCTTCATTTTTAAGAAAACAGAATAGCAAACGGAATTCGTTTAAGGACACCCCCCTAAATTTAGAGTTCCAACCTAATGAAAAACCTCCTATTTACTATTCCCAAAATCTTGTATAATCCACTAAATTGTGTATATTCCATTTTATTGAAAGGACAGATAAGCAAAGTAACGGTCTTCCAGTATAACCACTTCACCCTTAAAGGAAGGGCAAGGATATGGAGGAATTCAAGGATAAGAAAAAAATGGATGATTTGCCATTTCAATCAGCTGTGAATCTGGTAAAGGCGATTCAAGAAAAAAAAATCAGTTCATCTGAGCTGCTGGAATTATACATAGAAAGATATGAACGGTATAATCCCAGTATTAACGCTATTGTGGAGACCGACTTTGAAACCGCTCGGGCAAAAGCCCGTCAAGCGGACGAAGCATTGGCTAATAATGAAAATTGGGGACCGTTGCATGGGCTTCCCATGACCATAAAGGATTACATCAATGTTACCGGTTTGCACACCACCTACGGATCACCGATTTTTAAAGATAATTTACCAACAACAAATTCTGATGTTGTTCAACCTTTGATTGACGCTGGAGCCATTATTTTCGGAAAAACCAATCTGCCACTTTGGGCAATGGGTACACAGAGTTTCAATGAAGTCTATGGTCAGACAAACAATCCTTGGGATTTAACTCGAACGTCGGGAGGATCGTCTGGTGGCTCTGCAGCAGCTATAGCTGCAGGATTGTCAGGGTTGGAAATTGGTAGTGATCATGCCGGTTCGATTCGTTCACCTGCTCATTTTTGTGGGATTTACGGCCATAAACCCACATATGGAATCGTACCGATACATGGTCAGCAACCACCCAAAAAAATCGAACTAATTGATTATTCACCTGAACAGGATTTTACTGTAACTGGTCCGCTTGCCAGAAGTGCCGCTGATCTGGATTTGGTTATGGACCTTGCTGTCAGACCACCCGTTTTTCAGCGCAAAGCGATAAAAATAAATCTACCCACGCCAAGAAAAAAAGCGTTAAAGGACTACCGAATAGGGGTTTGGATTGAAGATCCCCTATATTCGCCAGACACAGAAGTTGGGGAATGTCTTGAGAGATTAGTTGTTGATTTATTAAAAAAGGGTACAAAAATTGATGAAAAAAAACCTGACTTCAACTTCCATCGAAGTGTTGATGTATTTTATGAATTGATGCAACTGGCAAATGTCGCGTACATGTCGGAAGAGGAATTTAACTCCCTGCGAAAAAAATCAAACGAACTAGACACGGGGGATCAAAGTATTGATGCCTGGTATGCCAGAGTGCTTACAAAAACACATCGAGAATGGCAGCTCCTAAACTATGAACGTTTAATGATCCGTCAAAAATGGGCCGACTATTTCAAGAAATATGATGTACTTTTGTGCCCCGCTGTGCGAATCGCGGCGTTTCCGCACGATCATTCCATGGGTATTGGTTCTCTTCAGAGAATATCCACCAAATTTGGCAATCAAGATGTTACACATGGGAACGTAATGACTCCATGGGCGACTTTGGCAAGTCTTTCATATTTACCTGCGTCCATCGCTCCGATAGGGCTTACTTCAGATGGCCTACCTGCTGGAGTTCAGATCATTGGGCCCTACCTTGAAGACCGGACAACTATTCATTTTGCAAAATTAATAGAAGAAAATTACTTTGGGTTTCAACCACCACCTGGATTTTAGAAATTACTCTAAAAATTTGCGAGTTCTTTTCCTCCTCATCCTTTGTTAACCCCATCCCATTGTAATCCCGTTTCTTTCAGAACACCTCCGGTAGTCCCCCTTTCTTGGTTATTTCTTCCTGATGGTACGAGTTTCTTTCTTTTGGAAAAAAACAAGTGAAGGAGAATGTTTGGAAGAAAAAATAGAGGACGTAAGGGGAAGGTTGACATACCTCCTAATTCGGGTTAATATTTCGACATCAAACCATTCACAATAATCCTATTTGATAGATTGCTATGAAAGAGAAATCAGTTCTTTTTGAAAAAAGAGGGTTCATAGGCATGATCACCCTCAACCGGCCTGAACAAAAAAACGCCATTACCGTTGAGATGGCCTCGGAGCTGAGGGACATTCGGGCCGGGATCGGGTGGGACAGCGGGATCACGGTCTTTCTAATCACCGGCCGGGGCCCGGATTTTTCTATCGGGACCGATCCGGAGGTTTATCAATTATTCGATCAAAGGGAAGACCTGATCGCCAACCTGTCCCTGGCTTCCCAAATCAGTTCTCTGACCCAGCCGACCATTGCCGTCATCCAGGGCGACGCCTTGGGCCAGGGTCTGGAACTGGCTCTGGCCTGTGATATAAGAATGGCCTCCGATCAGTCTCACTTCTCTATGTCTCAAATAATCCGGAATGAGATCCCCTTTGATGGAGGGACCCAGCGGTTGCCGCGGCTGGTCGGCCGGACCAAGGCCCTGGAATTGATCCTGACCGGCCAGCAGGTCGATTACCGGGAAGCCAACCGAATTGGTCTGGTCAACCGTGTTCTTCCGACAGACGAGCTGATGCCTTCGGCTTTGATGCTGGCGGAAGAACTTTCGGCCAAGGGTCCGATAGCCTTGAGATACGCCAAAGAGGCGGTCCTGAAAGGGTTGGACATGACCCTGGAGCAGGGGCTTCGATTGGAGGCCGACCTCTATTTTTTGATCCATACCACCCAGGATCGGCGGGAGGGGATAACGGCCTTTCGGGAAAAGAGGCGCCCCGAATTCGAGGGGAAATGAGCGTCTTCGAGACCCTGATCCTGGAAAAGACAGGCTTCACCGCCACGGTGACCTTGAATCGCCCCCAGGTCCTGAATATCCACAACATGGCCATGCGGGACGATTTATTCGAAGTGCTCAGCGCCATCCGGGAGGACGATGAAATCAGGGTAGTCCTTATTAAAGGAGCCGGAGAAAAGGCCTTTTGTGCCGGGGCGGACTTGAAGGAATTTTTGACCGCACCTCCTCCGGCCGCGGCCCGGGAGGTACGTTTTGACGCTGATCTCTGGAATCTTTTTACTCATATGCCACCGCCCCTGATGGCCGCTGTGCATGGCTATTGTTTGGGGTCCGGCATAGAGATTGCCCTGTGCTGTGATCTGGTTATCGCCTCCGAAGACGCCAAATTCGGCCTGCCGGAAGTCGGGTTGGGAATTATACCGGCGGCGGGGGGGACCCAGACCGTACCCCGTGCCGTTGGATACGGGCCGGCCCTGGAGATGATGCTGACCAACCGTTGGATTGATGCGCAAGAGGCCCTTCGAATAGGGCTGGTCAACAGGGTTGTTACCAGGAAAGAGTTATTCCCGGAGGCTGAGGAAATGGCCGAAGGGATCGCGGCCCTTAATCCCAGGATGATTCGATTGGCCAAAGAGGCCGTTTTAAGAGGTCTGGATCTTAAACTCGAACAAGGGTTGGAGCTGGAAAAAAGGCTGGCCATGCGATTAAACAATTGATAAGGTTATGAGGTGTAAAACAGAGCAATAGATATCGGAAACTTAAAATTGATTTAAAGGTGAAGGCTTCGTAAAAAGTCGTCACCCCGGCGAAAGCCGGGGTCCAGAAAATTATAACAACTTGAATAACACTGGATTCCCGCTTTCGTTCGACTTCCTGCCACTCGACTTTGTCGAGCTTTTAGGGAGACACCAGGAGGGAGTCGGACGGGAAGTCTTTTAATAAAGGTCGGTAAAACTGACCGACCTGAATGACGAATTCGGGCTTCCGGCGACTTTTCACGAACTTGTCAAAGGTTTAAGGTTTAAGGCATACAAAACCTTATACCGTAAACCTTGAACCGATAACTGATAACTTCATTCAAGGATCCATCTCCAAATTATCCTAAAAGAACCCAAAAAGGAAACCCAATGAACACCATCGATTTTTTAAATATCGCCGTATCCATATGCCCTGAACGGGATTTTATGGTCTTTGAAAAAGAGCGACTGACTTATGAGCAGGCCAATGAGCGGATCAACAAGATGGCCCAGGTCCTTACCGGTCTGGGAGTGGATAAAGAGACCAGGGTCGGGATGTTGAGCGTCAATGGTCCTCAATACATCGAAACCTATTTTGCCGCGGCCAAGACGGGGGCCATCTTCGTTCCCCTGAATTTCAGGGCCAGGGCCGATGAATTGACTTACATGATCAATCGGGCGGAAGTAAAGGTCCTTTTTATCGGAAAACGATATATTGAAGAAGTCCGGGAGATACTTCTGAATCTGCCCGGTCTGGAAACCTGTATCTCCATCGACGGGCCTGAGGATGGGATGCTCAACTACGAGGACCTGATTTCCGAGGCCTCTGAAGAAGAATATTTTGGAGAAATCGATGATGCCGATACCACCATCCTGATGTTCACCTCCGGCACCACCGGCCGACCGAAGGCCGTTCCCCTGACCCATGAAAGCTTTTCTTCCTATATCCTGTCCAATGTCGAGCCGGCTGATCCGGAAACGGAAGAAAAAAATATACTGACCGTTCCCCTTTATCATGTCGCCGGGATACAGGGGGTCCTGGCCGCTGTTTACGGCGGGCGGACCTTGATCCTGATGAGGCAATTCGAGGTCAAAGAATGGCTGGAAACCGTTCAACGGGAAAAAGTCAACCGGGCCATGCTGGTTCCGACCATGATCAAGCAGCTCATCGATTTTCCTGATTTTAACCAATTCGATCTTTCCAGTCTTAAGATCATCACCTATGGCGCGGCGGCCATGCCCTTTGAAGTGATCAAAAGGGCCATCGCCGCCTTCCCCGGTGTTTCTTTTATCAATGCCTTCGGCCAGACCGAAACCGGATCGACTATAGCCACTCTGGGTCCTGAGGACCATGACCTCAGCGGAACGGAAGAGGAAAAGGCCAAGAAGCTGAAAAGGCTGGCTTCCTCCATCGGCCGCCCCCTGCCCGACGTGGAGGTCCGTATTATCGACGAGCAAGGGAATGAGTCCCCGCCTCTGGTCACCGGGGAGATTGTGGCCCGCGGTCCCCGTATTATGAGCGGATACTGGCAGGATGCTGAGAAAACGGCTAAGGCCTTTACCCCGGACGGATGGCTTCGGACCTCGGATATGGGTTATATGGATGAAGACGGATATATCTATCTCTCCGGACGGGCCGATGATCTGATTATCCGGGGGGGGGAAAATATCTCCCCCCGGGAAGTGGAGGAGGTGCTGGTTATCCATCCGAAGGTGGGGGATGCGGCGGTAATCGGGATTCCCAGCGAAGAATGGGGTCAGGAACCACGGGCACTGGTTGTTCTTAACGAGGGAGAAACCGCTTCCGAAGAAGAGATTATTGAATTTACACGGACCAGACTGGCCTCCTTTAAACGGCCGCGATCGGTGGTCTTTGTCGACTCTCTGCCCAGAAGCGCCCTTGGCAAGCTTTCCCGGAAGAAACTCCTGGAAGAATATGGGGAAACATCTAATTGACATTTGGGCGGGAACTGCCTAATATTAAACCGTCAGGCCACGCTCTTGGTGGCGTGACACCGCGATACGGTCGGCCTATCGGCTCCCCAAAGGGAGCCTCTTCGAAAGCTCGGCAAAGCCGAGCGGCCCGACCTGAAAAGGAGGCTTCTTAAAAGAAGCCGGGACATGAAAATAGGACTGGGCGAGGTTAACCTCGAATCCTATTTTCGAACTATATAAATAAATCACCTGGCAAGAAGTGATTATTTAAAATATTTAGTTACTTAGAGTGGTTGTTAACAAAATCCCCAGGAAGATAAACCGAAAGTTTTAGAATTAAAATAGGAGGAGTCAGCGAACATGGCCAATCAAATCGGAAAAAAATATACCTGTGAAAAATGCTGGTCCATCTATATCGTTACCAAAGGCGGCAACGGTAAATTGGTCTGCTGTGGAAAACCGATGGAGATCAAAAAATAACAAAAGGAGGTATCCCATGAGTCAGTTAGGAAAAAGATATGAATGTTCGGAATGCGGGACTGTTATCCTTTGCACCAAAGCCAGTGACAGTAATCCGGTTTGCTGTGATAAGGAAATGGCAGTTCAACAGCCCAAAAAGAAACCCTCCTCCGATTAAAATAATTTTTGCCGCGGACCCACACAGACTCACCCAGACGGTTTTCCTCTGATAAAAGTCTACAGGGGAAAACCCCCTGGCCGAAAAGGCCGGTAGGGTGCTGATTGACAGGTCGTCAATCAGCACATCTCTTTTCGTCCGTCTAAGTCTGTTTTGTCTGCGGTAAAAAAAATCAAAAAATAAAATGAAAAAAACACGAATAGGCGAATTGTTAGGCATTGCTTATCCAATTCTTCAAGGAGGCATGCTCTGGCTGGCCGATGCCGGGTTGGCCGCTGCTGTTTCCAACGCCGGTGGATTGGGCGTGATCAGCCCCATGGCCGGTATGGCCCCTGACGGGGACCCGGTAGAGAACCTTGCCGCCCAGATTGAAAAAGCCCAATCGCTGACTCAACAACCTTTCGGAGTCAATATCCCCCTGGATCTCCGGGATTGTGGCCTGTTAATAGACCTGATTCTGGCCCACCAGGTCAAGGTTGCGATCACCGCTGCCGGTGATCCCCGGATTTACACGGAATTATTGCAGAGCGGGGGAACCAAGGTTCTCCATGTCATCAGTTCGGTTAAACAGGCCAAGGTCGCTGAATCCGCCGGGGTTGACGCCGTCATCGCCGAAGGAGTGGAAGCGGCGGCGCGGAACGGCTTTGATGAATTACCCCTTTTCTCCCTGATCCCGCAAATTGCTGACACGGTGAAGTTGCCGATCATTGCCGCCGGCGGGATTTCCGATTCCAGGGGGATGGTCGCCGCTTTTGCCCTGGGGGCCGAGGGGGTTCAATTGGGAACGCGTTTTGTGGCCGTAACCGAATGTATCGCCCACGAAAAGTATAAAGAAGCTATTGTCCAGGCCGGGGACACGGACACGGTCATCACCTGCCGCCAACTGGTTCCCAGCAGAAGCCTCAAAAACACCGAATTTTCCCAGGTCCTCTTAGGCATGGAAGCTGCCTGCGCTTCAGCCGATGAATTAAGGGAATTTATGGGTCATGCCGCCTCCAGAAGGGCCGGTCTTGAGGGTGATCTGGACAACGGAGAAGCTTATTGCGGCTCCTCGGCCGGGTTGGTTCATGAGATACTTGGTGCCGGCGAAGTGGTTCAAAAATTGGTGGACGGCTACGGGGCTGTGCTGAAGCGACTCTAAAGAGCCTCGTCTCGAAGGCCTCGCCCGCAATACCTTTTACGATATCCACGGATTGGCCGAAAGATCCCGCCCTGGAACCAATTCCTTGACTTAAGTCAAAGACCTCCATTAATAATTGTGATAAAGAATAATCAATTCCAAAATTAAGGCTCGTCCATAAGGCTTTCCCCCAACCCATTCACTTTGTCGATGACAGGGAGTAATTCATGGGACTTCTTCAAGGGAAACGGTTCTGGTCTTTTTTGGCGATTGGTATAATCGTCGCTGTCGCCGGGGGGTTAGTCGCTTCCTTCGGCCCCCCCAAGCTCTATGCCAAATCCGAAACCCCCGAATTCTGCGCCGCCTGCCATGTCATGGAAGCCCAGTATGAATCCTGGCGGCATCAAGGGGGTCATCGTCGAATCAAATGTATCGACTGCCATCTTCCGAATGACCAAATAGTCAATCACCTGTTCCAAAAAAGCTATCAGGGCATGTGGGATACCTTCATTTTCTATTCCGGAAGAGTCCCGGAAACGATACGATTATCCGAAAGCGGGGTCAAAATCGTTAAAGCCAATTGTGAGCGCTGCCATGAAGAAACCATGGCCCGCGTCTCCACGGACGACCGGAAATGTTGGGATTGCCATCGACGGCTGACACATACCCATAGCGGATTAATCGAAACCTTGACCCTTAATTGACGATATTATAGGCCAGCAAAAGAGGAAGGTGCTTATGAAAAAAATAAAGCTTGTTTTAGTTATCGCCCTTTTTATCTCGGCCGGAGGATTATTGATATTCGCCTGTTCCCCCTCCAAACCGGAACCGGTTAAAACCGTGGCCATCGCCGACGGCGATTTTGATCCGGCTAACTGGGGAAAGGCCTACCCCCTGGAATACGAATCCTGGCTTAAAACCCAGGACCCCAGACCTTCTGAAAAGAGCAAATATAAAAAAGGTTATGACACCGACAAGGTTATTTATGACAAATTAAGCGAATTCCCTTACATGGCCCTGCTCTTTAACGGCTGGGGTTTTGGGGTGGAATACAATGAACCCCGGGGGCATCACTACATGCTGATCGACCAGTTGGAAATTGATCCTTCCCGCTTGAAGGCCGGGGGAGCATGCCTGACCTGCAAAACCCCTTATGCCCCCAAACTGCAGAAGGAAATGGGGGTTGATTATTTTAAGCTTCCCTATCTGGAAGTCCACAGTAAAATCCCTCAGAATTTTCAAAAACTAGGGGTGACTTGTGTGGATTGCCATGACAACAAGACCCTGAACCCCAAGCTTTCCCGCTGGACCTTGAGCAAAGCCCTTTCAGATATCGGGAAAGACGCCAACCAGTTGGGTCGTCAGGAACTTCGCAGTCTGGTCTGTGCTCAGTGCCATGTGACCTATATCGTGCAAAAAGATCCGGAGATGAAATCCAAGGCCGTCTTCTTCCCCTGGCAGGGCAGCAAGCCGGGTGACATCTCGGTCGAAAATATCATTAAAGTTATTAAAGGCGACCCTTCTCATCTGGAATGGACCCAGGCCGTAACCGGATTCAAAGTAGGTTTTATCCGTCACCCCGAATACGAATTTTACAGCCGGAACAGTGTCCATTGGAAGGCCGATGTGGCCTGCGCCGACTCACACCGAAACCCCTCCATGGTTAAAAGAACAGGTTGTTGCTACTCAGGACCGTACGGTTTCGCTGATGAACCGGGCTGGCTACGGAACCGCGGTTACGGCCAAACTGTTTGAGACCGCTCACAAAGCACAGGAGCAGGGGAAAACTATTGACAAAAACCTCTATCAGCAGGCCAAGGATCTTTATCTCGAGGCCTTCTATCGGGTGATCTTTATCGGGGCTGAAAACTCCGTCGGTTTTCATAATCCTTCGGAAGCAGGCCGGATTTGCGGGGATGCCGTCGCCCTGTCCGCCAAGGCCGAGGGACTTCTGCGGCAAGCCTTGGCTAAAGCGGGTGTAGATATCCCGGCCGATATCAACCTGGAGATGGCCAAATACCTCAATAATCGGGGAGTAAAGAAATTAAAATTCAGGCCGGAATTCGAGTTCAAAGACCCCTTCGGACTCCAGGAGATGATTACCCCGGTTAAGTCGATGGGGAAATAGAAAAAATCCTTTAAGATTCTTTACGAAAAGGCGGGGGGATTAGTGAACCACCCCCCTCTAAACCGCCATGCCCCGCCTTTTGGGGCGTGGCACCACGAGCCGGTCGGCTCTGCCGACCTAATACAGGAGGCATCCATTCGGATGCCGGGACATGAAAACAGAGCTCAATCGACCCTGAACCCTATTTTCGTATTAAATGCTGTAAACGACCTTACCGCCGATAATCGTCATCTCCACTTGAATGTTTTTGATCTCTTCCTCCGGGACCGAAAAAGGGTTATCGCTCAAAACCACCAGGTCGGCCATTTTCCCCGGTGCGATCTGGCCTTTTTGATGTTCGTCAAATGAGCTTCGGGCCGCCGTACCGGTAACCATGGCCACGGCCTCATAGACCCCTATCTTTTCTTTTTCCAAAACGACCCCGCCTGTTTTGGCCCTTCGGGTGACCGCCCCGTAAATCCCCGCCAGCGGATTGACCGGGGCGACGGGGGCATCCGAGCCGGCGGCTACCGGGACGTCGTTTTTTATCAGTCTGGCGAAAGGATACAAATGGTTAAACTGGGAAGGAGTAACGGTCTTAAGATACCGCTCACCGCTGAAATAGATAAAAGCGGGATTGGACACAACCATGATCCCGGAGGAAGCGATTCGTTCGGCCAGGTCCGGAGGGCATACCGAACAATGTTCGAGCCGGTGCCGGTGATCCCGGCGGGCCACGTTTCTCCCGACATATTCAATGGCGGTGCAGGCGGCCCTCACGGCTGTTTCTTCGATGGCATGGATGGCCGCCTGCAGACCAGCCTTGTGGATGGAAAGCACGATCCCGTTTAACTCCTCCTGGCTTGGAAAAAGCTTTCCGCTGGTTTCATCCAGGACAATTTTTACTCCTCCCGGTTTAAGCTGGTTTTTATCTCTAATGATCGGGAACCGGCTGGACTGATATTCCTCAAATCCTTTCCAACCAAGCATCATCACCACCCGGCTGTCCAAAAAACCATTGGTCTTCCATCCCTCAAAAGACAACCAGCGCTCCAGATCATTTCTGGATGAGGCATCCTGAAAACTGGTGATGCCGGCCTTAACCAATTCCTGATTGGCCAGCTTTACACCCTGATCCAACTGCTCCCTATTTAAAGGCGGGATTAACTCTGAAAGAAAATCACCAGCTCCGTAAAAGACCCCGGTCGGTTCACCCGTCTCCAAATCCCGTTCCATTAATCCCCCTGGGGGATCCGGTGTTTCGATGGTGATATTCAGCCATTTCAAAGCGGGACTGTTTAAAACCTGGGCGTGGCCGGAACGATGGGTCAGTTTCACCGGGTGATCGGGGGCCGCTGGATCCAGGTCCCACCGGTTCGGATCTCTTTGTTCGGCAAGGTAGATCTCATTATACCCTCCGGCCCTGATCCAGGTCCCTGGCGGGCGCTTCAGGGATTCCTGATGAATCCTTTCCTGAATCTGCCCGATGGATGAAATCCCGCTTTCCGGGCTGAGGTTCAAAGTAATCAGGCTTTCGGCCAGGGCGCGCAGATGGAGATGGGCGTCGATAAAGCCGGGCAATACGGTTCTCCCGCTTAGATCGACCGCATCAGTACGGCTGTTTATAAGCTCTTTAAGCCTGTCCCCGGTCCCCACAGCCAGGATACGCCCCTCTTTTATGGCCAGCGTATCCGCCCTCGGGAAATCAGGGTCCATCGTTTCAATCAGGGCATTGGTTAGATACAGATCGCTCATAGAAAGATTGCTATCCTGAGACCAGAAATTGCCGTATTATTAGTCTCAAAATAATATTGACATTAGAGGGCCGGAGGGGTCTTTTCTTTGGGGATTGTCCAAAGGGTGACTTATCGCCCAATCCCGGCCAGTCCAGCAAAGTTTGATTCGAGGCAGGGCATACATCATAGCCCGTTTCCAGCAATGGTGAAGGCCTGCTCTGGATTTAGTTAAACAATTTGCCCGGCAAAGAAGCATTGGGCGTTGGGGTGGACAACCCCCAAAGAAAAGACCCCTCCGGCCCTCTGTCTGGTAAGCCCATCCGCTTCGGGTCAATATTATTTTGAGACCATTAATAATTTCGGAATAACTACCTTTTTTCGGCTAACTTCTTTTAAAGCTCAAAAGTCGGTTCGGTTCGTTTAGGCAGCCGGATACTTTTTCATATGGGCGATGATGATCCCCAGGGTGGTCTGCATGTCCAGAAGAACCGGCTTGAAACGCTCGGACCAGTTGCCTTTGGTTTCACCAGTCCTGGAAAGATCGACCAATTTGATACTCGAAATGTAAAGCTTATAATATTGAAGATGAAGCTGACTCAACCATTCCCATTCGGGAATCCTCCTTTCCTCTTCAAGATACTCGGCGGCCAGGGAGGTGATAAACTTCATCTGGTAAAAGCCAAGTTTCATCATAACGAGAATTTCCTGAGGTGAAATTCCCTGCAGTTTGGATCTGTTTTCCAGTATACCGATAAATCTGGAAACATTCAAATCTTCCTGCAGCGCCATAAGCGCCTTGATGCCGTACAGGAAGTTTCGAGGGCTCCCCTCGGGATAGGCCTCCCGATCCCCAAGGATTTTCTTGATGATTCTATCTTTGGTCAGCTTTTGAATGTCTTGTTCGCTTTTCTGGGTTTTGCCGGTGGGCGCATAAGCGATGGTCGTATATTTTAAATCCCGGCGCAGGGGCTCGATCCTTTTTTTTAAGTAAGAGAGTTTAACCTCTTTATATTTTTCCAAACCGAACCAGCCGCCTATAGGCATATTGATGCGGACTTGATCATTGCTCTTATCCATTCCCACAATGACAAAAGAGTGGGTGTCCGGTCTTGTTTTTTTGGTCATTCCCTCCCACCAAAAGGCCCTCTCACCGCCCGGGGTCACTATCCTGTCTAATTTTTCTTCCTGGGGATTGGGGGTCCAATTGTAATAGGTTTGAACCGGTATCCCTCTTTTTAAGTATTCTTCCACACGATGGATATATTCATTCCAGGCTGCTTCACCCTCAAGTCCCGGGGGGGTGCCTTTCTTTTCCCAGGACAATCCCAAGAGTTCGGCTATCCATCGGTCGTCCGCCTCTGTCCAGCGGCTGAAAGGCAAAGCCAGCGCCCCCTGAATATAGAAAAACCCAAAAGGGCTTGTGGAAAGATAGACTGATTTGGGGTAGGAGACCCCTTTCACTTTGGAGCCAAGGACCATGGCTCTGGAAGTGAGGGCTCAATCAATGTGTGCTTTTTGGGCTATATAAGGGACTCCTTTGACCAGGATCTCTTCAGCCCGGACCCCGTTGGCTAAACCCATCAAGAAGGGCGTCAAAAGCAGAAATAACAGCTTAATCTGGAATTTTTTTGTCCTCATGGAATGATCCTCCTTTCAATTAAAATAGTATTCTAAAGTTTTTGTAACACTTCAGTTGTTTTAAAAATGTTTTTGCCAGTAGAGTAGGGAGGGGAGACCCTCCCCCTCGTCAAACCGGACGTGCGGATTTCCCGCATCCGGCTTTCATGTGAACTTCACTAAAGGGCACACGTAGGTTGTCAGCTTATGGAATCTTTACAAGTAAATCAGTTTCAGATATTGAAAATGTTTGTAAAAACTCCGTCCCTCCGGTGGCCGGAAGGGTCGCTGACTACGTCTTTGCAAGTGCTTAATCAGACGGCCTCGGACAAACCAGTTCATCCTTCG
>JACQYK010000121.1 GCA_016208255.1 Deltaproteobacteria bacterium | reverse complement strand
CCCGTCTCTCTCCTGGTTACTTTTTTTCGCTTTAAAAACACCTTTTCTTTCTTATCCTTTTGCTAATCTGACCCTATAAATCTTCCCCTCTCGGTTATTTTATTCCTTTATTAATTAATCAATTTATCAGGCTAATTAACATTCTAACTTTAAATAGTTGCCCCTAGCTCATTAAGAAAAACCCCACCTCTCGAATGAGAAACGGGGTTTCCTGAATTCCTCCATTTGCTGCCTCTATTTAGGGTAACGTGGCGAGACCGGAAGACAGGTTAATTACTTATCTGGATTTTGAATGGGTCACATTGTACACGATTTTAGGAATAAGTAGGGGCGTTATTTGGGTTGGGACCATTAGATCGGGGGACTCCTTCAACGATTAGCGTGCTCTTCCGTTTTTTCAAAAATAGAATTTAGAGGAAGTTCGGAGGTCATTTAGGAATTCACCAAAATTGAAGTTTCGATTTAGCAAGAAACCTCCCTGTTTTTTTCCCTTCGGGAAAGCCCTATGATGCCATATATCCCGGCGGCCCTGATTTCTTTATGTTCGAATAAACGTCAATGGTCCTTTGGAAAGGAAGATCGCATTCATAATCTGCCTAACCTCACTGTTCAACGTTTGCCTGATCAGCCAAAATTTGCTATTTTTTCGTCACCTCGGGGCCATACCGGTAAGGCCCCATCAGAAGTATGGCCAAGGCGGAGCAAATAAGCACCAAAGAAGCTCCCCACATGGCTGTCGAGTAACTTCCAAGCCGGTCATAGCACATCCCAAAAACAACCGGGCCAACTACTCCGCCCACTCCGAAGAGGAAGAAGACTGACCCGTAAATTAAACCAAAGGATTTTAAACCAAAATACCTGCGAACAAAATAAGGCATTAAGTCAGCCTCCGAACCGATGGCAAAACCAAGCAACAACACGCAGAAAGCCAGTCCTGCGATGCCAGTGGCGGCACTCGTTGCAAGCAGGGCAACCCCCAAAGCAGCTAATAAATATACAATAAAAGCAATGCGAGGTGCATGATAGATATCCAACAAAAAGCCGCTAATCACTCTTCCGAGGACAACACCGACTCCGGCGATGGCAGCAGCCTTTGCTGCGGCGGCTGCAGTGATTCCTTTGTCGGTAATAAAAGCGACAAGGTGGATCGCCATACCGAGGGTTGCAACGGCCACCACAAAGATCACTGCCGAGACCAGCCAGAACCGCATATCCCTGAGAGCTTCCTTGATAGTGGCTCCTGCCACTTGCTCCGAAGCATCACCTTGCGGATGGGTGACGGCCTTTGCCTTCCCACTGTCCTTCCTTCGGGTGAGGAACAGTATGGCACAGGCAAGCCCTCCCAAAACGGCCGCCCCGATGGCCATATAGGTATAAGCGGCTCGCCAACCAAAACTGCCGATTAACCATTGGGCAATCATCGGCATCACAACCGTACCCACGCCCATGCCTAGCCCGGCAAGGCCGAAAGACAGGCCAAGCCGGCGGTCGAACCGCTGAGCTAAAACAGACATGTAGCCGGGTGGGGTCGTCCCAACTCCGAAAAATCCGATAATAAAACTCAATGCTGTGAAGAGCCAAGCATTGTTCCACATCCCCGACAGCAGGCCAATCATAACAGACGTAAGTAGGACTGAGGGAGGGATAATGCGAGCTGGTCCAAAGCGATCGATGAGTCGGCCCAAAAGAACAGCTCCGAAGGACCCGCCAAGCATTGAAAGCACACCAGCTAAAGACGTCTCCGCGCGCCCCCAAGCAAATTCAGAGGCGATAGGCTTAAGAAAGACGGAGAGCGTCCCGAAATATACCGGTGCAAATCCTACGGCCAGTCCAATGGCAGCCCCAAGCACGCTAAGCACTTGTTGAATCGGGTTGGCTACAGGTGAAGATGCTCTTGACGCCGCTAATCCCTCGTTCAATAAAGCCTTTCCTGAACTTTCAGTTTCCATCTTATCCCCCTATGGTTAAAAAAAATAGGTTCTCATAGTTGATATCGCTTGCCGCCGGCACCAGGTGACATTCGCAATCAAAAATAAATATTTGACTGCTTGCCCCGTGTCCCGAGCCCAGGTCTGGGGGCCTGTCTACTCCATATTGTGACCGGACGCTATTTCAGATGGTTCCAGCCCTTTTTAGCTCCTCGATTTCTTTCCGGCTATAACCCTGCTCCTCCCCATATATCTCCAGGTTATGTTCACCGATAAGGGGAGCCCGGCGCGATATACGCCAGGGGGTTTCAGAGAGTCTGCAGGGCGCTCCGGGGTAGGTGAAGACCTGGTCAAGCTCTGGATGGCTTACCTCAACAAAGTACCTGCGCTCTCTCAGACCAACATCTTCGACCACATTTTTAACGTTATTAACGGGCATCAGCCTCACCCCCCGGGTCTGGGCGCCCACAAATAGTTCCTCCATGGTATGGGTATAAAGGAAAGCCTGCCAGACTTCCTCGATATGGGCGATTTCATCCGGGTAATCCTTGAGGGTTTTGACGGTTACCTGCCCAACTTTCTTCTTGCCTCCAAACCCAGGCGGCGATGCGCCCATCATCGCGGCAATCACACCGGCATATTTTTCATCCCTCAAATCTCCTGACATCCCTTCACTCTCCATCCATTCCAGCATCTGTTCGGCGCCGCCGCCGCCTAAGGCGCTGCAGACTACCCTGCCGTCCTTACAGTCGTACATGTCCCTTAGCATCCTGTAATATTCAAGACCTGATCTCCGGCGGTTTCTCCCTGAAACCCAGTAAGTGAACGGGACCATTTCAGACATTCTCAAGGCAGTTCCCTGCATGGGCACATCCACCGCCTGTCCAACTCCGGTCAAATCGCGGTGATACAAGGCCATGAGGGCTCCGATGGCTGCATTGGCGGAAACCATGTGATAGGCCTGTGAAGCGCCTAAAGACGTTGGCGGGTCCTCAGGGAACCCGGTGGTATAGAGGATTCCGCTCATGGCCTGGCCGATCAAATCAGAGCTCTTGTAGCTATGGTAGGGGCCGGATTGACCGAAACCGGTGATGGAAACCAGGATCAGTCCCGGATTCATCGATTTAAGTTCCCCATAGCCCAGACCAAGCGAATCAAGATAACCGGGTTGAAAGGTCTCTACCAGCATATCAGCGGTCCGTGCCAGTTTCTTGAAAACTTCCTGTCCTGCCCTACTGGTCAGATCGAGGGTAATGCTCCTTTTATTGGTATTGAAATGCCAGAAGAATAGTGACTTTTCCGGATCTGATTCATCATGGTAAAAAGGACCAATCCTGCGCATGGGGTCCCCGTCAGGCGGTTCTATCTTTATAACGTCTGCGCCCAGGTCGGCCATAATTTTCGTGCAATACACGCCGCTCGGACCGGTCAGGTCAAGCACCCTTACACCTTTGAGGGCAGTGTTCTCTTCTTCGTCCATATCAGCTTCTAACCTTCCAATTTTCCTTGATAATCATCCCCAGAGTCAATCACCTACAAAAAAACATCCTCTACATAACACTGGATTATCTCGTCTTCGGTCATACCCAGCAGTCCACCGTAGACATAATCATTGTGCTCTCCCATATCAGGGGCAGCCCGGCCCACCTGGCACGATGTATCGGAAAATCCAATCATCGTATTTTCGCAGTAGGCTTTCCCCTTTCCATAAGGAAGCTCAACGTAATATTTGTGGGTGCTGTAGTTCTCGTCCCTGGTCACAAGGTCTTCACCTGTTTCTACCACCCCGGAGGCAACCCCATGGCTTTGAAGAATTTCCATCACTTCCCACCGCGTCTTACCGGCGGTCCACCTTTCCACCAAGCTATCCAGTTCGTCCTCGTTTTCTTTTCTTTTTTGAAGAGTCTCAAACCTGCTGTCCGTTGCCAATGATGGATTGCCCAGGGCGCTGCAGAAAGCCTTCCATTCTGTTTCCGTAAAGATGCCTATGGCACACCAGCTGTCTTCACCGGAACACCGGTATACACCATGGGGTGCCGCCTGGGGAAGCCTGTTGCCCTGGGGCTGGCGCACTCTTCCGTTTACCGTGTAGTCGAGGACGGTGGTCTCCATCCATCCCAGAGAACTCTCGAACTGCGCCAGTTCTATGTACTGTCCTTTCCCGGTCTTTTTCCTGTGATGCAGCGCAGCCAGGACCGCAATAGTGGCATGGGTAGGGTTGGGCCCCATATCGGGCAGCGCAATGTTCAACCCCGGCCTGCGATTCGGCATGCCGGATATTGAATTCAGGCCTATGGCCGATTGAATACCGGTACCGTAGCCGGCAAACGTCCTCCGGGGCCCGGTATTCCCGAATACCGGCATTTCCAGCATGATGATATTCGGTTTGACTTTAACCAAATCTTTATATCCCAGCCCTATCCGGTCCATATAGCCGGTAGTAAAGTTGTTGGTCACAACATCGCTGATGGCAATCAACTTCTTGGCAATCTCAATGCCTTTGGGATGGGATAAATTCAGGGTTATACCCAACTTGTCGCAATTAAAGTTAATGAAATAGGCACCCCGCTGCACTTTGCCCTCGGCGGTAACTTCCGGACCGCCGGGCACGCTCCGTGACCAATCCAGCCGTTTAGCACTCTCAATCCTGATAACTTCAGCGCCGTAATTGGCGAAAAACCTGCCCACCCACGGTCCTGCCTGGACCCAGGCAAAATCCACTACTCGTATCCCCTCAAGGGGCATTTTGCGTTCCGTCATGCTTTCACTCCGGCCAAGATATTCATTTAGATTCTTACAAAAAGAGTCTGAGAATTTATCTCTCACTTTTGAATTTAAGGACCAAGGGGGGTCTTATTTTTGGGGTTGTCCACCCTAAACCTGGAAGCTTCTTTGCCGGGCAAATTGTTTAACTAAATCCAGAGCAGGCCTTCACCGCTGTTTGAAACAGGCTATGGTGTATGCCCTGCCTCGAATTAAACTTTGCTGGACTGGCCGGGATTGGGCGACAAGTCACCATTTGGACAATCCCCAAAAATAAGACCCCCTTGGTCCGTTCCGCGATTTCAAATAGATTTGGTTAGATTTCAGTAGCTTTGTGCCGGTTGTAGCCGTATTTCTCGAAGGGCCAGTCCCTGAATTCCAGGGCGGCTTTCAGACCCTGTTCCTTCATGATGCGGTAGAACTCCTTCTCCTGCTCTTCACCGACACAATGCTGAAGGATATTGGTTTCCTCGCTGTGCCATAGCTGGTCCCGGGCCCCCATGCGGTTCATGCCGAACTTGAAGGAAGCCTTGATCAGCTTGAGCGTCTCCAGCGGCATCAGCGCCATGATCTCCGCATAGCGCATGGCCTGTGCTTCAATCTCTTCATCGGGGACGACCTTATTGATTGCGCCCAGCCTGTGCAGTTCCCTGGCGCCCGCGTTCCAGCCTGTGCAGGCCAGTTCAAAAGCCTTGTGATATCCCAACCACAGCTGCAGGTCCGCTCCACCGGCGCCGGATACGCGCATGATCTCAAACCCAAGAAAGGAGTTCTCACCCATAACAATAATGTCATGCAGCATTACGAACTGGGCCCCGGCTGCCAGGGCGGCGCCCTGCGCCCCCACAACCAGGGGCTTGGTGATATCCCAGACCTGGTAAACCCATTTGCGCGGGTCGCATACCGCCCGCCATCTGGCCTCGCTCCACTGGTTTGACTGCCCTTTTTCCCAGGTCTGTTTCTTCCCGAGAGTGGAGATGTCGTGGCCGGCCGCAAAATGCTTACCTCTCGCCAGGCTTACCGCCACCTTGGCCTCGCGGTTCCTCTCAAAATCCCGAACGGCATCCAGGAATTCTTCCTGGAATTGCGCACCCATCATATTATTCTTTTCAGGCTCGTTATGGATGATCCTGGTTACCGGGCCAGGTTCATATAGGATTGTTTTATAATCTCCCATCCGCTTTACCTTCCTTCCGGCCCGGATTTGACCCGGGCCGGCAGAGTCTTTGATCTCTCTTAGGTTTATAACTTTATCTTGAAGTTCTGACCCGGCTTCCATTTCCTCAGCGTTTCCGGGACAGCGCCCTTCATCGGTTTGGGCCAGTAGGCCGGGTTGTATTGCTCTTTGCCGTAATTGGGATTCTGCGTGCACCTGGTGCTCCCCTGCGCGCCGGCAATGGCCATAGAGGTGCAGAAATTGTCCTTGGTGCACCTGACGATTTCCTTGACCCGTCCCTCCTTCACCTTGTTCGGCCATTCAGGGTCGGCGATGGCGCCCCTTCCCAGAGCCACCATGTCCAGGGCTTTTTCCTTGACCAGCTTTTCCGCCACTGCCGGTGTATGTATGCCGGCCATAATGACCGGTATTTTGATGGCTTTCTTGAGGGTCTGGCCGTGGGCCTCTATCAGGGCATCATTGTCCGGTGTGACCGGGAAGAAATGCAGGTTATCGTCATAACCTGACCCATTGGACAGGCTTATCGCATCCGCGCCTTCTTCTTCGCACCAGATGGCCACCTGTTTGATGTCGTCAGCCGTGAATCCGCCTTTTTGGTATTCCATCCCGCTGACCCTGAACACGATGGGGACCGTCGGCATGCGTTTGCGGCAACCGGCCACCAGCTCCAGCAGGAACCTGGCCCGGTTGCGCAAAAAACCGCCGTATTCGTCCTGGCGCTGATTGCTTCTGGGTGAAAGGAACTCGTGCAACAGGTACCCGTGGGGGGAATGGATCTCGATGCCGTCAAAGCCATAGAGGATGGCCAGGGCGGCGGATCGCACCAGGGCGGCTTCCTCTTTGTGTATCTCCTCCACCGTCATCTCCCGCGGCACACCGCGGGCAAGATGGTTGGCGTATTCACTGACATGGTACTTCATCCAGGAGGTTGACTGTTTGCTGTAACCGGCGACTATCTCATCCCGGTCGAAAGGTATCGGCGATGCGCCCCTGACACCAGGAAGCCCGGTCTGCCTGCCGAACCCCGGGCTCATCTGGGCAAAGAGCTTGGCGCCGGTGCCCTGGGAGTGCACCCCCTCTGCAAAATCCGTCCAGTAACCGGCATTGAAAGCCGTCGGGAATATATAAGGCACAAAAGGATATTCCGCGGAGGATTCTTTGCTGCAGAAGATCGACCCCGTGGTCATCAGGCCAAAACCGCCCTGCGCCCTGGCATTGAAGAAGGACATATACTGGAGCGTGGGATGCCCACCCCTGTCTCCCTGCATGTTCATGGGAGCTACCGCTACCCTGTTCTTGATCTCCACTGACCCTATTTTGACCGGCTCAAACAGACACTCGTACATTTCGTTCTCCTTATGTCGTTTTATTTTGATTTCTATTTAACCTGCGGCGGGGTTATTTTCAGAATACCGGCCAGGTTCAAGCCCGCCCACTTGGCCCTGTCCTCCTCGCTGATCGGCGGGTACCCGTAGTCCCGCCGAACCTGCTCGCTGATCTGAAAGCGTTTAAGGAATTCCACTTCGCCGGTATTGGCCCCCAGGTCTGTCCCCCACACTATCCTGTCAGCGCCCGCATACATCATGGCCTCGGCCAATAGGATTTGAGCCCGCACACTCATCCCGTGGCCGAACCCGGGCAGCAGGCTGGTGCCGATATACAGGTTGGGGTACTTCATGGCGCACATATTCATGGCGTCGGTGAAGGGATAACCCATATGGTAGGCGACTATGGTCAAACCCGGGAAGGCCTCGCAGACGTCTTCCAGCAGCCAGGGCAGACAGTTCGCCGAGCGTCCGGGTATGCACCAGGAGTACCCGGTGTGGATGAACAGCGGCACCCCCAGCTGTTGTATCTTCTCGTAGTAGGGCCACAGACGTTCGTCATTGATGGGCACGTCGTCCACGGGATAAAGTTTGACCGCTTTGAAATTGCGTTCCTGGACCAGGTATTCGAGTTCCCAGACCGCGTTCTTCACCCCCCTGGAGATAAGGGGTCCCACATTGCAGACCCCGACCAGCCTGTCAGGGTATTTTTCAATCTCCTGCGCCAGCCATCCGTTGGTGGACATCATGCGGGCGCCAAGGGACATGGGCAGGAAGCTCTCGGGCAGCACACAGGCCATTTGCACGCCGGCCTCGTCCATCTTTTCGACCAGCGCAGCCCCTGACTCGCCGGGTTCCTTGCCGATGCGTCGTCTGGTCATCTTGCGCATCTCCTCCACCGTCATCCTGTCCTGGATGCCGTACAGCATGAGGGGGACCGTGGCCCGCAGGGTCCCGCGCAGGGCGATCTGGTTCATTTTATAGAACGGGAAATAGTTGATATCGCTTGCTGCCGGCACCAGGTGACATTCGCAATCAAAAATAAACATTGTTTTTGACCTCTTTTCTTTTTATATTCTTACGGTATTTTCAAAAACGCCCCGGCCGCCTAAGACCGACCACGTCCTCGAAGCCTTTCAACCGGGCTTGGTGTTGGTCTGACGTGGTCAGGTCAATTCACCCCTGGTTTGGATAATTGGTCTGCTGGCACCGAGTACTGAACAAGCGCATGCGACAATGAGAGATTTATTATCGCCTCAAATATTTTTAGTGATTTGATTGGGCAAAATATAAAAAATTACTTATTCTTAAGAGTCACGATTCCTGCAGGCATAAGTTCCCCAAGGTCGTCATTCACGACCCATTCCTCTGTAATTAGTAGCTCATCATTGAATTTAAACCGCATAAAGGCCTGCCACTTAAGCGTTTGCCCTTTTATAAGAAGGGGGCCTATCTGAGATTGATAATATATGGGTTTTCCGGGAAACCCCGGAGCTGTGCTGTCAATTAAGGTTCCTGCATGAGTAACAAGCCCATAAACCGTACCATCATCAGTGGCTGAAATAAAGTGAACCTCATTACGTAAATTTTTGAAAAGCTTACCCATCTGAGTAGTTATCTTATGGATATGCTCCCAGCCGACTAAAACTCGATTACCATTAACATAGTGTATGGTATCCGGAGTAAACAAATTCCGAACTAAGTCCGCCTTTCCTTCTGCCGTAGCCTGAAAATAGGTTCGCACTATTTGCTTCTGTTTCTCAGCACGTCCTTTCTCTTCACCAGCCCATGCATTCATCCCGAAAGCAAGAATAAGGACCATGCATAAAAGAACACCGATTGATTTTTTTTCCATATTACCCCTCCTCCTTCTGAATTGTTGACTACCGAGTTATAGTTCTACTATTGACCTTAGCGCATGCGACAATGAGAGATATATTGTCGGCCCAAATATTTAATGAATGATTGGGCAGCACGTAAAGAATTACTTATTCTCAAGAGTCACGATTGCTCCACTCATAAATTCCCTAAGGTCGTCATTCACGACCCATTCCTCTACAATTTGTAGCTTATCGTTGAACTTAAACCGCATCATGGCCTGCCAGTTAAGCGTTTGCCCTTGTATAAGAAAGGGGCCCATCGGAGAGGGATAATATATGGGTTTTCCGGGGAAACCGGGAGCTGTGCTGTCAATTAAGGTTCCTGAATGAGTAACATGCGCACACACCGTACCATCATCAGTGACTGACATAGTATGAACCTCATTATGGAAATTTTTGAAAAGCTTACCAATCAGAGTAGTTATCCGATGGATATGCTCCGAGCCGACTTTAACCGGACGAGTATTTTCATGGTGTAGGACATCCGGAGCAAACAAATTCTTAACTACGTCCGCCTTCCCTTCTGCCATAGCCTTATAATAGGTTTGCACTATTTGCTTCTTCTTTTTCTCAACACTTCCTTTCTCCTCACCAGCCCATAAATTCATCCCGAAAGCAAGAATAAGAACCAAACATAAAAGAACACCGATTGATTTTTTTCCCATATTACCCTCCTCCTTCTGAATTGTTGACTACCGAGTTATAGTTCTACTTTTGAAAGCTACCAAACCTATTTGAAATTGAGGGACGGACCAAGGGGGATCTTATTTTTGGGGATTGTCCAAAGGGTGACTTATCGCCCAATCCCGGCCCCCGTAGGGGGGATTCTCTGCCCTGGATTTAGTTAAACAATTTGCCCGGAAAAGAAGCTTCCAGGTTTAGGGTGGACAACGCCGGCTTCCTTCGGAAGCCTCTTATTTAGGTCGACAGAGTCGACCGACCCAAAAATAAGATCCCCCTTGGTCCTTAGTATCAAAAGTGAGAGATAAATTCTCAAACTCTTTGAGTAAGTATCTATTCCACTCCCCACCGGTCTTGATGACATCTTTAAGCCTGTCACCCGTTGCAACTGAATGCCTTTATTCCTCTATTATGGCCACCGCTCTACACCATCCGGCGCTCCCACCAGCCAATTTAACCGGAAAGCAGGACACCTTGAAATGGTAAGGTCTTGGTATTTTGTCAAGGTTTGCAAGCTTTTCAATATGGCAATATTCCCTTTCTATACCGACTCGATGAGCCTCCAGGATTATGTCCGTATCGTGACTTTTCTGGAATTCCTCCCTCGTAGCCCACCCCGGTCTGTCCCAACCCCAGGCATCGATTCCCATCACTCTGATACCCTGCTCAATCAGCCATAGGGTAGACGGCCTCGTCATACCACAGCCTTTCACAAAGTATTCCTTTTGACCCCAGTATTTGTCGGTTCCGGTTTGGATTAAAACAATGTCTCCAGGCTTTAGCGTGTAGTTGATCTTGTTTAGCGCTTTTTGAAGGTCATCAACCGATACGCCGGAACCGTCCGGTTTATGTCTCATATCCAGCACAACACCGTTCCCATAAAACCACTCCAGAGGCATCTCATCGATGGTTCTGGATTTTTTCCCTTGACAGACAGGAGAATAATGCCACGGAGCATCCACGTGTGTTCCTGCATGCGCTTTTAGCTTCACCAGATCGTCAGCCGGGCTTATATTCTCAGGTAACTCGCTTTCCTCACAACCAAGGAGCATGGCTATTAGTGGTTTACTCTGGGAATGCGGTTCGTGTATCAGTTCGACGGGAAAAGGATCACTTACTGAACTTTCGGTCGGGATACTCAAGTCTATTATGGATATTTGCATGCTTTATAACCTCCCCCCATGTGTCTTATTTTTTGCTAATCGGCATTAGTCGCAATATCAAAGCTTCGGGCCGGAGGATAAGACCCTCCCTCAAATGCCGCCTCTTCTCCCTGTTATCGATCAATATTATCTTTGGTCAAAGAATCGATCACAGCTTGAGAGGAGGTATGTTGAGTATTTGCCGCGCTTCCTCGGGACTCGCGATTTCCCGGCCTAAATCTCTGGCAATCCTCACTATCATGGCCACCAGCTCTGCGCTGCTTTTAGCTAATACATCTTTTTTGCTATAAATATTATCTTCAAAACCTATTCGGACATTCCCGCCCAATAAGATGGAAAGAGTCGTTGCCTGAAAAGTCGCCGGGTAACCTACCCCCAAGACACTAAATTTCGTATCAGGAGGCAACAAACTAACCGCATGCATCAGGCGGTCCGGCGTATAACGTACGCCGCCGGAGATCATACGATACATATTCGTCACAAAGCTCATAGAGTAGGGTTTCTCTAAACATCCCTTTTCAATCAGATAGTAAATATCCTCCAGGTTACTCGCGTCGGCAAGTTCGAATTCAGGCTTAATGCCTCTTTCCTTCAGGTCAGTAGCTACTTTTTCAGCCCAGAGCTTGTTCCAACCGATAAAAATCGGCTTCTGCCCAATATGAAGCATTATAGGACTTGCTTCCATACTGACCATTTCCGGGGGCGGTGTTGTTCGGCTCGCCCTAACCCCTTCATCAATATCTGCAAGCCCCCCCTCAGTCAATAATTTCGGTGTGTTTGCCGGTGCCATGCTATGTTGTATAATCAGATCGCATTTTTCCCCTCTTATGAGACTATCAATCTCCTGGTAAAATTCGGGGGCGTTGGTAGGCACTCCATTTTTATCCCGGGCGTGTATATGCACCACTGAGGCCCCTTCGTTCCAGCTTTCATAAGCTGAATCGGCTATCTCTTCGGGAGTGTAAGGTATAGCCGGATTTGCTTCTTTTCCATGAAAATTACTCGATGGCGCCACTGTAACTATCAACTTTTCCATTTCTTATCTCCTTTTCTTCTAGGGCTTCTTAATTCCTCGATTCGATAAAACGATAAATTACTCCTTGCTGATGGTGACTCGGCCTGAACGATTTAATTGGTCATGTTTCACTTCCTCCTTTTGTAAAGTTAATAACTGTATACTATATAGTATAAATTATGTCAAGTATAATTTTTTGTATTAATGATAAAAATTATTAATTCCATGATATTTATTATAAATATAGTTTATTTAGGTGAACTTTATGATATATTTTTTGCTCAATTTATTTATACTTATTAGTATGACTTGATAAATTTAATTTAATATGTATAATTTATGAACTTGTAAAATATTCTCAAGCACGGAAGTGGAAAGGGAACGATATGGAGAACTTTGGCGAGTATTTAAAAATATCTGAATTATCAAAGCGTTCAGGTGTCTCTGCAAAAAAAATCAGATACTATATTAAAAAAGAAATTCTTCCCAAACCCACCAAGATTAACAAAACCTCGGCATTTTATACCAAACAACACCTGGAAAGGTTGCTGATTATCAAAAAACTGACCGATGACAATCAACTGCCGATCTCGCTCATCAAGGAATTAAGTGACTCAATCACCCAAACAGAAGGTCAAGGGGGAACCACTTTTCAACCGGAAAATCCTTCCCTTATTCGTGAGCAACTGGTTAGTTCCGGCACTGAAGTTTTTCGCAAGAAGGGATACGAAGGAACAACTATCACCGATATTGTTGAAGCCGCTAACATCAGCAGAAACACTTTCTATCGATACTTCGAAAGCAAGGAGGAGTTTTTCATTGAGTGCCTGAATGAAATAATTATTGACTGGAGAAGGGCAATGCCAAGAGGTCCGGTCCCTTTGACGGAGCTTGAAGTCAGGGAAGGGCTGGTCAGTACTTTTATGACTATCCACCAAGCCTATCCAAAATGGAGCGATATGATGAATCTGCTTCGGGTGGCAGCCTTAAAAGATCCGCAAACCTTCGGGACCAAGCTTCAAACCTCAATGGATACCCGAATCAAACCTATAATTGACGATGTCACCCGGTGGGTAAAACAAGGAATTTTTCGGGAAGTAAACACTGAACTTCTGGCGATCATGCTCGCCGGAATAGCTGAATATTTGTGCTTTTATATATATAGAGGCAAATTCTCAGAAGAGCCTTCTGAAATCGGCAGCCAGACCCTCGATATACTATTTCACGGTATTTTGAGGTCTACTAAGAAAGAAAAAAGACAATGAATGGCTCAATTATCTGATAAGATTTGGCTAAGAAAATATTAGGCAGAAGAAGAAAGAAAAGAATCTTGGTAGGTTTTAAACCGGTCGCTCTGGACTACTTTTTAACCGGAGAAATTGGTAGACTTTCTGACCGGTGGTAACAATCTTCTTCTGTGTCAGGCGGGAGAGCTCTTTGGCAAATGCCAGACCGAAGTCTATAGGTGTGAAGTCGCAAGAAAGTTATCTTGACACAAGCCGTCAACCCAACTTCTGTTCAGGACCATATAATATTTCGAGGATTGAAATTTTAGACTGACCAAGAGATTGGGCAAAAGGGGATTTTTTCTCCTTATTTTTCCTTCCAAATCGGTTTCCTCTTCTCCAGAAAGGCCTTCAACCCTTCTTCGGCATCCTGGGTCTTCATCAATTCCTGCAGATAAATTGTTTCGATGGCTTTCAATCCCTGGGCCTAGGCATCCTCCCAGCTTATACAAACCACGGGATGATCTTTTTTTCTTCAGGAAAATGTATAACCCTTCCAAATAGGAGGACAATAACTCCAATCCGCCTTATCCGACTGGCGGTGCCCCATGGCCTTGTTCTCGGCGACTGCGTCGCCGAGAATCGCGGCGCTGACTTCGTCCAGCGCCTTGTCCCGGCGCCTTGCGCCAGAACAAGGCACTGGACCGGACAGCGAAATCCGCACCATCAAGCTGCGCTTGCTGGCACGGCTCCCGCCGCCGGTCAGCGCCGCGAATGAATTTCGCCTACTGCCCATTGGTCACCGAGTGCAGGGCCAAATAATAGGCCGGGAGACGGATATTGAAAGGACCATTCCCTTCGTCACTGCCCTTCCCTCCGGCCAAAAACTCCCATTCCGAGATCAGGGCCAGAAGCCTCCCATCCTTAGGATTTTCAATCAGCCATTCCAAAGGTTATTCCTTTTGTGTAACTTTAGATCCTTTACTTCACTCAGAGTTACAGAGGGGAGGATATCCTCCGGTAGGGGAGGGGTTTACCCCCTCCCGAAATTATTGTGTGGGGGTGGTGTTTAGGCCGCCATATTGACGGGAGGGAGTAAACCCCTCCCCTACAAAGACACGATCGTCTTTCTGATCAGGAGTCCGGTCCGCCAGGCAAACCCCTCACCTACGGAGACTTTTACCTTGACCTCTCTTTTCCTCTATTTTATACTCCAAATTCAATAATCTTTGCCAAATAAAAAATGAGATGAAGGGTAAGTCGTTAATCGCCATTAGATGGATAAAGCCGGAAATTCCAGAAATCAGCTAAACCAAATGAGGTCAATTATGGAAACTGAAAATATCATGCGTGAAATTGCATCATTACCCCCAAAGGCACAGAAGAAAGTTATTGACTTTGTGGCCTTTTTAAAAGGCTGTTACCCGATTAAGCGGTCGGTGAAAAAACAGAGACCAATCCAATTGGCGGATGAGCCTTTCATTGGAATGTGGAGGGATCGCGAGGAGTTGCGCGATAGTACGGCCTGGGTCAAAAATCTCCGCAAAAGCGAGTGGAGACTCAAATTGTGAGTGGGATTACGATCTTTGATACGGATATTCTGATTGATGCAGCCCTGCAAATCGAGGAAGCGATTGACTGTCTGGCGAAAATAGAAAAGCAGTCTCAAATGGCGGTAGGTGTAATAACACAGATGGAATTAATTGTAGGTTGCCGAAATAAGAACGAACTTCATAAGACCGAACTCTTTTTGGAACGTTTCAGGGTGATCAAACTGAGCGAGGCCATGAGTGATATTGCACTTCGACTTGTCCGCCAATATCGTTTAAGTCATGGTTTACTGATTCCTGATGCCCTGATAGCATCAACCGCCATGGTCCTGGATCAACCATTTATTTCAAAAAATCAAAGCGATTATCGATTCATTGCCGGATTAAAGTTACTACCCTATCCTAACCCGGAATCTATCTCGGGTAATCAATAACAATCCGGAACCCACTATTTATTCCCTAACCCGGACAAGCCGGAACCAAAAGCCTACCACGAAGATACGAAGATACGAAGGCACGAAGAAATGCATAAAGCTTTCATGTTTGTTTAACCCTCATGAAATTAAGCCCTTCTTTGTGTCTTAGTACCTTAGTGGCAAAAAATTTTTGCCATTTTGAGAAGAATTTTATTCCTTATTAACTAACGGCCTTACCCCGGTGATGGCCAGGGAGCCGTCGGTATGAAGGATGACCTCGCAGCCGGGGATAGAGGTAAAATCAGATGGCCGGTATCGTTCAGTCAGGAGATGGATTTTCTGGTTGGCCGATCCCAGCAGGCTATGAAGACGGAGGTTCATGTTGTCAGGAACTTATTCTTCCTTCCAAACCGGCTTCCTCTTCTCCAGAAAGGCCTTCAGCCCTTCTTCGGCATCCTGGGTCTTCATCAGTTCCTGCAGATAAATCTTTTCGATGGCCTTCAACCCCTGGTCCTGGTTGTCCATCAATCCGGCATTGAAGGCTTTTTTGGTTAAAGCCAAAACCAGACCGCTCAGAGGGAGAAACTTTCCACAGAACTTCTCCAGTTCCTCATCCAGCGTCTCATGGGGAACCACTTGGTTGATCAGTCCCAGGTTCAAGGCCTCCTGGGCATTGATCGTTTCTCCTGACAGGATCAATTCCAAAGCCTTCTTCCGGCCGGTTATCCGCGGAAATATCAAGGCGGCGATGGGGGGGAAGACCCCCACCTGGATTTCCGGTTGGCCGAACTTGGCCTTATCCGAAGCCAGAACCAGATCGCAGTATAAAGCCAGCTCGCAGCCGCCCCCCAGGGCTGCCCCCTGAACCGAAGCTATGGAAATAGCCGGTAAGGCATCCATCCGTCGGAAGATTCCGTGAAAGACCTCGATCATCTCTTCCACCTGGTCTCCAAGATGTTCACCCACATCCACCCCGGCGGAAAAGGCTTTCCCCCTGGACTTGAATAAAAGGAGCTTAAATTTTTCATCTTTCAAGGAATCCAAGGCCTGGTTGATTTCCTTCATCATGACGATATTGAGCACATTGACTGGTTCACGATTTAAAATAATCGTTGCCAATCCCTCCTTTATCTCCAATTGAATGTATTGGTAGCTCATCGTTTCCTCATGTTATATTTTTCTGGTTAAGGGTTACGAGTTACATGTGACAAGTTCGTAAAAAGTCGCCGAAAGCCCAAATTCGTCATTCCGGTCGGTCGGGCCGCTCGATCCGCTCGACTTCGTCGAGCTTTTGAAGAGGCATCCATTCGGCTGCCGAATACCGACCTCTATTAAGAGACCTCCAAAGGAGGTCGAGCTAAAGCCGGAATCCATTGTTTTTTAAGTAGTTATAATGCTCTGGACCCCGGCTTTCGCCGGGGTGACGACTTTTTACGAGTCCATGACACATTCCGGTTTACAGGTTCCCTGTCGGAACAATTCTTTTCCGAAGAAAAACCTTTAACACGCACAATCATTTCTTCTTCAACCATAAAAAGGCCTCAATAAAGGGATCGATCCCTCCGTCCAGGACCTCATCCACATTCCCTATCTCCAATTGAGTCCGGTGATCCTTCACCAGCCGGTAGGGGGCCAGGGTATAGGAACGGATCTGACTTCCCCAGGCGATGTCGGCCTGCCCTTCGTGGATCTCTCTTTTCTTTTCTTCTTTCTTTTCCAGTTCTAATTCATAGAGTCTCGATTTCAAAACCTTGAAGGCCATTTCCTTGTTGCGATGCTGGGATTTCTCATTCTGGCATTGAACGACAATACCTGTCGGCAGGTGGGTCAAGCGGATAGCCGAGCTGGTCTTGTTGACATGTTGGCCACCGGCCCCGCTGGCCCGGAAGGTGTCCACTCGGACGTCCGATTCATTGATCTCAATCAGGATGTCGTCTTCCACTTCCGGATAGACGAAAACGGAGGCAAAAGAGGTATGCCGACGCCCTCCGGCATCAAAAGGAGAAATGCGGACCAGACGATGAATGCCGCTCTCCGAACGAAGATAGCCGTAAGCATATTTCCCTTCAATGGTGAAAGTGACACTTTTAATTCCAGCTTCATCTCCTGGTAATTGATCGATTATCTCTGTTTTAAATCCCTTTCGTTCACTCCACCGAAGATACATTCGGAGAAGCATCTCGGCCCAATCCTGGGCTTCAGTGCCCCCGGCACCGGCGTGGATGGCCATGATAGCATGACAGGCATCCTCCTCTCCGGAAAGAAGCTTATTGAACTCCAATTGGGCCAGGAGTCTTTCAAGATCTTTGAGGCGGGTTTGAACTTCCGACAGGGTCTCCTGGTCTTCTTCTGCCAAAGCCAGGTCATAATAGATCTCTGCTTCTTCAAGCTGTGCTTGAGCTTTCTGCCACTCGGAAATAGCCTGGCTGAGTTTTCCCCTTTCTTTCAAGAGAACTTTGGCTTGATCCGGATTGTCCCAGAGGTTGTTCTGGGCAATCATCTTTTCCACTGCAGCCAGACGCTCCTGTTTGGTCTTCAGGTCAAAGATAGTCCCCTAATTTAATTAATTTATCCTTATAACGTAAAAGGTCTTCTTTCATCGTTTCCCTCTCCTTTGATATTTAATCCCCGCCATCACTATCCCGGCCAGAAAAATAATCCCGCAAAGAATGATCATCCAATCACCGTGTTCGGCATAAAAAGTCTTTTCTCCCCGAAGGGGGATATTAGCATAAATCCTTCCGGTTTGAAACAAGGGAATCCTTTGGACGATCCGTCCGGAAGAATCGATGACGGCACTGAAGCCGGTATTGGCCGCCCTGGCAACCCAGACTCTGTTTTCCACAGCCCGAAAAACAAGCATGGACAGGTGTTGATAAGGAGCGGATGTCTTACCGAACCAGGCGTCATTGGTCATATTAACCAGGATCCGGCACCCCTCCCGGTTGAAGGCCCGGCTTAATTCCGGGAAAATGGTTTCAAAACAAATCAGGACCCCTATTTTACCCTTGGGATGGGGTAATCCGTAACTGCCTTTTCCCGGACTGAAATCCCCGATGGCTTGGACCATTTTTCCCACAAAGGGCAGGAACCGTTTCAAGGGAATATATTCCCCGAAAGGAACCAGATGGACTTTATCATAAAAGTGGATGCGGCCTTCCGGACTTAACAGATAAGCTCTATTATAATAATAGGTTTCCCGCTGCCAATGGCTCAGGGCCGGACTGCCGAACAAAAGGTGGGCTTGACCTTCCCGGGTTAATTGAAACAAACCGGGGGTGAAACGGTTTTCATGTAAAAAATAGAAGGGGACCGCTGTTTCCGGCCAGATGACCAATTCAGGATTCCTGGGTAGCATTTCCAGGGAAAGGTCTCGATAAATTCTTATGGTTTCTTCCTGATAAGCAGGGTCCCATTTTAAAGACTGATCGATATTCCCTTGAATAACCGCTACTCTTAAAGCCGGGACCTGTTGATCCTTTTGCGCCTGACTCATTAAAGAATAATAACCGAAGCCAAGGGTCAAGGCGAATAAAAAGAGTGTAAAAACCGCTTCTTTCCACTTCCTGGACCATCCCCGGAAAGGATCATCAACCCAGAAGAGCCGGTAAAGGGTCTGATTAACCAGGACGATCAGGAAAGAGATCCCATAGACACCGCTTATCTCGGCTATCTGGATAACCGGCAGATAATTAGATTGAGAGTGGCCTAATAAAGCCCAGGGAAAACCGCTTAATAGACGGGCCCTGATGAGTTCCAGCCCGACCCAGACCGAAGGGGCCCAGAATAAAGAAAAGAATCCTTTCCCTGGATAGAAACCCCAAAGCCAGGCAAAGACACCGAAATAGAGGGCCAGATAAAATACCATTAAGAAAAGAATGGAAAAACTGGTTATCGGGTTCAATCCCCCATAGTGCCGCATAGAATGGGTGACCCAATAAAAAATCCCTAAAGAACAGAGTATCCCTGTCAAATATCCCAGACGAAACCTTTGCCCGGGCGGTTTTTCATCCAAGGCTTTAAACAAGGGAACCAGGGCCACCCAGGCCAGGAAAGACCAGGAAAACCTGGGAAAGGAAAAGATAAGCAGGACTGCACTGATCAATATCAGAAGAAACTGCCTGCTGGAGTGATTGCTGATTAATTTTCTCATTGAAAATAAGTGCTTAATCTTATCGCTCACTGGATTGGTCGGACAAAAAGACCTGCTAAGGGAAGACGAAAGATTTTAACTGGTCCGGTTGTTTTGATAATAGGACAGATAGCGGAAAACTTGATTGATATATTTCTTGGTATCTTTAAAAGGAGGAACCCCATTATGACGATAAACCTGGTTGGGGCCGGCATTGTAAGCGGCCAGAGCCAGTTTTTTGTCGCCCTCAAAGGTTTCTAATAATTCCTTAAGGTATCGGACTCCGCCATCTATATTATGCTTAGGGTTGAAGGGATCCTTAATCCCTAATTCCCTGACCGTAATAGGGTCTATCTGCATCAATCCCACTGCGCCCTTTGGGGAAACGGCCTGAGGATCAAATCGGGATTCAGCGTGGATCACAGCCTTGACCAGGGCTGGATCCAAGGCATGTCTGCGGCAGGCGGCCCGGATCCAGTGATCGTAGGTAGAAACTGAAACTTTTTTTTCTTTGGGGGTTAGGGTTAAATAAGAGAAGCTTTCATCAAAGAGGTTTAGCGGCAGGTCAACCGGGTTGGAATACTGTTTTTGATCGGATTGAACCTGATCCGTCAACAAGAAATAGGAGCCATTTACGCTTAACAAACTTAGTAGACCAAAACAGATCCATGATTTTTTTATATAATAATTTTTCATAATTATCACCTATTTTCTCATCAAATCCATCAACTATCTCCAAGAGAATTAACCGAGATCTCATGAACTGAATTATTAGACTAAAGGTACGGTACACATGGCCGAGTATCCCCGAAAATATTCCCCAAGCTATTTTCATAGAATTCAGTCCCTATTTTTTTTATTGGGCAGTATTACCAGAAAAAAAAACACCTGTCAACCATAATCAATTTTTTACTGGAATTTTTTTCTTATAAATATATTTTTCTTATAAATATATTTTATTTCAACAGGTTACAATAATAAAAGGGGCTTTAGTCAGACAATAGGTTTCGGGGCAACTCGTTGATCCGGACTATTTTCATGTCCCGGCTTGCGGTCCGACTCCTGGAAGGAGTCGGAGGGGATGCCTATTCAAAAGCTCGTCAAAGTCGAGCGGGCCGAGCGGATCGAGAGGCTCGAGCGGGCCGACCGGGTCGACCGGACTGGTGGTGTCACCCCCCCAAAGTCGGGGCATGAGGGTTTAAAGGAAAATAAATAGCCTCTGGCATTAAAAACAAAAAAATGATAAATGATACCGGAAAAGCTTTATTGCCTTTCCCCGTTCACAGAAAATAACTTATAACAGAAAGGACTGCCGGTGTCCTCAAATTCAGATAAAATCCTGGGGATCGATCTTGGTGGAACCAGGATTAAAACAGGTCTTGTTGACCCACAAGGGAATATACTTCTGTCCAAAAACTTTTTAACCAGCGCTGAATTGGGAAGACAAAAAGCCTTAAAGCGTATTGTGAAAATAATAAAAAAATTAGTTAAAATATATACACAATTTGGATCTAAACCCAATTTAATAGGAATAGGAGCCCCTGGGGTTATCGACCGGGCCCAGGGAATAATAAAACATTCCCCTAATCTTCCGGATTGGAATGAAGTCCCTCTGGCCCAATTGATTGCTGAAGAGGCAGGGATCCCGACCTTTATGGATAAGGATGCCAATGTAGTCACTTATGGGGAAAAATGGATCGGGGCCGGACAAGACTTCCAGAATTTTGTCTGTTTGACCCTGGGAACCGGCGTGGGAAGTGGTTTGTTCCTCAATGGTAGGCCCTGGTTCGGCAATCAGGGCAGCGGCCCGGAATTCGGTCATGTCACCATTGAACCTCGGGGAGAACCGTGCGGCTGTGGTAACCGGGGTTGTCTGGAGACCCTGGCTTCAGCCTCCCATTTAGTTAAAAGAGCCCAAAAAGGTTTGGATAAAAAGATTCCCACCCTCCTGGGGGAATTGCTCAACCATAAAACAAAACCTCTTACAGCCAAAGTCGTTTATGAGGCGGCTCGAAGAGGAGACCCTTTTTGTATCTCTCTTTTTGCCGACCTGGGGCGTTATCTCGGGATTGCTCTGGCCAATATGGTCCATACCCTGCTCCTGGAAGGGGTGATTCTGGGGGGAGGCCTCAGTAAGGCTTCCACTATTTTCTTGCCATATTTGGAAAAAGAATTTAATAAACGATTGACAATGGCTGATTCAAAATTAATCTCCATCCGAATTTCCTCTTTGGGTGAAAAAAGCGGTATCCTGGGTGCCGCCCGGATGGCGAAGGAGAGACAAAATAAATAGTTCAAGGTTCAAAGTTCAAAGTGCAATGTTCTAAAAACCCCTAGACCCCGGTGCCTGTCCCGGACCTGATCCGGGATTCACCGGGGTGACGACCTTATGCGGTTTATCAGAAAAACAAAATAGGTCAGGCCTCCTGCCTGACGACTTAGGACAGGGAAGGATGTTATGGCCGGAAAGAAAAAAATAAGCAGAAAAGAACTTCTAAAGAAACCGGATGAGTTTATCACCCTTTCAACCAGGACCCTGAACTGGGCCAAGGAGAACTATTTAACAGTTGTCCTGGTCGGCTCTGGGTTGGTTTTACTCCTGACTTTGTATTTCGGATATTCCGCTTACCGGAACCGACAGGAAAGGTTGGGCCATGAAAAATACTTTTCCAGCCTGGAGGTCATGGACCCGGCTCAAAAGTTGAAACAATTAGAAGAGATTATAAGAGAGTATCCAAGAACCAAGGCCGCCCATTCCGCCCTGGTGACTGCCGGGCATCTTTATTACCAGAAAAAAGATTTTCCACGGGCCGTTTCCTCCTATCAGACAGCCCTGAACACTGGAAAATTTTCTCAAACCTTCAAAATCCTTATCCTGGGCAATCTGGCCTATGCTTACGAGCAGAAGGGCGATTTGCCGCAGGCCGCTAAAACGTTATCGGAGATCGCCCAAGGCCAGGAGAATTTACTGAAAGAGGATTCATTGTTGAATCTGGCTCGAGTCTATCAAAAAATGGGCAAGAAGGCTGAGGCCAAAACAACCTATCAGACCTTCCTCAAATCATTCCCCCAGTCGGTTTACAGCCAAATGGTTAAAGATTCCTTAGCAGGGCTTTAAGCCATTGGGAATAAAAAATAAAGGGAGCTCAGGATCATAAGATCATACCATCAAGTTAAAAGTTCGGAGTTCGTAGTAGACAGGTCGATTAAAAAGGAGTTAGACCATGCATGAATTATTATCAGGAAATCCTGGAGATAAGGTGTTGTTATTGGGCAATGAGGCTATTGCCCGAGGGGCGATTGAAGCCGGGCTCGCTTTTGCCACGGCTTATCCTGGAACCCCTTCCTCGGAAGTGGCCTTAAACTTTTATCAAATCAAACAGGAAACCGATTTATATTTTGAGTACTCTATCAACGAGAAGGTCGCTTTGGAAGTGGCGGCCGGGGCGGCGGTCTCCGGTTTGAGAACCATGGTCACCATGAAGCATGTGGGGATGAATGTGGCGGCGGACCCCTTGATGACCCTGGCCTATACCGGGGTAAACGCGGGCATGGTCATCCTGACCGCCGATGACCCCTCCCTGTTTTCCAGTCAGAACGAACAGGATAACCGTTTTTATGCCCAGCTTTCCGGGATGCCCATGCTGGAGCCGGCCACACCTCAAGAGGCCAAAGACATGACCCTGGAGGCCTTCGATCTCTCCGAAAAATTGAACCTGCCGGTACTGCTCAGAACGACCACCCGCATCAATCATTCCCGGGGTATCGTTATCCTGGGAGAAATCAGACCCAGGGTCACCCAAGGATCATTTAAAAAGGACCCCTTCAGCTATGTGACCATACCGGCCGTATCCAGAAATTTGCACGTCAAACTTCTTAAAAAATACGATCAGGCCCTGGAGCTGGCCAACCAATCGTCCTTTAATGAAATAATCGGGCGGGGGCATTGGGGCCTTGTCGCTAACGGGGTCAGCTTCAGTTATGTCTGGGATGCCCTGGAGGACCTGAAGGCCCGGGATTCTTTTTCAGTACTAAAGATCGGCTTTTCCTATCCCTTCCCCGATGAGACAGTTAAAAAATTTCTCTCTCAGGTTGACCGGGTTCTGGTAGTGGAAGAATTGGAACCGTTTGTCGAGGAGCAGATCAAAGCGGTGGCCCAAACCATGGGGCGAACCATTCCTATCCGCGGAAAGGGGATCGGAAGACTTGACCGCCTCTTCGAATATGATCCGGCCAGGGTACGCACCTCTATTGCCCAATATTTCGAATTACCCTATCAGGGCCGCGCGGTGGTGGACCTCAGCGATGTTCCCCCACTTCCCGGACGCCCCCCCAACCTTTGTCCGGGATGCCCCCATCGCTCCACTTTTTACGCAGTCAGGAAAGTGGCCGGCGACGAAGCCATTTATCCTACCGATATCGGTTGTTATACACTGGGTATGCTCCCGCCGCTCAGTATGGCTTGATTATCTGATCTGTATGGGTTCCAGTGTCAGCACCGCTTCCGGGTTTTCAAAGGCTACCGGAAGACCCATTATCGCCTTTATAGGGGACTCCACCTTTTTTCATTCCGGGATCACCGGCCTGATTAATGCCGTGCATAACAATCATAAATTGACCCTGGTCATCCTGGACAATGAAACAACGGCCATGACCGGGCATCAACCCCATCCGGGAGTTGATATGACCCTGCTGGGACAACCCAATACACGAATCTCCATCGAGGAAGTGGTGCGGGGGGCCGGAGTCAAGCAGTTGACCGTAGTTTCTCCGAGGAAGGTCAAAGAAACGATGGAAGCCGTTAAAAAATCTATCGCCTTCGATGGAGTTTCGGTCATCATTTCCAAGGAAATTTGCCCGCTCTATGCCAAAAGGGTAGCTCCTCCAGCCAAAGCCCGGGCCTTTATGGTCAACCAAAATCGATGTAAAAACCACAGGGATTGTGTTAACTTGTTTGCTTGTCCGGCTTTTTACGTGGAAGATAATCAGGTCAAAATCAACGATAATTTGTGCATTGGATGCGCGGTCTGCGCTCAGGTTTGCCCGGAAAAGGCGATTATTCCTAAGAAATGATGGACTTGGAAAAGTTCATCAACAAAGAGGAGCACTCGATGGATATAAAACGGATTGTCTTTGTCGGCGTGGGGGGGCAGGGAAACCTGCTCTCATCCCGGGTTTTGGGAGAAGCGGCCCTCTTGGCCGGGCTTCCGGTCAATGTCAGCGAGGTTCACGGCATGGCTCAAAGGGGTGGGGTGGTCGAGTCGGCGGTGGTCCTCGGGGGGGCCTTGAGTTCCATCGTTTCCAATGGGGAAGCCGATGTCCTGATCGGCTTTGAGCCTTCGGAAACCCTGAGGGCCTTGGAGAAATGCTCTAAGGAAACCACGGTGATTACCAATGTGACCCCCTTGATGCCCTTTACCGTGGCAGTCGGCAAAGGAGTCTATCCCAATATCAAAGATGCCCTTAACCTGATCCGTCAAAAGGTAAAGCGACTGATCGCCCTGAATGCCGATGCCCTGGCCGAAGAGGCCGGTTCGGCCCTGGCTGTCAATATCGTCATGCTTGGGGCCTTGGCCCAAAGCAATACCCTTCCCATTACGGCCGATCAAATGAAAGAGGCCCTCAAGATGAACCTCAATAAAAAGCTCTGGGACATCAATCTAAAGGCCTTTGATCTGGGGTTTGAGGCGGCCAATAAATAAAAGGTTTAAGGTACAAGGTGCAAGGGTTAAGGTTTAAGGTGATTAATTTATTCTTAGACCTTGAATGACCCTATACCGTAAACCTGACGCCTTGAACCTTTATTTTATTTAAACCGCTCTTCAATCGTCCTGGCGTGAAGCGGCAGACCTTCCTTCTCGGCCAGAAGAGTAATGGTCTTCCGCAAACCCAGTAACCCCTTTTTGCTCAGGTATTGAAAAGTAGGCTTCTTGATAAAATCATCCACCGAGAGACCGGAAAACATCCGGGCACATCCCCCGGTCGGCAAAACGTGATTGGTCCCTGAAGCATAATCCCCTGCCGGAACCGGCGCATAGGATCCCATAAAAATCGAGCCGGCATGTTTGATCATGGGCAGAATGATCCAGGGGTCTTTGGTAACAATCTGTAAATGTTCTGCAGCATAGGCATTGGCGAAGTCTATGGATTCGTTAAGCGTGGAAGTTACCAAAACCGCCGAATGTCGGGTTAAGGCTTCCTGGATGATGTCCTTCCGTTCCAACCCGGGTAATTGCTGATTGATGATATCACAGACCTTCGCCGCCAAGGGGAAATAAGGGGTAATGAGAATGGCCCCCGCATCCGGATCATGCTCAATTTGAGATAGAAAATCCCAGGTCATCCAATCCGGCCGGGCCGTCTCATCGGCTATTATCAGGGCCTCACTCGGCCCTGCCGGAGAATCGATATCCACCGTTCCAAAAACAGCCATTTTGGCAGCGGTCACATATTTATTACCCGGCCCGACAATCTTATCCACTTTTGGCATGGTGGCCGTACCATAAGCCATTCCGGCAACAGCCCAGGGGCCCCCTACTTTGAAGAGATAATCGGCTCCGGCAATATCGGCAGCCACGATGGTCACCGGATCGGCCTTCATTCCTTTCTGGGGGGGCGTGCAGGCCACGATGGTCGACACCCCGGCCACTCGAGCGGGGATGATGTTCATAAGAACACTGGACGGGTAATTGGCTTTACCGCCGGGCACATAGGCCCCAATGGTTTCCATGGCCCTTCTGACCCTACCGGCCAGGATTCCCGGTTTGACTTCAATGGACCACATTTCTCTTTCCAATTGGGCTCTATGAAATTTATCAATATTTTTTGCAGCTTGTTTTAAAGCCTGCTGAACAGGTTTTTCCACCTGTTGGTAAGCCGCTTTGACTTCTTCAGGTTGAACCAAAAGATCTTTCAAACGAATATCGGATTTATATTTTTGGTAGTGCTTTAAGATGACCTGATCCCCCCCTTTTCGAACCTCATGGACAATGGCCCGGGTTTCTTCATAAACGTCCGATATGTCTTCCATAGACCTGCTCAGCAAGGCCTCTTTTCTTTCCGGGGATAAATCGGTTAATTTTTCCGGTTTAATGAATTCCACCTTGTTTAAACTCCTTAAATATTAATTTTTTTATGGGTGCAGCAATGAGAGCTTATGATGGCGATGTTTCTAGCTTTTATTTAATAAAATGACAAGAAAAAATTTTTTATATAATAAAATATCAGGCAGTTGAACAAAATTGACGTTTCTTAAAATCTATCAAAGCATCCCGGGTACTGGAGAAAGCCAGTTCAGACCAGGGGATTTCTTCATATAAAAAAAGACCTACTTCCAAAGTTTCATCACGCGCGGTTGGGACACCGGCTAAAACTTCAGCGAGAAAGGCGGCGACGATCACTGCCTGTCCCGGGTAGGAATAGACATTTAAAAGAGAATTGATCCGGACCCGGAGGCCGGTCTCTTCCAGGGTTTCCCGCACAGCAGCATCCTCCAGGGTTTCACCCCGGTCAACAAATCCTCCCGGGATAACCCATTTACCATAACCTGGTGAAATTCCTCTTTTTACCAGAACAATCCGCTTTTCATAAAAGGTTAGAGTTCCGGCCGCCACCTTGGGATCGAGGTAATAGATAAAAGAACACTGACTGCAAATTAAGCGGTCCGGTTCCTGGGCCTTGATCTTTTTTTTCCCCAGCTTCCCTCCGCAAAGAGGACAAAAGCAAAAAGGGGGCTGGATTTGATGGGACAGGTGAATTTCGGTTTCCTGGTCTTGATTCATAACTAATGATAATATTTTGAAATATAAAAAAAGGAAAGACTTTTTTCTTGATTCCTGAGGACAATACCGTTATGAAAGAGGCGACAAGCGATATTAAACTTGCCTAAGTCTTTTGAGGTAATAACCGAATGCCAATTTCGGCGACTTTTAATGAGACCGTTAATGACAAGGGTTAGACCCGGGGAGGGTTATTTGAAAAAAGAAAAAGCTGATAATGTGCAAGATAAATCATTACGAAAGAAATCGGTTGTTCGGGAATATGCGGAATCAATCATTATTGCCATCCTACTGGCCCTGTTGATCCGTGCATTCGTTATTCAGGCTTTCAAGATCCCTTCCGGATCCATGAAACCCACCCTGCAGGTCGGAGACCATATCTTGGTCAACAAGTTTATTTACGGAATTAAACTGCGGATTCCTTTCACCGCCCTTAATTATACCCTGATCCCCATCAGCTCGCCGAAAAGGAACGATGTGGTGGTCTTTATTTTCCCCAAAGAAACCAACAAAGATTTTATCAAAAGGGTGATCGGGCTTCCCGGAGATACCGTCCAAATCAAAGATAAAAAGGTTTATATCAATAACCAGCCCATGGTAGACCCTCATGGAACCTATACGGATCAGAGGATCATTTCTGAAATGGAACAACCCCGGGACAACACCGGTCCGATTGTCGTCCCGCCCAATATGTTTTTCGTTATGGGCGACAATCGCGATGAGAGCTACGACAGCCGCTTCTGGGGTTTCGTGGATCAAAAACAGATTCTCGGCCAGGCCTTTATTATCTATTGGTCCTGGGATCGTACCGAGTTTGGAATCCGCTGGAAGCGTTTGGGAAATCTGATAAGATAAAAAAAGTTCGAAGTTCAACGTTCAAGGTTCAAGGTTCAAGGTTCGAAGTTCAAGGTTCGAAGTTTAGATTTTGAAGTTTGAAATTTGAAATTTAAATTTTGAATTAAGACATTAATCTTTTATCGAATCTTATTTTATTGATACCTCCTCACCCTCCTGTGGTGATTCCCGAAACCCAAAAAACAGATTTCTTCGAACATTGAACCTTGAACATTGAACATTGAACGGTATTTATCTGTCGTTCGCAAGGGAAAGGTCGATTTCCATTGAGCAGCAAATCAACGATCCCTCCCCCCTCCATCCTCCTGACCAATGACGACGGTATCTTTGCCAAAGGATTGGAGAGTCTGGTAACGGTCTTGGGGAAAAGGCATCCCATCCAGGTAGTGGCCCCGGAGTCCGAACAAAGCGCCGTTGGGCACGCCCTGACCCTGACCCAGCCTTTGAGGGTAAAAAAAATTTTTAAAAATGGGGACCTTTTTGGCTATGGCGTCAGCGGGACCCCGGCCGATTGCGTCAAGATCGCCCTCCACGAACTGATCATTCCCCCACCCCGCCTGCTCATTTCCGGCATCAACCTGGGCCCCAACGTAGGAATTAATGTTATTTATTCAGGCACTGTTTCGGCCGCCACCGAAGGGGCCATGATGGGCCTGACTTCCATGGCCGTCTCCATCGACTCCTATCAGACCCGTGAATTTGAAACCGCAGCCCGGATTGTCTCGACCCTGGTGGACCTTCTTATTAAATCCCCTCTGCCCCCGGGGGTCTCCCTGAACGTCAATATTCCCGACCGGCCCTTATCGAAGATCAAAGGGATCCGCCTGGTCAAACAGGGAACCTTTCGATTCCGGGAACGTTTTGAACGGCGTATCGACCCCCGGGAAAACGTCTATTACTGGCAGGCTGGAATTCTGCCCCCGCCGGAAGAGGCCCCGGATACCGATCATGCCCTTTTGGCGGCCGGATACGTTACCCTGACCCCGATCACTTTTGACCTGACCCATTATCCTTCCCTGACCAGGTTGGCCTTTCTGGAGAAGGCGACTTTGGTATGAAAAAACTTAGGCGTTAGGCGTTAGGCGAAAACCTTTTTTCATGATTCGTGGTGCACCCCATCCAAAGCGTGGCATGCCGGTTAATACTAAAAAATGAATTTAGTTCGAAAATAGTCTTGGATGGCCTCCAGGCTTGTTTGTTCTTCGTCTTGCCGGACTCGATCCGGCATCCAGGGACTATGTGAATAGCCTGGATTCCCGCCTTCGCGGGAATGACGACCTAACTTACCGGTCTCACAACATTTTCATGCTTCGTCGGAGCCCAGGCGGACATGAGGGTTTAGTGAGCCGGCGATCACGGATTGACAGACTTGGGGATCCATGATTATCGACTGATCACTGGAAATCTTGGCGGCCGCAGCAGGATCGTTAGGACAATCCCTAAAGATACAAAGCCAACGGCGATGGAAAAGGGTAAAAAATAACTCCCCGTAGCATCAAACAGGAACCCAGCCAAAGTCGGGCTTCCGGCGCTGATCAAGGTGACTACCGGCGCGGTCCATCCGACAATCCTGGAATAATGGCGGCGTCCAAAGTAAGCTCCGAGCAGATTGGGCATCAAAACGATCATACCGCCAAAACCGATCCCGGTAAGAACGGAGTAGAGGTAAATAAAGAAAACCCCCCGGGCCTGTATCAAGGCCATGATCCCTAATACCATACCGGTCAGGAAAAAAATGGCTAAATGCCGGCCTTCGAATTTCATACCCAGAAAACCGCAGGCCAGCCTGCCGATAACGCTCATGCCCAGCATCAGACCCAAGGCGGAGGCCGAAAGCAGGGGAGAAAAGTTCAGGTCCTGGAGATAGGCAACCTGGTGGGTGGTCAACATATTGGTTGCAAACAAGAGGATCGAAAACAGGGCCATGATCAACCACAGAGCCGGGGTTCGCATGGCCTCTCCGACCGTCCAGTCAACGGGCGTCTGATAGACCGGACGGCGATGAACCGGCTGATCTTTCAGATTTTGCTCAAGCGTCTCAGGCGTTCCATCCGGGTGCTGCCCCAAATCCTCCGGCCGGTTTCGAATAAGGATTCCCCCGAGAATAACGGTCAACAAGAGGTGTTGGCCGGCCAGGTAAACCCAAGCCCAGCGCCACCCGAATCCGGTAATCAGCTTGCTGATTAGCGGTGGAAAAACAAACCCGCCTACACCACCGGAGGCCAGAAACAAGCCCATGGCCATCGATCTCCGCCGGATAAACCAATTATTGATGACGGTGGTGATCGGTATAAACTCACCAAAGGCAATACCCAGTCCGGCCATAATGCCGAAGAAGAGATAAACATGCCAGATGGTATTAACCTGTGACAGCCCAAGAAGACCAAAAGCCGCAATAAGATTAAAGCTAATAATGTTTTTTCTGGGCCCGAACCTGGCGATGGCCATACCGGCCGCCGGCCCCAAGAGACCGCCGATAATGAAGAAGAGGACATAAGGACCGGACAAGGCGGACCGGCTCCAATGAAAGGTTTCACTCATCGCCGGCAGGAATAATCCATAGGCATAGGTAATATCCCCGCATAAGCCGGCATAGGCCGCCATGACACCGATCAGGGTTGTCCATCCATAAAAAGGGGGCGGTTTAAATCCGGTCGTCGTGGTCATTTTTAATCCGCAAAATCTCTTTCATTAAAAAGGAGGGGCCATTGGATAGAAAAACAACCTTAGCATCAGAAGAAAAGAATGACAAGAGAGCCTTTCCAAAAAATAAAACCATTCATGGCCTAATCGGTATTTTTCTTCTTGACTCCCCATTCCTCCCTATTTAATATCAGGTCACTAAAAAAATCTTTTTCCAAGACCCACAAAAGCAGGAGATCGGATGGTCAGAAAACTGAACGTAAAAAAAATAACCCAGGCGGTTAAAGACCTGTGCATTGAGGCTAATGAGAATCTGGGCCAGGATGTCCTGGCCTGCTTTCAAAAGGCCCTGGAAAATGAGGTTTCACCGGTCGGCCAAGAGATATTGGAACAACTGATTGAAAATGCCGGGATCGCCCGGGAAGAACATATCCCGATTTGTCAGGATACCGGTCTGGCTGTTATTTTTTTGGAAATCGGGCAGGACCTTCACCTGACCGGAGGGGACCTGAAAGAGGCGGTTAATTTGGGAGTCCGTCAGGGATACGGGGAAGGGTATCTTCGCAAATCTTCCTGCCACCCTTTCACTCGGGCCAATACCGGAGATAATACCCCGGCGGTAATCTATATCGACCTGGTTCCGGGAGACCGGATTAAAATAGGGGTGGTCCCCAAAGGTGGCGGGAGTGAAAACATGAGCCGCATTTTCATGCTTCCCCCCTCTGCCGGCCTGGCCGGTATTAAAGAAAAGATTGTGGAAACAGTTAAGGAAGCCGGTCCCAATCCTTGTCCGCCGACCATCATCGGCGTGGGCATCGGAGGGACCTTTGAACAGGCTGCCTTGCAGGCCAAAAAGTCCCTGCTTCGTCCCTTGGGAACCCCTAATCCCGATCCGGAACTGGAGCAACTTGAAACCGAGCTCCTCGAATCGATCAATAAACTCGGGATCGGCCCCCAGGGTTTGGGTGGACGGACAACCTCTTTGGGGGTCCATGTCCGATTGTTGCCCTGCCATATCGCCAGTCTTCCGCTGGCGGTCAATGTCCAGTGCCATGCCAGCAGGCATAAAGAAGTAACCTTATAAAGACGGTATATGGTTAAAGGTATACGGTATACGGTTTAACCTTGAACCTTAGACCTTGGACCTCTTGGTTTGAATTTCGGAATCCCCAGAAAACATTTTAGCAACTAACGAGGATCGTTCCATGCCCAAGATAATTAACCTGACCACCCCCCTGACGGATGAAATGGTTTCTTCCCTTAAAACAGGTGATAAGGTTTTATTAAACGGGATCCTTTATACGGCCAGAGACGCAGCTCATAAGAGATTAATGGAGCTTCTGGATTCCGGGAAAACACTGCCCAAAAGGCATGATCGGTAAAGGTAAACGGGCTCCTGTGGTAAAAGAGGCTATGATCCAATATAAGGCCGTCTATCTGGGGGCCACGGGCGGGGCCGGGGCCTTGATTTCCCGGGCCATCCAATCAGCGGAGGTCATTGCCTATGAGGAACTGGGCACTGAGGCCATTCGTCGCCTGACCGTGGAAAATTTTCCGGCGGTAGTCATCAATGATACCTTCGGTGGCGATCTATATGAAGAAGGCTTGAGACAATATCGTATTAATTAGATATGGAAAAACCCAATTTTTGAAAGGTTGCTCAAAAAGGTCCAGATACGAGGCGCCCGAAATCTTGAAGAATGAGGCGTATATAGTAGTACGCCGCAATGATGAAAGATAAGGGCAACAAAGTAGATGGGCCTTTTTCAGCAACCTTTTAATGAGCCATCAACTCCTTAATCCTCTCCAGATGATTCTCCAGTTTTTCCGTCTTTTTCCCCAACGAGCGGATCTTTTCCTTTTCTTTTTCCACCACATCCGGAGGGGCTTTATGTAAAAAATCTTCGTTGGTCAATTTCTTATCGATCTGGGTCCATTCTTTTCTCAGTTTGGCCAGCTCTTTTTCCAGACGTTTTTCCTCTTCATCAAATTGAATGACTCCCTTCAAGGGAATAAAAATCTCCATCCCCTCAAAGACCCCGGAGACCGAGGAAGGCGGGTTCTTTTCCTGATTTAAGAAAGTGATTCCCGACCCCTTGGCCAAAATCAAAAAAATGGAATGATGGGCTTCAATCAAGGCCCTCTTGACCGGTTCGGAAACCCGCAAACAGATCTCGACATTTCTTGAAGGAGGAATGTTCATTTCTCCTCGAATGTTTCTGATCTCGGAAATCAGGCCCTTGAGGATTTCTATCTCCTTTTCAGCCTGGTCGTCCGACGGAAAATCTTCAGGCACCGGAAAGGGTTCTTTGAGAATACTGAGTTTCCTTTCCGGAAGAGATTGATAGATCTTTTCGCTGATAAAGGGCATAAAGGGATGACTTAATTTCAAAATGGCCAACAGTAACCGATAGAGGGTCATCCTGGTGATTTGTTGGTCCTGGTTTTCTTCATCCTGATACAGTATGGGTTTAATGAACTCCAGATACCAATCACAGAATTCATGCCAGATAAATTGATACAATTCATGAGCCGATTCATTAAAACGATATTCCTTAATACCCTGTTCCACGGTTTGAATGACCCGTCTCATCCGGCTGATGATCCAGCAATTAATCGTATCCTGGGGGGCTTCCCAGGGTTGAACGGAGACCCGCAGGTTTTCAAAATGAGAAAGACTGAAGCGGGCGGCATTCCAGAGTTTATTCACAAAATGGCGATAGCCTTCGATCCGTTCTTCGGAAAGCTTGATATCCCTTCCCTGGGCTGCCAGGGCCGCCAGGGTAAAACGAAAAGCATCCGTGCCATAGCGGTCCATAATCAGTAAAGGATCAATGACATTCCCTTTGGATTTGCTCATCTTCTGTCCCTCGGCATCCCGGACCAGGGCATGGATATAGACCTGATGAAAAGGGACCAGGTCCATAAAATGGAGACCCATCATCATCATTCGGGCCACCCAGAAAAAAAGGATGTCAAAGGCGGTGACCAAGACCGACGTGGGGTAATAAACCTGAAGCTCCCGGGTCTCCCGGGGCCAGCCCAGGGTCGAAAAAGGCCAGAGTGCTGAACTGAACCAGGTATCCAGGACATCGGTGTCCTGACGTATCTCAGAGGAACTGCAGGTCGGGCAAGATGACGGGGCCGCGAGGGAAACCAGGACCTCCCCGCATTTCTCACAGTACCAGGCCGGGATCTGGTGCCCCCACCAGATCTGACGGGAAATGCACCAGTCTTTGATATTGGTCATCCAGTCGAAATAAGTTTTTTCCCAGGTCTTGGGAAAAATCCGGGTTTTCCCGTTTTCAACCGCTTTCAAGGCTTTTTCAGCCAGGGGAGCAACCTTAACGAACCACTGCTTGGAAAGATATGGTTCGATCATGGTTTTGCAGCGATAACAATGACCGATATTGTGGGTGTATTTTTCTGTCTTTTCCAACAGCCCCAGGGCATTCAAATCTTCGAGTACCTTCTGCCGGCAGGCTTTACGATCCAATCCCTGATAAACGCCGGCCGATTCATTCATGCGGGCTTCCGTATCCATGACCTTAAGGACCGCTAATCCATGTCGACGGCCGATTTCAAAGTCGTTGACATCATGCGCCGGAGTGATCTTTAAGGCCCCGGTTCCAAAACTTTTATCTACATAGAGATCGGCGATAACAGGAATTCTTCTTTGGGTCAGCGGCAGGTGAACCTCCTGACCGGCCAGGCCCAGATAGCGCTCGTCCTCCGGATTAACCGCCACACCCGTATCCCCCAGCATGGTCTCCGGCCGCGTGGTGGCGACGATGATCGCCCTCCGGCTGTTAACCAGAGGATATCGAATATAATAAAGGTTCCCCTCGTGGGCCTCATGCTCCACCTCCAGATCGGAAAGCGCGGTCAGGCAACGGGGACACCAGTTGATAATATAATCCCCCCGGTAAATGAGACCTTCATGGTAGAGCCGGACAAAAACCTCTTTGACCGCAGCGGACAGCCCTTCGTCAAAAGTAAACCGTTCCCGGCTCCAGTCACAAGCCGCCCCCAGACGTTTCAATTGATTGATAATGATTCCCCCGAATTTTTCCCGCCATTCCCAGACCTTTTCCACAAATTTTTCCCGGCCCAGCCGGTGGCGATCCAGGCCTTCCTGGGCCAACATGCGTTCAACAACATTCTGGGTAGCGATACCGGCGTGGTCCGTTCCAGGGACCCAAAGGGCGTTATAGCCCTTCATTTTATGATAGCGCCAGAGGATATCCTGGAGGGTGGTGTTCAGGGCATGGCCCATGTGAAGCGTCCCGGTGACATTGGGCGGGGGGATGACCATGGAAAAAGGAGGCCCTTCCGCTTCCGGATCGGCCTCAAAAATTTTTTGATCGATCCAGAACCGATATAAATCCCCTTCCACCTGGGCCGGTTCATATCCTTTATCTAACTGAGGGATCTCCATTAAACTGCTCCCATAATAAAAATTAGGTAAATACCGTTCGGCGTTCTTCAAGATTAGACTTATTGTTCCTTTTCGCCCGCTTCAAACAGTATCAAGGTTTTCTCTATAAAAGAAAAGGGGATTAAATGGCTTAACCCCCCTCATTTCTTTCTTATCCTATCCTATCGAATTTTAGGTTCGTTTCAGACTTTCCATCTCCCGGGCAATGGCTTTTTGCACTTCCTGAACCAGTATTTCCCGAATCATCTTTTGGATGTTTTCATCAATAGTCGATTTTATAAGCCGTTCCACTTCTTTTCGGACCAAAGATTCCAGGTCCGAAGTTTCAATTCCTGTCGGTGACGTTCTCAAAGGGGGCGCATCCGAAGCTGGAATAGATTCCCCCGGCCGGTTCGGATCAGGTTCGGAAACGATGTCCACCAGATCAATAATTTTTTCTTCAAATTTTTCCATGAGACACCTATCAATGAATTAAAACGTCATGCCCCGCCTTTTGGGGCATGACACCACGGAACACGAAAATAGGCACTCTGGACATTGAACCCTATTTTACTATTAAACCGTCATGCCCCGCCTTTTGGGGCGTGACACCACCTCACCTGAAAATAGTCTCGTAGGCTCAGATCCTATTTTCGAACTAAACCGCCATGCCCCGCCAGGGGCGTGGCACCACGATCCGGTCGACTTCGTCGACCTAAACAGGAGACTTCCAAAGGAAGTCGGGACATGAAAACAGACTCGTTGGACTTTGAGTCTATTTTCATATTAAATATTCCGAATAATTTGGGGGATCATATCTTATCTTAAATCATTCTGTCAATACGTTTATAAGTAGCCGATTTTTAAGGGGGCGGCGCCGTTGAAAGGGGTGGAAATAATCCAGGCGGTTCCTTAATAGGGAACCTTTGTTATTACTCGATAAAATCGAGCGTTCCCTCTTCCCTAGGGAGGCCCCCTTTTAGGTCGGCAAAGCCGATCGCCTGAATTTGAATCCTTGAACCCTTGGACCTTTTCCCTGAATTCTTTATTTTCTTCTTTCTGTTGATTATTTTGTGAAATCCTGATACCAATAAAATTATAAGTACCGGTAACCTAATCTATTGTTAAAAGGGAGTAAAAATGAATAATAGCCCCGAACCCAACCCTTTAGTGGATATGGTGGATTATCAGAAGGATGCCGTGGTCAGTAAAACTATTATCGACAAAAAGACGGGGACCGTCACTTTATTTTCTTTTGACCAGGGACAGGGATTGAGCGAACACACGGCTCCCTTCGATGCCTTGGTGCAGGTTCTGGAAGGGAGGGTGGAAGTTAAAATTTCCGGGAATCCTTTTCTTCTGAAACAAGGGGAAATGATCATCATGCCGGCCAACCAACCTCATGCTTTAAAGGCGGTCGAACGATTTAAGATGCTGTTAACCATGATTACCTCGTAAAAAGTCAAAAAACGACTTTTCACGAGGCGGGAAAGGGCTTCCCCTCTCCCGCCACTTGAAGTGAATTCAAGCGGTTGAAATTTTCGTCTTCCTTGACCTTGGCCAAAATTGAACATTTTTCAAAGGTCTCCAGCAGGAGGTTTGAATGACTGAAGGGAAAAAACCGAAACGCGAACGGTTGATGAATCGCCGGGAGGCCTTAAAGCTGGCCGGATTTGCCGTCACCGGTGTGACCCTGGGTCTTCCCTTCGGCAGCAGCCAAGGGGCTCAGAAACAAGAACCAGGGACTATGGCCTCCGACCGCCAGGGGCCCCCTTTCCAAAATCTTTTTGCCCCGCTTCGAATCGGGACCTTTACCGTCAGAAACCGAATCCTGAGCACGGCCCATTTCACCGGATTCGGTGAACGGGGTTTGCCGTCCCGGCGTCATAAAGATTATTGGGGTTCCAAGGCCAGAGGCGGGATCGGCCTGATCATCACTGAGGTCCAGCCCGTCCATCCTACGGCCGGAATAGGATCCTCCATGATCCTCTGTTACCGAGACAATGTGGTGGAGGCCTTCAAGCCCGTGGTTGAGGAAATCCACCAGGCCGGTGCCAATATTATTGCCCAGATCTGGCATCCGGGGAAATCCACCCTGGTCTACAGCGTTAAGGAAGTGGTCTCTTCCTCCGCTATTCCAAGTTCATCTTATGGCGGAAGACCGCGGGCTTTAACGGTCGGAGAGATCCGAGACCTGGTTCGCAGCTATGCGGAAAGCGCCGCCAGGATGCGAAAGGCCGGCCACGACGGGGTTGAAATCCATTGTGCCCATGGCTATCTGCCTCTCCAGTTTATGTCCCCCCTCCACAATATCCGGACCGATGAATATGGAGGCTCCGAAGAAAACCGGATCCGTTTTCCCCTGGAGGTCATTAAAGCCGTCCGCCAGGAAGTGGGAGACGACTTTACCGTCGGTATCCGTATTACCGGGGATGAACTGACCCCGGGGGGCTTACCCTTTCGGACATGAAACGGATTACCCCTCAACTGGTCGCTTCAGGAAAGCTGGATTACGTAAGTGTCAGCCTGGGAGGAGGTAATGTGATCGCCCCCATGGGAACACCCCACGGGGCCTATGTCTATCTGGCGGAAGGCATCAAAGAAGTGGTCAAGGTCCCGGTCTTTTGTATTGGCCGGATCGTGGATCCGATTATGGCCGAGGAGATTTTGATCCGTAAGCGCGCCGATATGGTTGGGATGACCCGGGCCAATATGGCCGACCCGGAACTGGCCCAAAAGACCAAGGAAGGTCGTCTGGGTGAGATACGTCCCTGCATCGGCTTGATGACCTGTTGGTCCCGCACCGCCCACCCGGAAGGCATTACCTGCGGCTTAAACCCTTCGGTCGGCCATGAAGAAAAATTCAGGATGACCCCTGCCGGAAAAAAGAAACGCATCCTGGTCATCGGCGGTGGAGCGGCGGGGATGGAAGCGGCCCGCGTGGCCGCCGAACGGGGGCATTCGGTTACTTTGTATGAAAGGCAAGCCTATCTTGGCGGCCAGTTGGTGATCGCTGCCAAAACCATAAACCGGGTGGAGATGAATAAGCCCATCCATTATTATCAAAGTCAATTAAAAAGACTCGGGGTTCAGGTACATTTGGGAACGGCCGTTACCAGGGAAACGATCGGACGTGAATCGCCGGATGAAATCATAGTGGCCTCCGGGGGACTTCCCAAGGGGATGTCTATTCCCGGGGCTGGAAGCGGGCAGGTCGTTCAAGGCCGGGACGTCTTGCTGGGAATGGCCAAGACCGGGAACAGGGTGGTTGTCGTCGCCGCGGACGGCGGCATGGAGGGACTGAGTACGGCGGAGTTTTTGGCCGATCAGGGGAAAACCGTCGAAGTCCTCATTCCCCAGTATAAAGCCGGCCAGGATCTTGAAAAAATCACCGGCTTCCATTTGTTTTATCGGTTAAATCAAAAAAAAGTCATCCTAACCACCAGAGCCCGAATCGAGGCCGTCAAGGGCAAAACCGTCATTATTGCCAAAGGGTCGGATAAAGGCCAAATCGAAAATGTAGACACCATTGTCCTCTCCCTGGGCAGTATCTCGAATGATGCCTTGCTGCGGGACTTAGGCAGTCTAAAAAACAAAGCCCACGCCGTGGGACAATGCCGCCAGGTGGGAGGGTTATTTGAATCCATCAGTGACGGGCTTAAGATCGGTCTTGAAATTTGAAGCTAGATGAAACCATCATGCCCCAGGGGGCACCACGATACGGTCGGGTCCCCCGACCTAAAAAGGAGGCTTCTTAAAAGAAGCCGGGACATGAAAATTTTGTGAGACCGGGAAGTTAGGCCGTCATTCCCGCGAAAGCGGGAATCCAGGTTTTTCAATAAGCCTCAAAGTCCTGGATGCCGGCCGACTCCCAAAGGGAGTCTTTGCTTAAAGTTTGGGCCGCTCGATCCGCTCGGCCCGCTCGACTTTGTCGAGCTTTTGAAGAGGCATCCATCCGGATGCCGGATGCCGAGTTCCCCAAGAGGCTTCCATT
>JACQYK010000044.1 GCA_016208255.1 Deltaproteobacteria bacterium | reverse complement strand
TAAACATTCAATAACAAACGTTGCTTCCTCTCTTAATTTACTATCGAGCTATTTGTCTCCACAATCAGTAAGTCCTATTGCAGGAACCGAACTTTATTGGAAATATGGGAATCACCCTTCAAAATATGAATACGAATTTAAATCAAAAAGTTAACAAGTGCATTCACCAGACGGCGAGAAGCGCGGCAGCGCTGACGCGGCAAGTTTTTTAGCGCCGCTGGTGATGCAGGCCGTTGCGCCAAGACCATCTAAAAAAGAGAAAAGATCATGAAACACAAAGTGTTAACGTAGTGCCGGTCGTCCTCTCTGGTGCGCCGTTGGGGGGGGCGCGCGCCGCCCCGGTTCGGCACATTGCAAAGCCGGATTCCATAAGGTTTTGCAAGGAGCGACCACTCAGATATACCGTTCTGGGAAATCCAAACAGCCGAAAAGGAGGAAGTAGATGATTTTCGACATTCACAGTCACATCGGAGACATTCTTTATCCCAATGGTGGCGAGCTCATAAGTGAAATCGGAGTGCCAAGACATTCAAAAAAAGACCTGATCTCCTATGCTGAACATAAGTTGTTTAGACTCGGAAAGATGGACATGCCTCAAGGCGATGAAGCGGCTATTATGGACATCATTGCTCAAGGTTCACGGGAGAGAGTCTTTACGGCAACTCTGGAAAACATGCGAGCGTCTCTCGCTGAGACGGATATCGTAAAGTCCGTCTGCCTGCCTGTTCCACCGCACGTGACCTTTGACGACTTAAAAAGAGCACAGCCAGAGGAATCCGCGATTGTTCCATTCACTGGTGTGGACTTTGGTAAGGAGTACGATTTTGAGTCCTCGTTAAGGCGCGATGTAAGTCAAGGAGCGAGAGGGCTGAAGATTCATCCAATAATCCAAAAGATATCACTTACGAGTACTCCAGTTCACGAGGTGGTTGAAGCTTTCGCGCCTTATAAACTTCCCATCTTGTTGCACTGCGGTGTCGCTTCGTACTACCTTGGTGAAGAGAAAGAGACAAATCAGATCATGAAGTATGGCGAGATACATTATGCGAAACAGCTTGTGTCTGATTTTCCGTCAGTCTCCTTTATCATTGGACATGCCGGATTGTCCCAAGTCAGTGATGTAATAGGACTAATGGGCAACCTTAGGAACATCTGGGTGGATGTCACCTTTCAATCCCCCCAGACGATTATCCGGCTTCTTTCGACATTTGGTGCAGAAAAGGTTGTTTATGCATCAGATTGGCCATTTGGGGACAGAAAGACTTCAATAAAGGCGGTGAAAGAAGCGTGCAAGGGAGATAGCGCCCTAGAGCAGTTGGTGTTTTGGGAAAATGCCGTGCACTTGCTTCGAACGCCCGCATGAGTAACAAATCTCACGGTTTCCGAAATCCCCCTCTGCAAAGGGGGACGTTGTTCATTTAATTCACAATTTGTTTTGACATAAGGAGCGAAACAGTTTATAAAAGAAGCATGCCTCGAAAAGCTCGTTTAGATATCCCCGGGACCCTGCACCATGTTATGGTACGAGGGATTGAAGGAAGTAATATTTTCCGGGATGAGGAAGATCGAAAGGATTTTCTTGGTAGAATCAATTCCTTGGTTAAGGAAAACGGAACCCGTATTTTGGCCTGGGCACTGATGGATAATCATGTTCATTTGTTATTGATCAGCGGACCGACTGGCCTTCCTACCTTTATGCGACGGCTGTTAACCGGGTATGCCATTGGGTACAACCGGAAATATCGGAGATTCGGGCACTTGTTTCAGAATCGTTACAAATCAATTATTTGTGAACTGGATCCGTACCTTCTGGAACTGGTCCGATATATCCACCTGAATCCCCTCAGGGCTGGATTGGTTAATGATCTTGAAGAATTGGAAAACTACCCCTGGTGCGGCCACGGTACTTTAACCGGCAGACAAGCAAATGATTTTCAGGAAAAAAGTTTTGTGCTCGGGTTTTTTGGATTCACAAGGAGAAAAGCAGTTCAAGCTTACCGGGAATTTGTGGCGGTAGGAAAGGGCCTTGGTCAAAGGCCAGAATTGGTCGGTGGCGGATTGATTCGGAGTCTGGGGGGATGGTCGCAAGTTTTATCTCTACGAAAGAAGGGTGAGTCCGAAACGTATGATGAACGGATATTAGGAGATGGAGATTTCGTCGAGGGAATTCTGGAAGAAGCAGATCAAAAGCTGACCCGCCAAATTCGAGCCCGAAAAAAAGCCGGATCGTTGTCGAAGATTATCAAAGAAAGATGTCATGAAGCCGGGATCAAGGAAATCGAGTTAAAATTAGGGAGCCAACGAAGAGCTGTATCGGAACTTCGTAAAAGGCTCTGTTTTTATTTTAACCGAGATCTCGGGATTCCAATGGCCGAAATCGCCCGCCTGGTTGGGATTGGGACAACGGGAGTGGCTATGGCCATTAAAAGAATAGAGGCAAAGACTATCAATGGTGAATAAAATTGATGTCCCCTTTACGAGGATGAGGTGAAATGGGGACCTCTTTGAAATCATTATGATAGGAATTCAATTCTGATATAATAAATAAGAGGAAGTCCCTTATGAGATTTGAATGGGATCCAAAAAAGGCTGAGAAAAACCTTAAGAAACACGACGTCCCCTTTCATGAAGCTGCGACAGTCTTTGGTAATGCCCTGGCCGTGACATTTCAAGACCCCGACCATTCTATAGAAGAAGAAAGGCAATTGACTTTTGTGAATCCGGGGACATCCATGATAAGAAAAGTCAAGGGGAAAAACGGAGGTTTCCCCCGCCGCAATCTACCTTCGTCTGATCTTTTTATTCGGACTTAAGGGTCGACGTGATCGATCACGCGACCAGACATCCATTTGCTGTTCCAAGGTCTGATAGGGTTTACTTTACACCCTATCTGTGATGACCTCTACAGAAGATTGAGTTTGGGTCAACCCGCCGGCCTCGAAACACCTTACGGTTGCATGGCTTTGTAAACCTGCATAGTCCCCAGGACGGCAAGGTCCGGCGGGAAGATCATCCTTTCGGTAGATCTATAGGGCTACCAAAGCTTTCTAATAATTAATGAGTACCTCCCTTTGAAGTTTTTAAATTATTGCGGCTGCGAGAATGGGCCCCTGACCGGCTCGTCGGAGCAGCCGCCTACCACTGTTTGGGAGCTCTGAAAAATCAGGAAGCTCCTATGCAGGTTCCGATCTCAGGCGGCCTGCTTTGCTCCGAGAAGTACCCCGGTTTGCTGCTTGTCCACCGCCAGTAGATAGGCCACCAGTTTTCGGGCTACGGCCAAGGTGGCCCGGTTTTTATTCCCCTTTTGTAACTCCCGTTCATGTAAAATCGCCAGGGGGCGGTTCCATCTGGGGGCCAGTTTGGCTGCCTCGATGAGTGTGGTTTGCAGGTGTTTATTTCGTTTCTTAGAAATGGGTCCCCTTTTTTCCTGGCCCGCTGATTCCCGTTGGGCGCTGCAAAGACCACAATAGCTGACGGCCTGGCGGATAGAGGCAAACCGCCCTGGGTCGCCAATCTCCAATACCCAGGTCAAGGCCGTCAGCTCTCCTACCCCGCCAATGGTCATAAGTCCTTGTACCCGATCCCGGATCAGCTCATTAGTTCGAAGGGCCTCGACCAGCCTCTTCTGATAGGCTTCAAATATCTCGTAGCTGGATCGGCTTAGCTGCAAAAGCTCTTTGACCGATGGCGGAATTTCCTCGACTTTTCCCAGAAGGGCACGAAAATATTTCTTTCCTCGCAGCCGTTTCTTACTGTAGGGGACCCCAACTTCCATCAACAATCCGGACATCTTGTTTTGCATCTTAACGGTAGTACGGACGATATGGTTCCGATACCGTAATATCCGCC
>JACQYK010000043.1:46714-47808 GCA_016208255.1 Deltaproteobacteria bacterium | reverse complement strand
CAAAGCCATGGAGGTGATCATGCAAAAACCGGCTGGCAACCAAATAATCCTTGACGAAAGAGTTAATTTATGAAATTTTAAACACTACCTAACCTATTACCATCCATAAGAAAATCAGACTTTACTACGTATAGCTTCCTGAAATCGTGTAAGTTCCATTTGTGAAAAATCGGAAGAGTACAAACGATAATCAATTTTATTTACAACCCTGCATCCTTATAAGACCCCTTTCATCCCCTTGCCCTTCGTCCTATTTTCCTTCTTGATCCTGTCTTTTTCTTGTTTTAAGTCTTCCCTCAAAAAGCAAGTTCTTGCTATCAAAAAAAATTAAATTCCTGTGAACAAATCCTCTTCGGGAAATTTAGATTCGACTCGAGAACCACTCAAAACAAAGCAGTCGTATTTATAAGTTAACCATCTGGGGATTAATCTTTCTACATCTCTCATTTGTGTCTGGTGGCACTTTGCCGCTTCAACTTTGTTACTGATCCATCTTTCAACATTAATAGTTGTTGTTATTTCATTTTCCGGTCTGCCCCACACCTTTCTGCCGGTAGTATTAAAAATTTCACTTGTAACTTTTTCCGGCAATACAAAGTAATACAGTTTCTTTATATCCGCCATCTCCTGAAACATTTTGGTAGTAACCAGAGATACAACAATATGGTCAATATGACCTGATATTCCCAGTAGATCCAGGGTCATTATCACATCAGGATTTATTTTTTCTGCAATCTCTTTTAGCTTTGTCACCAAATCATCGACGTGTTTATTAGCCAAAGTCCCATCAATATAATCTAAATATTCTATCGTCTTTATCCCTAATATAGTTCCGGCTTTCCGGTGTTCCGTCTCTCTGATTTCGCCTAAAGATTTTCCGTTAGGTTTCACATCCGCCCACACTCCGGCCTCCCCCCGGGTAGCGCTCACTACATAAATCTCATGTCCTAAATCTGCATATTTGGCTAAGGTTGCTCCCGGTAAAAACGTCTCATCGTCCGGGTGCGCTCCCATAAACAATATTTTTCCCATAAAATTTATTTTCCTCCCATGAATTGCCAATAATTACCTTCGGGGTCCAAAAATGTTGAAAT
>JACQYK010000043.1:0-46694 GCA_016208255.1 Deltaproteobacteria bacterium | reverse complement strand
ACCTTCGGAGTCTAAAAGTGTTGATACGTACCACCTGTCTTCGGACTTGGAAAATGGAGTTTTCGGTGGTTAAAGTCCCCCCTCCCATTAAGCTTAAATATCTGAAAAATATCTTTAGATCTAAAGTCCTTGCCCTGCTTCTTTCTAAAGAAAAAATCACTCTCGATCAAATTATCTGCTGAAATCCTGGAAGCATTCTGGTTCAGGTCTTCTGCATATCTACCTATCAAAAACAAGCGCCAAGTATAAGTATTTGGACGGTTAAGTTTGGCCAGCCAACATGACACCAATATCCCTGAACATGGCGAACAAATGGTACACTATTGCAGTTCATCCATAAAAGGCTTTTGAAAAACAAGTCCTTGGGCAGTTACCGTAAGATGAAGCCAATGATCTTTATCAAATATTTTGACGAATTGATCGAGAATACCCTGCCACACTTTGGCCCTTTGATCTTCGGGTATGTTTAACAGGATTGCATTTTTAGGTCCTCTTGTCTGCAAAATAACATCGTATTCTTCGACCGTGGCAATCTTATAGGCCTTCTCCTTGGAAAATATTTCCCATTCTGTAATCCCCAAATTTTTTAAATTACTTTGATAGCTCTCTAATTCGGTTAGAAGTTTATTTTTTCTTTGAGAAAACTGGTCTTCTTTAAAGAATTTAGCAGCAATATCAAAGAATTCTTTATAATGATCGAGTCCCGGAATGGTAAACCCAAGATATCCTCCAGGTTTTAAGACCCTTATCATCTCGCTAAGGGCTTTTTGCTTATCACTTACTTGGTTTATAGTAAAACTGCTCATAACGCAGTCAAAAGTACTTTTGGGAAAATCGAGTGCTTCAGCATTGCAAACAGAAAATGCGGCATTCGAAATCTGCAAAGATGTCGCCCGGCGTTCAGCCCGAGATATAAGATGAGCCGAAATGTCTATACCTTCTATTTTCCCTTCCGGCCCAATCAGGTCAAGCAATGGAAAGGTACTTACCCCGATCCCACAGCCAACATCCAAGACGTGCATTCCCTTTTGTATCTTACACAATTCGGCGAGCCAAACAGAGTACGGAGCAAATAGTGACTCCGTGGTCATGTATTCTTCAAATTTCTCTTTCTTTTTTAACATCGTTGATTCTTTCTTCTTTTATTTTATTGGGCTACCCCATGTTCTATTTACTGAAACCCTAGATTTTATATTCTGATCGGATGTTTTATCCAACATTTCCATGGGGCCGGGCCAAACCAACCTTCCAGCCCCCAAATAGACCGCAACATCAGGAGAACTCTTTTCCCATTGACACCAATATTAAAACTCCCTGTATTGTGGCTCTCCAAAAGGGAATTTTAATAATGAATTCTTCAGGTCTCTATTCTATCCTGAAGATCCTCATCATAACACTTGACACGAACGTAATGGCGCCGTGATTTACGGCATCAAAAATATCCCGATCCGTCCATCCCATCCCGTGGAGCCCTTCAATATCTTCCTGGGTTACGGATTCGGGTGATTTGAGGGCTTTCGGTACAAAATTCAACATGGCCTTTTCTGCTTCCTCTAAGGGTGCTGACGTCGAATCTGAACGAAGTTTTTCGAGGTCGCTTTCTTCCAGGCCCTGCCTACGTAACATATTTCCATTAAATTGGACGCAGGGTAAACTATCAAATTCTGAGGCAACGACATATCGGATGCAGGTTATAGTAAATGCCAATATTAAGTTTACATCCCCCTCACCCTAACCCTCTCCCGCAAGAGACTGTGTCGTAATTAAGGGTGATAGGGGAGGGTGAAGTATGTCAATTTATTTTTGTCGTTCACTATAATAAGCTGTTATCAAGTGTAGGGTGGCTTCTGTAATACATGGCCATTTCGAGCTTTTTTTTAAACAGCTCCGGGTTGACGGAGAACATCTCCATTGGTTTGGGAATCATCCCCGCTTGCCCTAAAAATAAAGAATAACTATCCTTTATTTCTCCCTCTGCCTCTTCCAGTTTAACTGTTTTTAAAAATGACATGGTTCTCTCCTCCTTTTTAAAGTTAAGGTTCTTTTTGTATTTAAATTACTTTTCGAATAGGATGATACGATCTTAACCTTCCCATGGATCCGCATCAGGTTTGATATCCAGGATGGGAGTCCCATCCATCATGTCCAATCCTTTAACGCGAATCGTTGCCGCCTCGACATCAAGGACTTCAAGAAGCGACATTCCAATCGGATTAGGGCGGAATGGCGAATGGCTGCTAAAAACCCCTACTTTCCTATCGTAACTCGGCGGCTTGATCCTCATGAACTTCTCGGAAAATGGAGGGCTTTTATGGAAATGGAAGATAACATAGATGCGCTGACCGGGTTTTATTTCTCTGAGCCCTTCCAGATAGGCCTCGTCAATTTTTAAGCTTCCCTCCACGTCCGATACCTTCCAACTTCGGGGAATTTTTTTCACATCGGTGGATACATAACCGATGGGATTCATTTCAATACTCATTTTATCTCTCCTTTCATACAGATCAATATCTTGAACATTATCAATTTACTTCGTTTATAATAATAATGAACAGACTTTCAATTTCCTGCACCTCCATTTCCATTTATTAGCTTATAGTCCTTTTGTATTTCCGGTTAAAAATACTCACCAGAAATCCTAGTTCATAGAGAGAGGCTAAAACAAAATTACCCCTAATCATCGGTTGGCCGGTTGCTTCCTGTATTAAATGCGCGCAATCATACTCAATAATCAGCATGCAAAGCCCTCTCAGGAGCATGTGTGACATTGCCGCCTGTGTTTCACTTTTAACTTTGCTCAAAATGTTCATCATCGAAATCCTTCATTTAATTCATTAATAACGAACCATCGTTCAGTATTAGTTCAAATTTTTTTCTACGTGAAAAACTGTACCATGCCTCTGATGTGGTATTTCATCAAAGAATCAATATTGCTTTTAACCCATTTGTCGTTTTTATAATTCCTTGTTATTTCCAGAATCCCTTCAATAAGATTCATAGCCAGGATGTGCATTAAAAAGCTATCCTGCAACAGTTCTTTGTTTTCCTGTGATATTATGTTTTCGGTAAAATTAGTTTCCATTGTAGTAACAACCATCTTTTTTAATGGTTCATATTTCGTACCTTTGCTGCTATCCATAATTAGTAAAAGTTCTTTACGGTATTTCTTAACCATTTCAAACATCGCACTGGGAACAAATTCGGTAAATTGCTGCATAAAGTTTTCATTTTTGAAATCTTTATTCGCTTTATATTCAAAGACCTCTTTCCGGAGATTCGCCAGGTGATGAAAAACTGGATCTGTAATGGCGTAGAACAACTCCTCCTTGCTTTTGAAATAGTTATACACGTTGCTCGTGTTGATTCCAGCCTTTTTGGCAATTTCCCTCATAGAAGCCTTGCCATAACCCTGCGTTAAAAACGTTTCTCTGGAGGCAGCTAATATTTTTTCTCTTATGTCGTCTTTTTGAAACTGCATTCACGAACACCTGTTCTTTTTTAAAAGAACTAATGGCAATCAATCTTTTTGTCAAGCACTTTTTTAAAAAAATAAAAATTATTTTGATACAATCTTCAAAAGTCCTCATACGGCGAATCCCGTATCAAATACGGGAAGGCACCGGTGTTCAGTATGTTTGTAACCATTTGATATTTAATATTCCTGCAAACCCAACCGGAATTGGGCTCGCTTGATTCAAAAGATTTATGAAGTGGACCCCCTGACCTGCCCCCAATGTCAGGGGTTGATGCGGATTATCAGCATTATTGAAGACCAGGAAGTGATTAACAAAAATTTTAGGACATTTGGGTTTATGGCAGGCAAATCAGAGATCCCCACACAAATCTAAACTACTCGAACTTCAGATAGACCACATAGACTACAAGGTATTAAGGCAGGTTCAGCATAGCCTAATCTGTTTTGAGCATTTCGAATGGTAATTATTTTTTCGTGAGTCTATAGGTTTAAAAGATATGTAGGTGAAAGGTCCAAGAAGAGTCGTCTTGACACTCTCCGTCAGCTCAGATGGTGATCAGGGCATCTTAATTAACTTAAGAATCATATTCTGCTCAAAATGGATAGAATATTATCAATAAAATCATAAAGGCCCTGTCAATAGGGGTCTATTAATTGTTTTAAACAGCCGTTTTTCATAAATTTGCACTTGGCAATTTGCACTTTGCAATTTCAAATTCCGACTTGTCCGGATTAGGACCATACCCGGTTTCTATTTCAAGGTCATTCTTACCTCGGTTATACCGCCGGACATCAGTTTGTATTGAAAACCTAATTTCCTGGCCATGTTCAGCATTCTTTCGTTTTCGGTGAGGACCCTGCCATAGATCTCTTCCAGACCTTTGTCCTGGGCAATACCTATGATCAGGTCGACCAGCTTATAGCCCAGGCCTTTACCCTGGTAGTCATCATGCACCAGTACGGCGTATTCGCCGCTCTTCCGCGGTCCGGATGCCGGTCCTTACCCCCCCGACGTCGCTTTTATGGGAAATGTCCGGGGAAACGATCTTGATCACCACCGGGTACTTTATCCTATCGGCTGTTTTGATTGCCCCTTCCAAACTTTGAACCATGGTGGCCTCAATAACCGGGAGGCCGTAATTACTTAAATAATTTTTTGATTCTTCTTCGGATAGAATGGCCCTTTCTTCTTTAGCAACTCTTTTGATAAAGGCTTTCAAATGATTTTTCGGAGGCGACTCCGTTAAGGGAAGTTCGGTGGGTGTTTCATAAAGCAAGGCCAGATTTTTGTAATATTTATACATGAGCAGGTATGTTTTTACCGCGTCCTCCGGGGTTTCGTATTCGGGGATCTTATGGTTAAGCAGAATTTCTCTTCCCTTTTGAACATACTCACCCCCGACCAGGGTTACCAGGATCGGTTTCCAGGTCTCTTTGGCCATTTCCACCACCGAGTCGGCCAACCGGTCAGGAGGGCAAATGGCCTGCGGCGTGTAAATGACCAGAACCCCGTCCACATTAGGATCAGTCAGACAGACCTTAACGGCCTTCAAATACCGATTATGATCGGCATCCCCCAAGACATCTATCGGATTGGCTCGACTCCAAAAGGTCGGCAGGAAAGAATTAAGCTCGTTGATACTTTGGTCTGAAAGCCTGGCCAGCTCCCCCCCCAGTTCCATCAAGGTATCGGTGGCCATGACCCCAAAACCGCCGGCGTTGGTGACAATGGCCAAGCGCCATGGCGACGGTATGGGAGAGTGTGGCCCGGGCACTCTCCATGAATCTCCCCGGTTTAATAATAAAGATGGGTTTGTTCCGGGCAAAGCCTCTGGCCGCGCTCATAAACTTTTTGGCATTACCGACGCCTTCCATATAAAGCATAATGCTTCTGGTATGAACATCGTCACCGAGAAAATCGATCATATCCCCAAAATCGATATCGATCATGGAACCCAGAGAGGCGAAGAGGCTGAAACCTATTTGGGCATTGATCGCCCAGTCGAGTATCGAACTGCCTAAGGCACCGCTTTGAGAAATGAAAGCAATGTTGCCGGGGGCCGGATTGACTTTTAAAAAAGAGGTGTTTAAACCGATATGGGGTCTTATGATACCGACACAGTTAGGCCCAATAATTCTCAGACCATATTCCTTTCGAATTTCGCTGATCTCGTCCTCCAGCTTTTTCCCTTCCGCTCCGATCTTTTTAAAGCCCGCTGAAATGATAGTTATCCCGTCGACCCCCATTTTTCCGCATTCCTCAACAATTCCGGCAACTGTTTTGGCCGGTGTGGCGATTACGGCCAGGTCGACGTGTTCCGGCAGGCTGGAGAGGCTCGGGTAACATTTAAGATCCAGGAGGCTTTCCTGGTTCGGATTTACCGGAAATATTTTTCTTTTTCCCGGATAAAGAATATTATCCAGGATGGCCCTCCCCACAGAGCCTGCTTTATCGCTGGCCCCGATCAGGGCAATCGTCTGGGGGTCAAACATAGCCTTGATACTACCCATGGTCATACACCACTCTATTTCCGGGCCGTCGCAGCCCATTGGAGATTTCTTGGAATCTGATCCCCCTGTTCAGGTTCTGATTAGGGATGGCTGTTTCCCCGAATATGATTTACTTAAGGTCGTCCCGGCCGTTAACTTAAATAAATAGTCTTCTGTTTCGCCTTCAATAGTAACGTCTCCCGGGGACTTCGTCAAAAAGAAAATCAAGCGTCTCCGATTCATTTAGTTCGAAAATAGATTTTTAGGCTTTGAAATTGTAGCACAGCCGCCCCCGGCTGTGATTTATAAATGACAGGCGAGGGCGCCCGTCCCACATAAACATAAGGCCTATTTCCATGATTCGTGGTGCCACGCCCCAAAAGGCGGGGCATGGCGGTTTACAACCGGTGGGAACCGAAGATGATGGAAAAGAAAGTCCAATTGATGTATAAAGGGATAGAAAAGGGGATCAAAGCCTGGCCCTGGGTTAACAACCGAACCGGGGGTCAGGCCCCGCTGATATTAATGGAAATGAAGGTCTGAAAAAATGAGGAATGAATCCACGGTAAAGGACCAGAGGCCGACCCTCTACATCTTCTCCGGCTTGCCGGGGATCGGGAAAACGACCATTTCCCGGATGGTCGCGCAACGTATCAAGGCCGTCTATCTTCGAATCGATACGATCGAGCAGGCCTTGAGAGACCTCTGCTCAATCGAGGTACAGAGCGAAGGCTACCGACTCTCCTACCGAATCGCTTCCGACAATCTGCGTTTGGGGATGAGCGTCGTCGCCGATTCCTGTAATCCAGTCCGATTGACCAGACAGGAGTGGGAGCGGGTAGCTCTTAAAGCTCAGGCCGATCACCAAAATATCGAAATTATTTGCTCCGACCCGGATGAGCATCGTCTGAGGGTCGAAACCAGAATCTCAACGATATCAGGTTTGAGGTTGCCGACCTGGAATGAAGTTGAAAATCGAGAATATCAGGAATGGACGTCGGACAGGATTATCGTCGATACGGCGAATAAATCCGAAATAGAATGTGTTAATGAGCTCTTATCCGCATTGTCCCATTTGCAGGCTAGCTTTTAGCAAAAACCTTTATCATTAGTGGGTTGGCTAAATGCTGACCGCTGACTGCTGAAAGCTTTATCCGGAAATCTTGAATTTCCGGATGAGAACTATCTTACGGTATATCCCTGGGCCTCAAGGCAGGCGCTTATGGCCCGAAAATAGTCCGAGCTTTTTTGAATGGTCTGAGCATCAGGGGCGCCTTCGGGTGGTTTTGACGGATCGAAGCCTGTCTGATCAACAGCCCAGTCATGGCATTGGTCAACGTCTTCGGCCTTTTTCTCTTCGGTTTGACCTTGGCGGGGGTAGATGAACATCTTACCGCCCGATCTTTGGCTTGCCGAAGGCGGCAGTGGACTGCTTTGGGCCGGAGGCGGATAATAATATTCCGGAGGCGGATAATAATAGGGCGGCGGTGGATAATAGTAGCCCGGAGGGTAATAATAGCGTGGAGAGTAATGATAGCCTGGAGGGTAATAATAAGGCCGCAAGCCCCAGCCCAGGGCACCGCCGATGATCAATCCCGGTAAAAAACCTCCATGCAGACGAAGCCCTGCATGTCCTCTATGAAATCCTCGAGGCCCACGGTCGGCCCCGGCCTGTTTAGAGGGCGCCAACAGGATTAACAAAAAAAGGATCCCTAAGATACTGATAAACTTTTTCATATTCTTTCCTCCCGGCCGGCCCGGAACGGGCCGCTGGATCAAACTTTTCTTTTTTAGTTAGACCTTAAAAGGGCTGAAAAGTTAAAAAATTACAACCCATATTATTTTTATCATTGGTTAAGATTCCATTATATAATAATACCTTGGGGAAGGATACCCCCGGTTAAGGGGCTCGGCATAATGAAAATCTCCTGTTTACTATTCCTGAAAATCGTGTATGATAGAATTATCTTAAATTCGGAAAAACAAGATAACCTACCCCAAATCCGGCCAGGAGGGTAAATATGCGCTTCTACAATTTAAAAGGCATGGTTATTCTGGGAACGGTGGCCCTCGCTTTGTTATTGGGTACGATCCCGGCCAAAGCCATCCCGATAGAGGTTAATTTTACAGTGGAGAATTTGAGGGATTTTTTTTCTTCAAACCCTCCTCCTACCGATCCCGTGGTGGGAACCATCATTTACGAAGCCGCCTCTGTTACCGCTGACATTGACTCTCTGATTTCGATTAATCTGGTTATTGATGGACACACTTATTCAAAAAGCGAGATCGGATTTATCTCACCCTTTCTCGGCTCACGGCAACTAATTGGCGGTAATGGGATGGGGATTGATGGACTATTTTCCGGCACAAATGACTTTCGGCTTGATTGGTTCAAAAACTCCTTAATCCCGTTAAAGTTCTCTTACACCTCGAAATCGCATGGGGGTATTTGGGATTCAATAGATTCAAACGCCTTCTCCTCTTTCAGCGTCAGGGAATCAACCTCCGTTCCCGAACCGGCCACTTTGCTCCTGCTCGGTTCCGGCCTGATCGCACTTGCAGGACTGCGAAGAAAGATCAAGAAGTAATCCTCTTTAATCCTTCCCCGGGGAGAGGACTTTCCCCGGGGAAGGAAAAAGAGTCCGGAATCTGTTTTTGCCCGGTTTATCCTTGACCCCATTTTCTTATCATCTTAATGAAAAAATGGTTTGTTTCCGGATTAATCATCCTCTTCTGCGCCGGCCTGGTCCAAGCCCGTCCCGTTTCTCATAAAAAAGCACAGGCACCTAAAAGGACAGCCTCCCGGACCCAATCCGTGGTTGTCAAAGAGGAGCCCTATAAAGCCTATCTGGTCATGGACGCCCGCAACGGCCAGATCCTGGAGGGAGAAAACATCCACCTGAAGCGCGCCCCGGCCAGTGTGGTGAAGCTCATGGTTGCCTATCTGGTGATGGAAAAGCTTTCCAGGGGAGAAATAAAATTAACGGACCCGATAACGGTTTCCGGAGAAAGTTCCAAGATCGGGGGGAGCCAGGTCTATCTCAAAGAAGGGGAGACCTTCACCCTGGAAGAACTGATGAAAGCGATCTTGGTGGCCTCGGGCAATGATGCGTCTTATGCAGTAGCTGAACATATCGCCGGAACCAAGGAGGCCTTTATTCAGTTGATGAACCAGAAGGCCAAGGCCCTGAACATGGCCGATACGGAATTTCATTCCATCCATGGACTTCCGCCCTCCAAAGGGGAAACAGAGGATCTCAGCTCCTGCAGCGACTTGGCGGTTCTGGCCCGGGAACTTTTAAAATATCCGAAAATCCTGGAATGGACCTCCATCAAAAGTGAAGGATTCAGGAACGGCCAATTCATCATGAACAATCATAATAAGCTCCTGAGCAGAATGCCCGGAGCGGATGGCCTGAAGACCGGTTATTACCGGGAAACAGGCTTTAATGTCGTGGCCACGGCCCTTAAAAATGATTTGCGGCTTATAGTCGTCGTCCTGGGAAGTTCTAAAGCCAGAACCAGGGATGACCTCGCCCTGGAAAAATTCAGGAAGGCCTTTGCCCAATATAAATTGCTGGACCTGGTTAAAAAAGGAGAGACCGTTGAGAAAGAAATTACCCTGACGGATTGCGAACCGGGGAAGATCAAAGGGGTAGCCGGGTCCAATATCTCCTACTCGGTTCCTATTGATAATAAAGGGATCATCAGCAAAGAGGCCATAGTGCCCTCACGAATAAAAGGGGAGATCAGGCAAGGCCAAAAATTAGGCGATCTGATAATCAAGTTAGACAAGGTAGCGGTCGGCAAAGTAGATATTGTTTCTCCTGGGACGGTTTCCAAGGCCGGTTTCTTCAAAAGGGTTTTCCGAAAACTGGGTATCAACCTCTAAGGATCATCTCCCTCAAAAGTGGATCGGGGTAGGCCGGGAAAGCAAGGTCTCATTCCGGGATGTTCGAGAGGAATCCCGATTTTCCATCCAGGATATCTTTGATGGAGTCAATCATTTCGGTCCTGGAAGAGCTCTTCAGAAGATATCCGTCCGCACCGGACGTCAGGGCGGCCGCCTGGTATTCAGGGCTTTCATGAATGGTGAAAACTAAGACTTTAGTCTCCGGCCATTTTTTCTTGATTTCCCGGGTAGCGGTTAAGCCGTCCATCCGGGGCATGGATATATCCATCAAAACCAGATCCGGTAAATGTCTTTCAACCATAAGAGTGGCTTCCAACCCATCGGCAGCTTCACCGACAATATCAAAATTCGGATGAACGGAAAGAATGGCCTTTAATCCCTCTCTTAGGGTTGGATGGTCATCGACGATAAGGATACGATATAATTTTTCCATTTTTTTTGGATTAAAGTTCATTTTTGATAAATTATAATATTCAGGATAACTTAATCAATAATTTTAAGAAAAGAAAATTACGGGGAAACAGTATTTTTTCTGGAAAATGACTGTATTTTTAGGAGGAGGGTCCAGAAAAACTAACCGGGCCAAACAGCCAGGATATCCGTCCCTTTCCCTTTGGCGGACTGAAGGGAAAAAGTACCACCGGAAAATTCAATCCGTTCTTTCATGCTGGAAAGCCCCAGGCCTTTTTCTGAATTTCCCCCGGAGGGCATACTTTCCGGATCAAACCCTTCTCCATTATCTCTGATACACAATTCTATGGTATTGTTGACTTTTCGCAGCCCCAGAAACCCCGAGTCGGCTTTGGAATGTTTGCCGATATTATTCAGGGCCTCCTGGACGATTCTAAAAAGGATAATCTTTAAATGATCCGGCACCTCCTCTTCCTGGATGGTAACCGCTTGGTCAACCTTGATGCCGGTATAAATCATTTCAAATTTCCGACAGAACCAGGAAAGGGTAGCCACAATACCCAGATCATCCAGAAGGGAAGGCCGTAAATCGGCCTGAATTCTGCGGGCCGCTTCAATTGTTTCCGTTATGAGGGGGACGAGGGCCTCCAGCGGTTTAGAAATATTCAAAGTTCCGTCCTTGGGGAGATGATACAAGGCCTCTTCCGCTTTGAATTTGATGGCACTCAAGGACGACCCCAGTACATCATGAACTTCCAAAGCGATTTGTTTCCTTTCCTTCTCCTGGGCGAGGAGGATCTGGGAGGCCAGAATTCGCAGTTGGTTTTTTGATTGCAGCAAATCCTCCTCCACCCGTTTGCGCTCGGTAATATCGCTCAGCGTAACCCTCCAGACCGGCGCCCCTTCACTATTCGGGGCTATACGGGTCTTTATCTGGACCCAGAACGGCCTGCCGTCACCTCGATGCATCCGCAGCTCAAAGGTCAGCGGGACCTGATTTCTGAAAAGCTGTTTGAGGTTCAGGTAGTAAGTGTCCTGGTCATCCTGGAAGATAAAGCGGGACAAGGGCTGCCCGGCCAACCGGCTTCTATCCGAACCGAGCATCTGGGCGGCGGTGAGATTCGCCTCCAGAATCATCCCCTTCTCACTAATGGTCAAATACCCGACCGGGGCCAGATCATAGAGGTCAAAGTATCTGTCCCGGGTCGTTTCCAGGTCTTCCTGGGCGCGGCGCAGTTCCTCATTTTGCATCTCCAGCTCGATTTGATGCACCTGCAATTCGTGGAGGAGGCGGCCGGTTTCTTCCGGCGTTTCGGACTTAGGGGCGGGAGACTGCTTTTGCAGCCGTTCCTCGGCCTTCCGGCGCAGGGTCTGCTTTGCCCCTGTCGATGGGTCAAGGAAATTATTTGGAGAGCCCTTTTCATTAACCATCTTGCTCCTCTGATAATCACTTTTGTCCAAAATAGATTTCACCACAGAGCCACAGAGAACACAGAGACTTTTGTTTTTTTAAAAATCGGGAGATGCTGATTTTTGAAAACCTGTCGGCCTTCGGCACCCGGTGAATCTTTGGTAAAGGTAAAAAAGTTTTTTAAAAATTATTCTATCCGTAGCGTTTTATTTGTAAGCGCCTGACGGATTTTCAAACGAATGGCCGCCCTCCGGTTTGAGTTGCTTTTCCTGCGACAGCGATCGGGCACTGAGATCGAAAGTGACCACGACCACCTTCCAACCTTGGAGCGCCAGGGGCATGGCGCTCATGTCCGTCCGGATTACACGCCCGTCTTTCATGACCAGGCAGGTCTCGACATGCTCCACCAACCGCTGCTCCTTGAAGGCCCGGAAACCGGCCGACTCTTCCAACGGCATGGGCCTGCCGTCCGGTCTGAGATATTGGGGCTGGCGGTAATTTTCCCGGAGCAGATCGGCCCGGGGAACATCCAAAACCTTTTCCAGGGCCGGATTGACATAGATGATCCGGCCCCGGGCGTCGAGGACCGAGACGGCTACGGGCAATATCTCGAAAAGGGTCCGGAGCTTTTCCTCGTTTTCAGCCACAGCCATCTGCAGTTTTTTCTGTTCCGTGATATCGACAAAGGTCAGCACTACCCCCTCAATAACGTTTTCCAGAGTGCGATAGGGCTGGATGAGCATCTGAAACCACTGTCCCTCCCTGGTCTGGACCTGTTCTTCTTTGGGGATCAGGGTGTCCAGCACGGCCTGCGTGTCCGGCACCAGGCGGTCATAGTCCTTGAAACGGGAGACGATGTCGCCCACCGGCCGTCCGAGATCGGTCTGAATAAAGTTGATGACGCTGGTCGTCGCCGGGGTAAAACGCTGAATCCGCAGTTGAAGGTCCAGAAAAAGAGTCCCGATGTTGGTGCCGGCCATCAGATTGTTCATATCGTTATTGGCCTTTGACAAATCTTCGATCTTTTTCTGGAGCTCCGTGTTGACCGTCACCAATTCCTCGTTGATCGATTGCAGCTCTTCTTTCGAGGTCTCCAGTTCTTCATTGGTGGATTGTAATTCTTCGTTCACCGATTGCAGCTCTTCGTTGGCGGAGGTGAGCTCTTCGTTGGTCGTTTCCAGTTCCTCGACGGTCGTTTGCAGGTACTCTTCCTTGGCCCGCAGTTCCCGCTTCAGCGTGGTGAGTTGATGATCCAGGCCATCCAGGGGCGCTTCTGACGGTTCCAGCGGTTTTGGGGGTTCGTTGGTCACCTCTTCAAAGATGACCATGGCCAGGCTGGGTTCCGCATCCGGTTTTATCACCGGCCGGATGATCAGATTGACGACGGAGCGGTCGCCGTTGTTTTTGACCTGCAGGCCTTCGTAGCGGATGCTCTTTTGCTGGGTCAGGGCCTTGCGCACCCCGGCGGTCAATTCCATCCGCAGACCCTCCCGGGCCATGCGCAGCAGGTTCAGGCTGGCCTCTCCGGTGGCCGGCTCCAGGTATCTGCCGGTGCTCCCGTGGATGTAAAGGACCTCGAATTCGGCGTTGACCAGCAGGCTCGCCGGGGCATAATCCTCCAGCAAAACCCGTTCGGTCAATTGGCGGACATTATCCCTCTGTGCCGGCTTATCTCCGGGCCGGGCCTGCCGCCTGGTGACCCCGGTCTCCAGGGGCGGCATATAGGGGCCGATGGCGGCGTGGGGCGTTAGCTCGCCCTTACGTCGATAAATCTTCCACTTTTTGTCCACCACGGCATAGAGCGTTATAAACTCTCCGATGGTTTCCGAATTGCCCAAAAAGAGATAGCCGTCCTGATTCAAAGCATAGTGAAAGAGGGGGAATATCTTTTTTTGCGTTTCAACTTCCAGGTAGATCAGGAGGTTCCGGCAACTGATCAGGTCCATTTTGGAAAAAGGCGGGTCTTTGAGCACGTCCTGTGGGGCAAAGACAACCAAATCACGAATATTCTTATTGATATGGTAGGAATTATCTTCCTGGGTAAAAAAACGGGACAATCGTTCCGGGGAGACGTCGGCGGCAATGCTTTCGGGATAAACCCCGCTGCGGGCTTTCTCAATGGCTTCGGTATCGATATCGGTGGCGAAGATCTGGACCTGGAAGTTTTCTTTTAATTCGTCCAGATATTCCCGGATCAGGATAGCCAGGGAAAAGGCCTCTTCACCGCTGGAACAACCCGGGACCCAGACCCGTACACCGGCGCCCGGGGGCTTGTCGGCAAAGAGCCGGGGAATGATTTTTCCCCGGAGCGATTGGAAGGCCTCCGGGTCGCGAAAGAAATTGGTGACGCCGATCAAAAGTTCCCGAAAAAGGGACTCCACTTCCAGCGGGTTATCCCGCAGGTAACGTACATAGTCTTCGATACGGTCGATCTGGGCCACGGCCATGCGCCGCTCGATGCGGCGGCATATGGTATTTTGTTTGTAATGGGAAAAATCATGGCCCGTCCGGGCCCGCAGCAAAATGAACACCTTCTGCAAGGCGTCGCCTGTGCCGGAAGGCGGGGAAGAAACGGGTTTCGGCCGCTGGCCGAAGGCATGTTTCACATAGGCGATCAATTGCTCCGGCATCTTGTCCGGCGGAAGAACATAGTCCACCAAACCGGTGGCGATGGCGCTGCGGGGCATCCCGTCATAGGCGGCCGATTCCGGGCTTTGGACGATGGCCATCCCGCCTTCGCCCTTGACGGCTTTGAGTCCGAGCGTTCCATCGGTGCCGGTCCCCGAGAGCACGATACAAATGGCCCGCTCATGCTGGTCTTGCGCCAGGGAGCGAAAGAAAAAATCAATCGGCAGACGCAGGCCCCGGGGCGCCCCCGGTTCCAGCAGGTGCAGCTTCCCGTCCAGAAAGGCCATATCCCGGTTCGGCGGAATAATATAGGCGCAGTTGGGCTCCACCTTCATCCCGTCCTCCACCTTGAAAACCGGCATCCGGGTATATTTTCTGACCAGATCGATCAGGATGCTCTTGTGGTCGGGGTCCAGATGCTGGACCAGGACAAAGGCCATCCCGGTATCCTGGTCCGAAGGCAGGGCGGCAAAGAAGGCTTCAATAGCTGCCAACCCCCCGGCTGAAGCGCCGATCCCGACAATGGGAAAGCCCGCCGCCGGGCGATGGGCCTCCGACCCGGGCTCCAGCGGGGCCTCAACCGGCGTCATCGGCTGACCCGCTTCAGAGGCTGGAATTTCCTGCTTCTGCTTAGTGCCCTTTCTTTTTGCCATTTTTTTCTTTTCCCGGGCTGTCCGGACCCTGCTCCAGGCCTGAAGACCCGCAAGAAGGGTGCTTCCAGGTTCAAATTAAGGGAAACCAAAGGTCACTTTAGAACCTTCAATCATTAGAGGCTTTGAGAAGTTACCTTTTTTAAAGGACTTAGTCAAAGAAAAAATAGAACACAATTAGACCGGCCAAACGGCCCGGATAACCGTTCCTTTTTTCTTGACCGATTCGATGGAAAAGGAGCCGCCTGATAATTCTGCCCGCTCTTTCATGCTGGAGAGACCCAGTCCTTTTTTAAAAATTTCTCCGGAGGACAGACTTTCCAAATCAAATCCTTTTCCATTATCTTTGATTGACAGTTCCAAGGCCTGATCGACTTTTCGCAGGCTGAGATAGGCCGATTTGGACTGGGCGTGTTGGCCTATATTATTCATAGCCTCCTGGGTGATTCTAAAAATAGCGATCTTAAGTTGATCGGGCACCTCCTCTTCCCGGATGACAATCGTTTGTCCGACCTCGATTTCGGGATAAATCGTTTGAAATCTCCGGCAAAACCAGGCCAGGGCGGCCAGGATACCCAGATCGTCCAGATGAGGAGGGCGCAAATCGGTTTGAATTTTTCGGGCCTTTTCAATCGTATCCCGGACCAGGAGGATCAGTTCCTCCAGGGGTTTAGAAATATTCGTGGGCCCGTCCTGCGGGAGATGATACATGGCCTCTTCCGACTTGAATTTGATGGCACTCAGGGATGATCCCAGGACATCGTGAACTTCCAGGGCAACCTGTTTCCTTTCCTTCTCCTGAACGGACATGAGTTTTGAGGATAAATTACGCAGGGTCTCATTGATCCGGAGAAGTTCGGTCGTCCGTTCCTGGACTCTCAGTTCCAGCTCATCACGCGATTTTCGAAGTTCTTCTTCAGCCGTTTCACGGGCCAGAATCTGCTTGGAAAAGCTCTTCCTGGCGAGCAAGATCCAGGAAATACCGGTTATCCAAAATAAAAAATGGGCTAATGATAACTTGGCGAGGAAGGGCTTATCTATGGCCCGGAGGGGGGCGATCGGTATGGAGACGCTGATCCCTCCCCGGATGTCCCCTTCCTGGTAACCTTGCGGAGCATGGCATTGGAGACAAGGTTTTTCCGTGATAAAAGGATGCATGACTCGCATCTTTTCTTCACCGGCCACCTTTTCAATTGAACTGACCTCTTGGACGCCCTTTTCAAAAGACATCAAAGCCGAAGTCTCCCAGGGGTCAGGGCTATTTTGAGGGCGGATGGGATTCAGGCTGGTGATATGAGTTTGGCTATAGATATTGGCCGCCATCTCATTGACCTGCCGAATCATATAGGCCGGATTGACTAAAGTAAGCGGCAAACCGGAAGAGGTGAAAATATCCCGTTCAGGGACCTTGAGGTAGGGGTTGGGGGGCGTGTGCTTCGAGACCGGGACATAGACCCCGCCATGTTGGGCAACCCATCTGCGGTAAATGACATCTTTCTCTAAAGTGATATGGGCGCTGTTGCGGGCAATTTCGAAAATTTTATTTTTTTGCGCATAAAAATTCCAGACCAGGGAGGCGGTGATAATTCCCGTCCATAATATTGCCAGACCCCAGAAAAGGTATTTTAACCGGTCAAATAAATTTACCATCTAATTTTTTTTCGGCATATCTTTGAGAGTTAAAACTCTCAGGAAGATAATAAATTTTATAACTTAATTGATTATTTAAAGGATATTAATTTGAAAGTGAATAAGGCCATGGGGGTATTTAATAAAAGAAATGACTGTATTTTAAATCTGGCAGGTTAATTAAGGTAAGCCCTGGTTTTATGAGCAAAAACCGGGGGAAGGCCATAGACTGCCTTATCGCGCGTCGCGCCGTTCCGATTTCCCCTTGTCCTGGTCCTGCTGCTCCCGTCTCCCCCGACGTTCCGGTTCAATCCTTTGAGGTCGTTCGGGCCTGACCGGCGCGACGCGCTCCACCGGTTCCCGGGGTCTTTCAATCGGGGCCGGTCTGGCAGGGGCCAGACGCCCAGGGGGTGCCTGTCCCGGGCGTCCCCGCTCCGGCGCTCCCGGTTGGACTTGCGGGGCTGGAGGTTCAACCGGTTTTATCGGTTCCCGCCTTTCCCGACGCTCCGGTTCAATCCTTTGAGGTTGTAGGGGCCTAACCGCACGGGGCTCAATTCGGCCCTCAGGGATGGGGCGGACTCCTTCTCCCCGACGTCTTATTTCCCTGCGCTGGGGCCTGATTTCAGATTCCGGCCGATTAACCTTATCGGCAGGCACAATATAGTTCCTGACCTTGGGCGTTTCGATCCGGGCCTCTCGCTGGACCCTCCCTTCCGGGAGCCTTCTTACCTGTTGTTCAATGGTCGCGGCATTAGATCTTCTCTCCTGACGGATGACCTTTTCATTCTCCCGGATGCGCTCGACCACGGTCCTGTGGGGCTTTTCCTTTACTTCAATATTGGCAAACTGGTGGCGCTGCCGGATAGTGGAATAATTTTTGATCACGTTGTCGTTGACCACCGGCGCCGCGCGATAGTCATTGAGGATGGCGGCACGGTTAACGTGGGACAGCCGGATATTCCGGTAGTCATTGACCCGGTGGAAATGGTTCTGATCGACCACGATGGCATGGTCCAGGTAAGCATAATTCCGAAGATTGATCTGGATTCGCGGGAGAAAAGCTCTGGTTACAACCACCACCCGAGGTCCTCCCCAGTTTCGGTGGGAATAATAGGTCTCATGCGGGGCCAGAGGTATCCACCCTACATGAATCCCGCTGTGAATCCAGGAAACCCTTCCGGGATACCAAAAGAAACCCACATGGAGAAGGGGGAGCCCGACGCGCGCTCTGACCACAGGCGGGGCCCAGTACCAGTAATGGTCTACATAAACCCAGTTGCCGTAATGGTGGGTGATGTAACCGAAGGGTTCTGCCGGGATCCAGCACTGATCGTCGTACCAGTCGGTCCAGCGGCCCACGGTAAAAGGCGCCCAACCCACATAGACGTTGGTAGGCCGCCAAAACCAGCGCTCCGCGCCCTCATAGTAGATCCGGTACCACCTGCCGTTGTCATCAAGATCATAGGCCTCGTCCCAGAGACTCGGCGGAAGATAATCGACCGACCGGCCCTTTATCCTGGTTCTGGCAGACCAGGTGTCATCACGGGCCCTGTTCCAACGGTCCCAGTCAGGATCGGCCGTTCCCTCGCCGGAGGATAATTGCTTTCCATCGGCCAGGATAGAGGGAGAGCCGGCGGAGACGTCGTATTTGGCATTGCCGGCCCAGTGGACAAAGCTGACCTTCCCCTTTATGGGCACCACCTCCACCGAGTTCTCTCCCACGTAAAAGTCGAAGACTGCTCCGGGATGGGCGAGAACATAGCCGAAGGGGCTTGTGGCTTTAATAACCGTAGGGGAGGAACCTTTGTTGTAAAACCTGGCCAGACCCGCGGCCACGTCCACCTCGGAAACCTCGGCCTCGAGGGCCATGAACTGGATCTGCGTGTCATTCCCGATCCTGATCCAGGTCCCATTGGGGACGATCAGTTCGGCCATTCCCCGGCTTCCCGCATAGAGTGTGTCTTCGGTGCCAAAAGGCGCGTCTTTAACCACTGCCACCCAGTCATTCTCCGCCGGGACGTAGCGGAGCAGATCTCCTTCGAGGTGATAGACGCGCCCCACCACCACCCCGGGGGCGTCAGAAGCCGTTAACGGTGAACTTACCACTGTCAGGGCGAGGAATAACCAGCCCAGCCATCCAATTGATTTTTTCATACTATTCTCCTCTTTCTCCCGGCCCGGCACAGGTCAGGAAAAAGACAGTTGAGAATTTAACAGCCCCTTCATCTTGAATAATGATGGGGATGAGGGACAGGAGGATGGGGGATAGGGGGATGATGGGGATGATGCCACCAGGGACACCCTGACAAACCCCAGGCCAAACCCAGCAATAAAATCATCAAAGCTATTTTTCTCATTTATTTCACCTCCATGATTATTTAGCTATATTTTAAGCCTTCCCTCAGGGGAAGGGAATACCCCCGAAACATTATTTTCGTTGTACAGGGTGGAAAAATCAAGCTTTCCTTCAATCCCGCGGTTGTGTAATCTGCGGACTAAGTGTCCAACCCAAGGTTTATTCCCGGACCTCAAAGCGGGCCATCCATTCCCTATCTTTGTAATTTTCATAGCAGCTCTCCTTTAGTCAGTCAGACCTTTCATCCTTAAAAAGGTTAAATTATGGGGTTGTTCCTATAAAATACCGCAAAAAAGTTGACAGGCAAGAAGCCCTTGATTATCATCCGGTATGAATTGACGATTGACGGGGCCTAAGGCGAAAGGGAGGAATGGGGATGACGGCGACGGCAGAGATAGAGGAGTTATACAACCAGAGGGGTAAGCGGGCCAGGGAACTACATGATTCAGGGAAAAAAATAATCGGCTATTTTTGTTGTTTTGTACCGGATGAAATCATAACTGCTTTCGACCTGGTCCCTTACCGAATCCAGGGCAGCCAGAGTGATCCGATCGATCAGGCGGATGCCTTTCTGGAAACAATGGCCTGCCCCTTTGCCCGAAGTTGTTTCAACCTGGCCCTCAAAGGGGAATACGACTTTCTGGACGGCTTCGTTGCCCCGCACAGTTGTGATACGATTGAACGCCTCTACCCCATCTGGCAGCACAACAAACCCTCCCCCTTCAATCATATGATCAATGTACCGCACATGATGGGGCCAAGCTCCACCGAATTCTATCGGAAAGAATTAGGCTATTTTATCAAGCGTCTGGAGCAATGGTCCGGTCGGAAACTTGATCCCGGCCGGCTCAAGGAAGCCGTGGTCCTGTATAACAAACGCCGGGCCCTCCTGAGGGAACTTTATGAATTGAGAAAACCCGACCCGCCTCTTGTTTCCGGAACGGAGATGGTCAAGGTTCTCGTGGCCGGCATGGGAATCCCGGCGGCGGAGCACCTCGAACTGGTCCGGGAATTTATGAACGAGGTCAAGCAAAGACCACAGCCCGGAAGGCAAAAATTACCTCGGATCTTTATCTGGGGCAACGAAATCGACGATATTGCTTTTATCCATCTGGTGGAGGAATGCGGCGCCCGGGTGGTTATGGACGATCTGTGCACCGGCACCCGTTTTTTCTGGGAGGACGTTCCGGAAACCCCCGATCCTCTTGACGGCCTTGTCGATCGTTACCTGCAAACCCATTGTCCCCGCAGTAATATCCCCCAGACCCAAACCCGGGAGGGAGATCTGGAAAATCGTTATGGATACATCGGGCGGGCCGTCCGGGACTGGAAGGTGGACGCCGCCATCTTCTATATCGTCCGCTACTGTGATACCTGCGAATTGGAGGGGCCGGACCTTCGCCAGTATTTAAACGGGATGAAGATACCGGTCCTTATGATCGAGGATGATTACTCCACCTCAACCATCGGACAACTCCGCACCAGGGTGCAGGCCTTTCTGGAAATGATTGGATAACCCGTCAGGCCACGCTTTTGGTGGCCTGACACCAAGAATTATGAATATAGGACTGGGCGAGGGTAACCTCGAATCCTATTTTTGTGCCAAGGGGGAACCATGGAAGAAAAACAACAGGTCAAAACCACAGCGATAAAGGGAACGGAAATGGCCCGCAGAGTCAGAGGCCTGGTAAAACAGATTTACCAATCCGCCCATGAAGCCAAGGCCGCCGGTAAAAAAGTGGCCTATTTTATGGTAGCTTCCCAATACGATGAAATTGTCCGGGCCATGGACGTTGTTCCCCTTCCCACGGAAAATTATGCCGGGTTGTGCGCAGCCAAAAGGGATATGGACCGCTTCCTGCTGAAGGCCGAGGCGGATGGTTATTCCCAGGTGCTTTGCAGCTATGCCCGGATCGGACTCGGCTTTGACAGCTTGCGGCAGGAATTGGGCTGTATCCCGGAAAACTCCCCTGACGGAGGGATGCCGGTGCCGGATATGATGCTGGGAAGCAGCGCCGTCTGTGACCCCCGTTTTAAATGGTACCAGGCGGCCGGGCGTTATCTGCAAGTGCCCACCTACAGCATCGATTGCGTGGCGCCGCCGGTCCAGTCCGACCTGGACGAGGTCCGGGACTACTACATCAAGTACCAAAAAGCGCAATTTGAGGGATTGATCGCTTTTCTTGAAGAGCAGACCGGCCGAAAAATGGATCCGGAACGCCTCTGGGAGGCCATCCGTCTGAGTGATGAAGCCTGGCGTTTGTGGTATGAGATCGATCGGCTGCGTGTGGCTGTTCCCAGCCCGATGCCGACCCAGGACCATTTCAGCATCATGGTGGCCGGCCATTACTACTCCGGAACCCAGGTGGCCGTCGACTTCTACCAGGGACTTTACGATGAAGTAAAAAATAAGGCGGAAAATAAGATCGGAGTCATTCCCGACGAGAAATACCGCCTGTTGTACGGCGGTGGTCTTCCCCCCTGGCATACCCTTTGGATCTTTAATTATTTTGAAAGCTTCGGAGCGGTGTTCGTCATTGAAAACGTTTATCGCGGTTATGACCCGGTGGAAGTCCCCAGCCGGGTGAAGGACCCGGTTGAATATCTGGCCTGGCGCTCTTTCCTTCGTTTTACCCAGCGTCATGAAAAGGCCAGGTCCCGCAGCGGCAATCCGACAGTGGAACGACTGCTCGACTATATCGGAGACTACCGGATCGACGGCGTGGTCTTTCATGCCTGCCGTTCCTGCCGGGCGACGACGGTGGGCCAGGTCCATCTCAAGAATCTCCTGGGTCAATATACGGACATTCCCATGATGCAGCTTGTTTCCGATATGGTCGATCTCCGGGATTATTCCGAGGCCCAGTGGAAGGCCCAGATCGGCGCTTTTATTGAGGCGCTGGCGGGAAGGGCCGCCACATGATATTAAGGTTCAAGGTACAAGGTTTATGGTTTAGGGTTCAAGAAAAAACCTTACACCTTATACCCGATATCGTATCTTTTAAATCCTGGAATTATAAAATCCTCGCATAGATAAGAAAGGAAACGAATCGGCATGCCCTTTGCCGGCATTGATATAGGCTCCACCATGACCAAGGTGATCCTGGTGGACCAGCAAGAGAAGATCCTGGCCTCCATCATCGGTCCCACCGGGGCCGAACATCGCCATCTGGCCTTGAAGGTGATGGACGAGGCCCTTCAAAAAACAGGCCTTGCCTTAGAGGAACTTGATTTCATCGTCGCCACAGGCTACGGCCGCATCAACGTCCCTTTTGCCGACAAGCAGATCACCGAGATTACCTGTCATGCCCGGGGGATCAGGGCCTTATTCCCCGCAGCCCGGATCATCATCGATATCGGCGGCCAGGATTCCAAGGGGATCAAGCTGGACGCTGAAGGCAAGGTGGCCAATTTTGTCATGAACGATAAATGTGCCGCCGGTACCGGTCGTTTCCTGGAGGTCATTGCCGATACCTTGGGATTAAAGCTGGACCAGTTGGGGGATATTTCCTTGAAGGCTGAGACGCTGGTCAAGATTTCCAATACCTGCACCGTATTTGCGGAGCATGAAGTTACCTCCAGACTTTCAGAAGGGGCGTCGATACCGGAGATTGTCGCCGGTCTTCATGAGTCCATCGCCGGCCGTATCGTCAACATGGTCCGCCAATTGGGGATTGAGAAGGAAGTAGTAGCCACTGGAGGCGGGGCTAAAAACATCGGCCTGGTCAAGGCCATTGAGGAGAAGGTTGGGTTTCCCGTTCTGGTTCCGTCGGAGCCTTTTCTAACCGGGGCCCTGGGGGCCGCCCTGGTCGGGCATGATTTCGTTAAGCGCGGCCTTAGGCCGGATCATGAGCGGAGAAGAGAAAGGGTGACCTTTTTCCAATGAACGGGGTCATCCAATATTTTGCCGGGGTGGATATCGGGTCTGCTTCCATCAAGGCGGCGCTGGTGAGCCGACGTCGGCTGATTGCCTATGAACTGGCGCCCTCCGGGGGAAGTTACCGGGATACCGCCCAAAAGGTTTTAGACAGTATCCTGGCCCAGGCGGGTCTGACTCCGGACAGGCTGTCCGGGATCGTGGTCACGGGACTGGGTAACGAAAGTCCCCCTTTTCCTGCCCGCCTGATTTCCGATATTTCCTGCCAGGCCATGGGTTGCCACTGCCTCTTCCCCTCCGCCCGCACGGTCATCGATATCGGGGGACAATTCACCAAGGTGGTGAAGATCACTCCCCAGGGGAAAATCGCCGATTTCCTGATGAGTGAAAAGTGCGCCACCGGGTCAGGGCGTTTTTTACAGGTGATCGCCCGCATCCTCCAGGTCAGGCTGGAAGATATCGGCCCCCTTTCCTTGCAATCCCAAAATCCGGTGGAATTTTCCACCAATTGCGCCGTCTTTGCTGAATCGGAAACTATATCCCGAATTGCCGAGGGCGCCCGGGCCGAAGATATCCTGGCCGGGGTCCACCGGGCCATGGCCGCTAAGGTGGCCATGCTGGTGAAAAGGGTGAAGATGGAACCTGAGGTAGTCCTGACGGGCGGCGGGGGCGAAGATGCCGGTTTGGTCCAGGCCATTGAAGAGGCCCTCGGTCTCAAGATCCTGGTACCGGATCTGCCCCGTCTCTCGGCCGCTTACGGCGCCGCCTGTCTGGCGGAAATAGGGCAGGGGGGACAACCGATTGTAAGCCTTTAGCCCGGTGAAAAAATAAATATCAGACAGGATCAACAGGATTTACTGGTAATTTGCTCAGGCTCCGAAAGACCCTGAGCAGCATTAATCCGCTTCCAGCGCAAACTTCGCAGGGCGATTCGGTTATTGCCTTTCTTCCCCTTGCTTGTCTGCTTGCCTGCAGGCAGACAGGTCGAAAGGCAAAAATATGAAAGTAATCCTGTAAATCCTGTCTAAATTAGTATTTGAATTTCAAAAAACTAAACCTGGACAACCGATTAAATAAATCGATTTAGAACCTGAGCCGGTTTATTGCCAACCGCTTCTGGCGCCGGGTCTTTTGGCCGGCAAGGGCCCGGCAGGCCAGCGAAATCCTAATTCCATGGCCGTATTGACGTCCTCGGCCGTAGCAATCCCCTCTTCGACAATCTTCATGGCTTCCTTCCTGGCCGCTCCCATGACCCGGTTGCCTATAAACCCCGTATCACCGGGGACGTCCTTGACCCGAACAGGTGTTTTCCCCCAGCTTTTGCTCAGCTCTTCGATGAGGACGATCAGATCTTCGGTCACCTCCCTGGTGTAGATCACCTCCACCAGTTTCATAATATTGGCGGGACTGAAGAGATGCATGCCGACAAATCGATCCTTGCGACTGGTCACCGCGGCCAGGTCGGCAATCGTGTATCTGGAGGTATTGCTGGCGATAACAGCCCCTTTTTTCAGAATCGCGTCCAGTTCCTTAAAGACCTGGAGTTTCATGTCCTTGTTTTCAATGGCCCCGTCCGGCCCTCCTCCGATGGCCTCGATAACGAGGTCGCAATCCTTCAGGTCCTCAAGCTTGGTTGTGAAATTGAGAAGAGAGAGGGCCCTGTCCATTTCTTCCGGAGTGGTTTTCCCTCTATCTACGGCGCCTTTAATGCCGAATCGTCCGTTAACAATAGTGTCCCTGGCTTTCTCGCAAATCTCATCCTTAAGATCGCGGACCATCACTTTATAACCGGCCAGAATGGCCGACTGGGCGATCCCTCCGCCCATGACCCCTGCTCCCAAGATTCCGATACATTTGATATCTTCCAGTTTCATAGCTCTCCTCCTTCTTACGGTTTAATGAATGATAGATTTATTAGCCTTAGTCCACTCCTCCGGGGCCAGAATTGAGTCCTAAGACTGAGAAGCTATATCATTGTAAATATCACGCGGATCGTCAAGTCTAAAATGAATCTTGAATAGTTTTATCCGGGAACTCAAGATTTCCGGATGAAGCTTTCAGCAGTCAGCGGTCACTTTTTTTCGCAAACCAGCAGAACCGCCATCCCATCATGATCGCCGGTTGTGATTTTGGGATCGCCAATAAATATATTTCCTAAGGTGAGAAGCACCAAGTGAGCCGACGTTTGATCAGAATTTTCTTTGGGGAAGAGTCTAAAATAAGAGAAAGACAGGATCAAAGAAGAAAAATAGGGTGGAAGGCCAGGAGCGCAGGGTGCTGCCTAACTTTTTTTGGTTATGGGCAATTCCCTGGCGGTGCTTCTGGTTCCAGGAGTTGGCAAAGTTTTCCCCCCCCTCCTCAGTTACAAAAGGAGGCTGTCCGCCGAGACCGTTTTGCCTAAGAACTTTCTATTTTTTTGCAGCTTCCCTAGCATAGTCGGCCATGCCTTGGAAGTCGACCACGACGACCGGCTCATTCCCGACCACCCAGGCATCATGTCCCGATGGAACCCAAGCTACCTCGCCGGCTTTTACATCTCTCTCCGTGCCGTCATCCATCCTGATCCGAATGGTACCGGAGATCTGATACTGAAAATGGGGGGCCTGGCAACTCTCGGTCTTGGCTATGGGTTTGACCGATTCTGACCAACGCCACCCGGGCTGGAATGTGGCACGGCCGATTAATGCTCCTCCGACCTTGATCAGTTCTACTTTTCCTTTGTCAAACGTTCTTACCTCATCCGGATTAGCGAAGCTTTTTACTTCCAGCTTTTCCATGATTCTCTCCTCTCTAATTTTGGTCCGAAATTAGGGTTCGATGATTCAAGGATTAGAGGATTCAACTGATCTAACTTCCACGACTTTCACTTGAATCCTTGACCCCTTGGCTTCTGGAATCCTGGATCATCTCCCATTCTTTTGGAGATGATTCTTAATTCTTGACCAGCAAAACCGGACATTTTGAATGCCGGCCGACCTTTTCAGCCACGCTGCCGAGAAGGTGGCGTTTTAAGCCGGTTTGGCCGTGGGAGGCAATGATTTTTCATTTTGTCCATAACGAGAATCCTCCTTCTTAAGAAATTGATCGTCGGAAAAATTAAAGTCCATCTTATTAGGGTGGTCCTGGGTGTCCAAAATGGCCTTTTGATGTGGCTCCGAGAGAATCAAGTCCAGCTTTTCCGTTTTTAACAGGGAGATGGCTTGCTCGAGGGAAAGGGGGGAACTAATTAAAACCCCATCGTGATTAATAAAATAAGTAACCCGGAAGTCAGGATCGATGTGCATGATTTTAACCGTTTTATTCATTTTCTCCCTCTCCTTCAAATTTAGAATCCAAGTCCCGGGCCATTGAGTCCCTTTCCATCAAAGCCGGCCTTTTTTGATTTAAATCATATCCAGAGAATATTGAGAAGGAAATGAAGGGAAACCAGTATTTCGAGCTGAAAAACCCTGTATTTTTTTAGGAGGCTTTGTCTGTGAGAAAAAAAGGAGTAGTACGAAAATAGGGCGCATTACTCAACGAACCTGTTTTCATATTTGGTGGTGTCACGCCCCCAGGCGGGGCATGACGGTTTAATTTGAGATTCTAAATTCCGCCCCGATTGAGAAACTTATGAAAGGGATCACGATCGGGATCATCCTGCCAGACGTACTCGGCCCGGTTGGCAATTGATTCGGCCCGTTCCCGGCCGAAGAGCCGGGCAATGACGGCCAGGGCCATATCGAGGCCGGCGGAGACGCCGGAGGAGGTCACCAATGGCCCGTCTTCCACCCAACGGGCTTCGGCAACCCATTTTACCCGTTCGCTCTGATTAGCGGCTAGGTTGAAGAATTGTTTATTGGAGGTTGCCCGCCTTCCGTCCAGTAAACCGGCCTTGGCCAAGAGTGCGGTCCCTGAGCAGACGGACATGATGACCTCGGCCGAAGAAGCACGATCTTTAAGGAATCCAAGCATGGCCGGGTTTTTGAGTTGTTTCAGGGTCCCCAGCCCACCGGGGAGCAAAATCAAGTCTAATCCGGGACAATCGCTGAAGCCAAATTCGGCGATTGTTTTGGGGCCCTGAACTGAAGGGATGGGTCCCGGTTGTTCGGCCACGGTGATAATCTTTATCTCCGGTACGACATTTCCGAACATCTCTAACGGTCCGAACAGATCCAGGAGTTCAAAATTATCATAAATTACCGCTCCAAGCCTTCGTAGGGGCTTAGTCTCAGTCATACTTTATCTCTCTTTCAACGGTTGCTGGACAGTCACATCTTTTCAATTAAATTATTTCAACTGATCGCGCGAGAAGCCGAGGATCAGGCGGCAGACCACGAGCATCTGAATCTGGCCGGTTCCCTCGAAGATATCATTGATCTTGACGTCGCGCATCCATTTTTCGGCCAGGACTTCTTTTGAATAACCGAGGGGTCCGAGAAGAGCGACGCACCTTTGGCAAATAAGGCTGCAGGCCTTCCCGGCCTTGGCCTTTCCCATGGAGGACTCCAGAGAGTTTCTTAAGCCCTTGTCGAGAAGGGAGGCCGACTGCCAGACCAGCAGCCGGGCCGCCTCCAGGTTGGCCTCCATATCCAGCATCTCTTTCTGGACGGCGTTCAGAGAATGGATCCCTTTATCGTAGGGGAAAGTGTAGCCCGCCTCCTCCAGCTTTTCTTTGGTAAACTCGATGGCGGCCCTGGCCACGCCGATAGCCTGAGAAGCGACATAGGGCCGGGTGGCGTCGAAGGTGGCCAGAACGCCGGCCTGCCCGCCCCTGGCTTCCCTGATCTCGGGCGAACCGAGGATATTGTCGAAGGGGATGCGGCAGTCTTCAAGAAGGATAGAGGCCGTATCGGAGGCCCGGATGCCCAGCTTGTGTTCGAGCTTGATCAGGGTACAGCCCGGTCTGGTTTTTTCCACGACAAAACTCTTAATGGCCGCCCGGCCCTTGCTCTTATCCAGGGTCGCCCAGACGACCACCGCCTGGCAACGCTTGCCGGAGGTGACAAAAATCTTCTCGCCGTTTAAGACCCACTCGTTCGTGGCCGGATCGAGTTTGGCCGTTGTCGACACCGCTGAGGTATCCGAACCGCAGCCGGGTTCGGTAATGGCCATGGCGCAAAAGAGATTCCCAAACCGAGCTCTCTGTTCCGGCGTAGCCACCGCTCCGATAGCGGCATTGCCGAGACCGAAACCGGCCACGGTTTGCGGTATCATGGGATCTCCCATACAGCTCTCTTCGCTCATGATAATCGTGGCCAGCATTCCGTCATCGCCGGGGCCGGGTTCAGCCAAGGCGGCCCCGGAGGCTGCGGCATTTTCCCGGACCCGTTTGATTTCTTCCGGCCTTAACTCCTCATGTTCGTGATCATCATAGTAACGCGCGATACCTCTTAAATATTCTGCGGCGTTATGCTCCAATCTTTTCGCTTTCAGCGTTTTGGGTGCCAATGAAAAATCTATCATTTTCTCCTCCTTGGGCTGGAAGGGTTTTCAAGTCTATTTGTCGCCTGTCCCATACCTTCCTGGCTAAAGTCGCCTTCTTTGTTGTTGAGTATAAAAACAAAGAAAAACGGGAATCAAATAGAAAACTCCCCTCTGTTTTCTTTGTACCTGGTCCACTCAGTGACATAAGCACTCCAATCCGATGAAAGATAAGGGAATTCAGGTTTGGCCTCCATCCTGATTGCTTAAAATACCGGAAGCCTCCTTGAAGGCTTTTAAACCAGCATTCATCCTGGATTGGTCTTTTTGCTTAGGTGTCTGATTTTCAGTTAAGATTTAATTCGCCTTTAATCTTTTCAGAAAGCCACTGCCGAATCAGAGTTTGATAAGGAATGGACTTCATAATAGCCATTTTTCGAATCATCTGGATCTGAAGAGGGTCGATTTTGATCGTCAAATTCTTAAGCCTTCGCGCCCGCCTTCCGGAAAGGATCTCTCTCTGGAGTTGATCATCCAAACTAAAGTGGACAGGTTCTTCTATAAGCTCTTTAAGTATATCAGTCCGATCATAATAATCGGCCCAGTCTTTAACCAATGTTTTTTCCTTTGGCATTTTTATCTCCGATGTTTTTTATAATATTGAATTTCTGCCTGTTTCATATCCCAGCCGGTGATAACCCGAATCTTTCCTTTGCTTTTTAGCTCAAAAATAAGAGTTAAATATCTCCCTGCAATAGGGGAACCAAAGACCGCATAGTGGTCTTTCTTGGTGCGACGATAAAAGGGTTCATTTAGGAATACTTCCTCGGCTTCTTCCGGTTCGATCCCGTGTCCCAATTCGAGATGCAAGACATTTCCTTCGTCCCATTCGAAATCCCTTATCTTCACTCTACAGGACCTCCGCAAAATAGTCATACAAAGTATGACATTATTTCAATATCTTGTCAAGTACCTATTGCCTCATGGCTCTCTCCAACGACGGCTGCATTCTCATTTCCTGGAACTCGGCTATAGCGAAATCGAGGTGGGCCATGGCTTCGGCTCGTTCTATCGGGGTTTCCTCTGAGCTTAATCCCAGCAGTCTGGCGGCGTTGCCGCCCAACCATTTTTTTTTGACCTCCTCTTTGAGGGGCAGGGCCTTCAGCTCATCAATGCAGCGCTGCCAGGGTATCAGGTCATCGGTGGCAAAGAGGACCTTGTCCTGCAGCAGGCTGTTGCCATAGACCATGAGCGGGTCCCATCCCGTCCCCGGTTTGCCGATATTTTTCACCTCTTAATGAAATTTGTTGGTATGAAAAACGCTTAGCCTTTGTTCTTTCACTATCTCGACGCCAACCCTCCCTTCTTCATCGATGACGATAGACGGTAAATCGATATAAATAATTCTTTTATCTTGCTGCCGCAACGGCACGCAAAATAAAATCCACCTGCTTTTCCATGAATTCTTCAAGGGTATAACGCTGTCGCAGAAACCATCGCCGGAAAACCCAACTGTCACACAGAACAATTATATTATTCGCAGCCAGTTGGGGATCCGGGACATTGAATTAGGAAACTTGACCCTGTCTATTCTTTTTGGACTTGTCCTCATACATCAATTGGTCTGCCTGGGTGAGCAGGACCTCGATGGAACAAGGATTATGGGGATCAAAATTAGCAATACCCAGGCTCAGTGAGAGGGTATAGGAACGGTTGGTCTGGCGATGATGTTCATTTAAAACCTGCTTGAAGCGGGATATCAGTTTCTCAGCCGAGGTCTCAGGTCCTTTCATAGCCAGAATCACAAATTCATCACCCCCAATGCGGGCGATGATATCCGACTCTCTAAAGGTTTCCCTGAGGATCTTTGAAGTATCCAGCAAGGCCTGGTCCCCTTCTTTGTGGCCGAAGGTGTCATTAATTCCCTTCATATTATCCAAGTCTCCGAAAATGAGCAGCATCTCTTTCCCCATCCGTTGGGCCGTCTTCAACCCCTGTTCGGCCAGTATAAAGAAACCACGGCGGTTATAGAGGCCGGTCAGTTCATCCCTCAGAGACAGGGTCTTGAGAGCTTCCTCGGCCTTTTTATGATCGGAGATGTCCCTCAGAAAGACTAGGAACTGGCTTCCGTCAGAGGGGTCGGGTTGGACGGTGACTTCGATATCAAAGATGCTTCCGTCTTTGCGGACCTGTTTCGACTCAAAACGATCCTCTCCCTCCCCCAGGACCTTCTGGAATTGGGCGGCCAGGCCATCGGCAGGTTCGCCGGCTTCCAGATCAGAAACCAACAGGCCCAGAAGCTCCTGGGCGCTGTAGCCACTCATCCGGCCATAGGCCTCATTGACTTCCAGTAGACGTCCCTCATTATTCACCCGCCAGAAGCCGACCCCGGCCGCCTGGAAGATAGTCCGGTATTTCTCCTCGCTTTGTCTGAGCGCCTCCTCTTTCCCTTTTTCCTTCGACTGCGATTCAAAAAGTCTAAGGGCCATCTTGATGGAGGCGATGAGCCCTCTCTCTTCCGAGCCCTTGATGATACAGCCATAGGAGGCCAGGCCCTCGGTTTTTTCCACCACCCGGCGATCGCTAGCCGGCGATAGAAAGATGATGGGGAGCAGGCGCTTTTCGAGAATCAGCTTGGCGGCTTGAATCCCGTCCATCCCCTTTCCCAAATGGATGTTCATCAAGACCAGATTGATCTGAGGATATTTCCCAACGGCTTCTATGGCCTTTTCACCGGTAAAAGCAGTGATCACCTGGTAACCGTATTCCCTAAGGGTCAGCTTTTCGGGGAGGGCCAGGAATGGTTCATCTTCCACGAGAAGAATGGTCTTTTTTTCATCAAAGCTCATACTATGCTCTTTTTATTTTTAAGAGCTTAGGACCGGTGGCCGGGCTCGCTCATCTCGGTCCGGGAGATAAAAGATAAAGGGCGATCCGGGAATCCGGATCAAACCGGCCAAGGATTGGAGCGTAGATCACCAGGGGATTTCTGCGGCGGCGCCTTCGCCGGCCAGGCGTCCAAAGGCCAGGGCTTCCGGAAGATTGCTGCCTCCCTGGTAAAGGTGACCGAAAAAGGATCCCAACTCCCCTGCTTTGTAAAGCCGGGGGATGGGCTTGCCTTCCATATCCAGGGCCTGGGCCCGGCAGTTGTGTCTGGGCCCTCCCTGGGTATTGATGATGCTCAGGCACAGCTCTACCCCATAAAACGGGGCTTCTTCGATAGGGGCCATCCGGTTCGGCGACCTTCCAAAGGCGTTTATTCTTCCCTCCTTCGAATCCCGGTTGTATTGGTCTATGGTTTCCTGCAGGCCGTCGGGATCGAGGTTCAGTTTCCCGGCCAGGGCTCTGATCGACTCGGCTTTGGATATCCACCCTTTTTCAATCTCAGCCGTATTATCCTGGCTCCATTCATCCAGATTCTGCCAGGAGGCATACCCCACCTTTGAATTCTGCAGCCCGTAGAGAGGGCCCTCTTTCCTGAATTGGTCGTCGAAAACAGCGTAAAAGGGAATATTGGGATATTCCGCCCGTTCATGATCAAAGCGGGTAAAGGCCAGGGCTTCTTTCCGGTGGGTGAAGTTCATGGACTCGTTGATAAAGTTTTTGCCGGATCGATTTACAAAAAGAAAGCTGCCGCTGGATCGCCTGAAGGCGATGGCCACTCCGATTTTCTCAGTGGGTTCTTTTAAGGCCGGCCCCAACCATTCCGTACTGGCAAAATGCCATTGGTCGGCCCCAAGTTCGGAGGCCATTTTCAGGCCATCCCCGGTGTTATAAGGCGTGCCGAAAGGGTAAAGTTTCAAACCCGGGAAGTGAAAATACCCCTGCCTTTCAAAATTATTTTCATAGCCTCCGGTGGCTAAAACAACCGCTCTTCGGGCCTTTAAAAAAAGGCTTTTTCCGGCTTGTTCAGCCAGCACCCCCCGTGTCAGGCCTGTCTTCGGATCTTTGAGGATGGTTTTGGCCGGCGTTTCAAAGAGGATCCCTAGGTTACGTTGTCTAACCAGGTCGGAAAGACTTTTAAATAAGCTCTCCCCCAATCCGGCGGACCAGTGATCGATACATCGGGCTCCCGGAATGGTTGGGAAGGTGGGGGTATTTTTTTTACGGAGCTTCAGGTCAATACCCCACTCTTTCAGCCGCTCCGGAAGCGCTGCCATGGCTTCGGCCATGGTTCGAATCAGTTCCTGGTCTGAAACGGTTCCGAAGGACAAAGCCCTATAATAAGCAATCGCCTCGGCAACATTGTCGGGAAGGAACATATTCCCCACGCTGCAGGCCGTGTTACCGCCGCCAAAAGGGGCCTTCTCCAGGATGATGACTTCCGCTCCGCCATCCCTGGCGGCGATGGCCGCGCAGGCCCCGGCGCCCCCATATCCGAGAACAAGGACATCGGTCTCGTAATCCCATTCCCTATTCTCCTCCCTCAATAATTCCATTCTGACCAGCCTTTCAATTCGGAAAAATCTCTTTTACCTAATGGAGGGTTGCGGGTTGAGAAATTGAAACTTTTATCCAACCACCCCTGACCTGCCTCGCGCAGGCCTACGTCCCTTGCAGGCATGACGGTTTAACGGGTAAAGTATAAAACAAGAAAAAAACCGGGGCAAGGAGAAAAGAAAGGGGAAAAATTTTCACGGCCCCTTGACATTGAAAAAATTTTCATAGAAATTCCTCCATCTTTTAGGAGCCATGGCTCTTTTTTTAGAATTTTTTTGATTGATAAAGTATAGGTAAAGAAAAAGAGACGGTCAAATAGAAAAAAAGGGCCGGGGCAGGGCAGGGGGGTTCCGGCCTTCGTCCTTCAAAAGCGATAGCGGAGGCCGAGGGTGTTGGCGTTGTAGCCCTCGTACAACCCACCCAGCGCCCCGCCGGCCCCGGAGCGATGATGGAGGCGATAGACCAATTCCCAGCGCCGAAGCCCGGGGAAAGTAAAGGCGATTTCCGGTCCGAGATAAAAGAGAAATGAGGCGTTTCCCCCTCGGCCTATTTCCCGTTTAATCTCCTCTCCCATCGATTTACTGATGGCGCTCAATCCTATCGTGAAGGCCGGCGCGATGGTTATCCCCTCCCGGCTGGTGAAGCCTTTGGGCCGGATGACAACACCACCCCATAGCTCTCCCGTCCAGTTTTCCCCAAAGCGGACTGCTACCCCGAATTCGATTCCCAGTTGGATGCCGTAGCCGAGTTCCAGGAAATCCCGACTGTGGGCTGCCGCCAGAAGATAATTTTTCTCATAATCGGCCTTCAATATATTCAAAGTATCTCCCATATTGTCGGTGGTATATTGACCGAAATAGACATGAATGCGGGTCTGGGGAACATTGGCGGGGTCGGCGGATGAAGGGCAACAGAAGAAAGCCAAGACGACCAGGAACAAGGACACTGCGAAGTATCTGGCCATGGAACCCTGGCGGCCGAGGGAATGGAGCATAAAAAGCTTCATGAAATGGTGCGGTTTTGGGAGAATTGGTCCTTCTCGATTGCTAAGAAGTATTTAAGGTGGGCTCAATATAGGGACAATCATGTTGGAATTCAAGAAAAAAACACAAAAAATAGCTTGATAATACGGCCAAAAGCTCACTATGGGGCCACCTTGCGAAATTAATATTGAAACCATGGAGTCTTAAATGGTAAATTCACCATGGGTGGTAACCCGCAGGGCCGGGGATGACAACCTTGGAAAGGGATTACCGTTACCCTGCACTAAGAAGCCCAATCCTGAGGATCGATCGATAGGGTTTCCTTCCCTGCCCAATGTCTAGGGAGAGAGGTTTATGAAAGTACTGATATGTGACGGACTGGATGAAAGCGGTTTGGAATTGCTGCGATCAGCGGAAGGACTTGAGGTGGATGCTCCGGAGCAATGGAGCATGGAAGAGATTGCCGAGCACCTGCCCCGCTATGAGGCCATGATCATTCGAAGCCGCACCAGGGTGACGGAAAAGATGCTCCAAAAGGCCGACCGGCTCAGGGTAATCGGGCGGGCCGGGACCGGCGTTGACAATATCGATGTCCCCTCGGCCAGCGACCGGGGCATCCTGGTCATGAATACACCGGGGGCCAATGCCATGGCCGCGGCCGAGCATACCCTGGCCCTGATGCTGGCCCTGTCCAGGCACATCTCTCAGGCCTCTCAATCCGTGCGCGAAGGCCGCTGGGAAAAGAAGCGTTTTCTCGGGACGGAGATCTATGAGCAGACCCTGGGGGTTATCGGTCTGGGCAGGATAGGGTCTATCGTAGCCGACCGGGGCGTGGGGATGGGGATGGAGGTCATTGGTCACGATCCCTATATCACCCCGGAGGCGGCGGCCAAACTGGGTATGACCTGGGTGGAGTTGGACGAACTCCTGGGCCGGAGTGATTTCATCACCCTGCACACCCCTCTGAACAAAGAAACGGAAAGGATCATCAATCAATCGACCATCGCCAAAATGAAAGCGGGCGTCCGGATCATCAATTGTGCCCGGGGGGGATTAATCGATGAAGAAGCCCTTTATCACGCCCTCCGGGAAGGACGTATCGCCGGTGCCGCTTTGGATGTCTTCTCCTCCGAACCTCCGGCCAACAATCCCTTAATCGGGCTTGAAAATGTGATTGCCACCCCTCATCTGGGGGCCTCCAGTATTCAAGCCCAGACCAATGTGGCCCGCACCATTGCCGTCCAATTGATCGATTATCTCCTGCGGGGCATCATAAGAAATGCCGTCAATTTTCCCAATATCAGCGCCAAAGCCTATGAAAAAATGCGTCCTTATCTGATCCTGGCTGAAAAACTGGGGTCTCTCCAGGGACAGGTCAGCCCCCTGGTTGAAAAGCTCGAGATTGAATACAGCGGTTCGGACCTGGAGGATCTGCCTTTGGAACCGATTACCCAGACGGTCATCAAAGGATTTCTGGAGCCGGTGTTGTCGGAAAAAGTCAATCTGGTCAATGCCCCCATTCTGCTCCGGCGGCGGCAGATCGAACTGATCACTTCTTCCACCTCTGATACCCGGGGGTATCCGGGAATGATCATGGTCCGGACCAGCGGAAAGGAACAGGTCTCCTCCGCCCGGGGAACGGTGTTCCCCGGAGAAGGTCCTCGTCTGATCTGTCTCAATACCTACAGGCTGGAGGCGGAACTGGAAGGAATAAACCTGATCCTGCTAAACCTGGATAAACCCGGAGTTATCGGACTGATCGGCACCACCCTGGGCGAATTCCAGGTCAATATCGCCAACATGCACCTGAGCCGCGCCCCGGTCAGGGACCGGGCCTTGTCCATTATCCGAATAGACCAGGAGCTACCGGTCGAGGCCCTGGAGAGACTTCGACAACACCCGAATATCATCTCGGTCCAACTGGTCCGATTATAAGATTTTTCGTTATGAAGATTCCTAAACCGCATAAGCCCTTCTCCATGATTCGAGAGTTCCGTCTCGCCGACTGGTTCACACTGGCCAACGTGATCTGCGGCATGGGGGCCTTGTTTTTCATACTGACCTACCTGGAAACGACTGATGTCCGGCAGGTCTACTTTGCCTGCGGGCTGGTCCTGGCCGCTTTAATCTTCGATGTCCTGGATGGACGGATTGCCCGGTGGCGACAGAAGAATTCCGGAATGGGTCGTGAGCTTGACTCTCTGGCTGATGTCATCTCCTTCGGCGTCGTCCCGGCCGTGATCGGGTATGGTTGCGGTATGCGGGGGTTCTATGATTGTCTGGTCCTGATCTATTTTGTCGCCTGCGGAGTCTCCCGCCTGGCGCGCTACAATGTGACCGCCGAGGCCTTGTCCGATAACCAAGGGAAGGTGAAATACTTCGAAGGAACCCCGATCCCGACGTCGATTCTGCTGGTCCTGTTGATGTTCGGGGCCGCCTCTCAGGGCGCCTTGGGCGAGTCCCTTTGGTTCGGACAGGTCGTTTTAGCCGGCTTCAGGCTTCATCCGCTGGTTTTGATTTTCGCGGTTTCCGGTTCACTGATGGTCAGTCGCCTACGGTTTCCAAAGCTCTGAACTCCCGCCGGACGCCTGAAAAGAAAGCCCTTTTTTAGAAGTGACCGTGTTGACCCCTAACCCGGACAAGCCGGAACCAGATTTGATAGATCGAAAAACCTCGTCATTCCCGCGAAGGCGGGAATCCAGATGTTTTTAATTGGTTTGATAGAGCCTGGATTCCCGCCTTCGCGGGAATGACGGAATAGGGCCTCGGATAATTTTTAGAATTTGAAATGACATGAAATTAACTCCCTTAAAAGCCGATCTCCATATTCATACCCAGGAGGATCCCGTCGATCGGGTTTTATATACAGCCCGGGAATTGATCTTAATGGCCGCTGTCCAAGGTTTTGAAGTCCTGTCCATTACCAATCACAACCTCCGGACTTTTGACCGGGATCTCTTTTGTTTTGCCCGGGATCAGGGCATCCTTCTCATCCCCGGCATGGAAATCGCTATTCAGAATCGCCATGTCCTTATTCTGAACCCTCCTGAGAATAAGGCTTTTACCGATTTTTCTTCTTTGGCGGACCTGAAAAGGCCTGATTGCCTGGTGATCGCTCCCCATCCTTTTTTTCCGGCGCTTCATTCGATAAACGGGTTTATGAGGCCCTATTTTAAAATGTTCGATGCCCTGGAATTTTCCCATTTTTACCTTCCCTATCTGAATTTCAACCGTCGAGCCCTGGAGTTTTCAAGGGAATCGGGGCTGCCTTTGCTGGGGACGTCGGATGCCCATTTTTTAGAACAACTGGGGACCACCTATTCCCTCATCCACGCCCCCAAGGATATGGAATCAGTCTTTTCAGCCATTCGCCAGGGGAAAATAGAATTGGTCACCAAACCCCTCTCCCCTTTACAAATGGGGCGTATTCTGGGTCGGTTTTGGGCCTGGAAACTACTTGCTAAAAAAAAACAGGTAAAGGGGCCTCGAAGATATTAACTCACCCTGGAAAAAATATCTCCGCAGAATTTCAGGAATTTCGAACACGAAAAAGCCTATGAGGGGCGGTTATAATTACATTTTGACATTGCCCCTCCCTGAATTTTATCACCCTCTTTGATGATCGGACCAACTGAGGACTTTAATGTTCGCTGGCTGGCGACGGGTCGTTAGGGGATTCCTGCCCACGGTTATAAGCCTCGACCAATCTCGCAAATTCCGGATTGACCCAAAGCCCCAAACTCCATCCCAGTGGGCCGGTGAAAGGATGAACCCAATCCCACCAATCCAGCGCCAGGGGTTTCTGGTCCGGAGTCAGGCCCGTTAGCAGGAAGGTTTGAGAGACGTAAAAAAAAATCGCGGACAAAGCAGCAACCGGAATCAGACCGAGCAGGAGCCGCGGAGCCGCCGGAATGGTCCCTACCCATCGAAGCGCCGCGCCGCCGGCCAAGGCATTCAAACCGAAAAATAAGAACCCGTAGATTAAGCTGATGGCGGAAGCCAGGATGATTGCCAGCAGGAAGTAAAGTATCACTTCCTGCCGGGAAGCCGTATAAGGAAGAATTTTAAGTGAAATGAAGGCCATCGGGGGGAAAATCATCAGCCCCCCTAACCAGGTGGAATAATAGGCGGCCCTTCGGGCGATCGACCGCTGACGAAGCTGAGCGCCGGCGGTCCAATAATAAGTCACCACCCCGGCCGTAAGGCCGTTCACCAGCAAAATCCAGACGCCGACCCCATTTTTAAGCTGAAGTCCCTTTTCCAGCAGGTTTCCGATAACTTCCTGGGATATGGCCAGGAGAAAGGCCAGAAGACTGACTTTGACCCAGGTTTTTCCCCTTTGGACCCCGTCGGGTCTTTTCGATGCCCCCAACGGCAAATTGAACAGGGAGGTGCCGACCCAGGCCATCACCACAATGGTCAGGAGCCAGATAAAAAGCTGCTCGAAAAGTTGCTGGGAAGGCAACTTCGGGATTGATCGCTCCGATATCCATAACAGCAATAGGCCGGCCGTGGATGCTCCGGCCGCCGCCGCACTGGCCAGGGTCAAGCGGACCGATTTTTCCTCCGGTGACAGAGGCGGGATCCCGGCAACCTTTCCAGTTTCCACCATCCAGGCATCCGGGTCGATGTAGACCCTCAAATAGGGCTCCAACTTCTCTTTGACCAGAGACCCCATCCAGGAAAAGATGAAACCCAGGATCGCCCCTGCCAGCAGCTCGACCACGAGGGGCTGAAGGCCCCCCAGTAAAATCGGAAAGACCACAGCGCCGGATATCGTTCCGATGACTATTAAACGCCGGCCGCCGACGATAAGAATGGTCAGGAACATCCCCAAATAATATACCGAGCCAAATACGAATTTGCTGAAATCCATGGAGTGGGCCTATTTTACCTTTTCAAGTTTGAGTTCGTAACAGGTGCCTGTCCCTTCTTCAAATCCTTTTTGAAAAATTCGCATTCTTTCCTCGCCCGGAGGATAATAACGATCGGATCGGTCGCCCTGAACGGCATAAAGCGCCAGCCTCCCCTCCAGCAGGGCGATGCTCTTCTCTTTCTCTCTGTCCGGGACGGCGACTTTCCGGGTCCGGTCAATGACTATTTTGGAAAGGGCCGCACCGGCGAAACAGTCGGCGTTTCGCTCCAAGGTTAATTCATAGAGAATACCCCAGGCCTGGCTGCCCACGCCGGCCACTAATCTCGCCCATTTGTAGTCCACGGCATGCCCCAGTTCATGAGCCACCATGGTCATGGCGGCATATTTCCCGTCGGTTTTAGTTTTGCCCTTGACGAACCTGATCACTTTCGCGAGATAAATGATGTCAAAGTTGATCGTATTATCCAGGAAACAGTAAATGGCGTTATCCAACCGAGACTCCCCGCACCGGCTGGGAGCTTTGAGGTTGCGATAACCATAGTACTGGATGACCGGCGTCTGAAATTTCAGTCCTGCTTTGGCCAAATATTCCTGAGCCGCCTGGTCCAGGGCGGGATAAGAAGACCTTACAAACTCTTCAGCCTCCGAGATATCCCTGGCCGCAATGTTGGCCTGGTTCATTCGGCGAAGGTCCTCCGGGGTTAGGGGCGGTATGAAGGATTGATCCAAATGGTAGGGACGGCTGAAATCCCGGGCTCGGGGTTGGGCCTGAACCAGATCCTGGCTAAGACCGGTGAAGAAAAAAACTAAGAAGACTGCAATGCCAAAGCCGTTCATGATTATCTCCTTTGGCCAAAAAGGGTTCATGTTTAACTGCGACGGGGAGGCCGGTACCGGAACCCTCAAATGAGTTTATCCCCTATAAGGCGGCAGACCTCCTGTTTTTCTTGGGTTTGCGCGTAACCAAAATATCACGGCGCCGGCGATGAGCACAAGGCCCGTTAAACCGCCTAAGGTCTTGGTGACGCGGTGGAATTTTCGGGCGCGGTTATTATAGGCGTCGGTCTCTGCCTTTTTTTTTCGGTAATCATTGAAGCGGATATCATATCTGCCTTTCTCGGCAAGGCCGGCAAACCGGAAACGAGTTTCTCCCCGGTAGGACACCTTGCGATCAATATATCCTTTGTCACCGACTTTCTGCGGAAATTCAATATCTGCCGAGAGAAGAAGCCTCGCATCGCGTCCCCAAAGGTCTTGGTCATCAGGCAGGGACTCGACTTCGATATCTACCTTAATTGAACCCTCCGATACATCAGCCCGTTTTAACTCAATACGGTCGGACCACTTGTTACTGGGATTTACCGGACGGACCAGCAGGTTATTATAAATCCGATAGGGCGGACGCCTGTCGGCGGATTCCCCGGTGCGTCCCAGCACGATAACGTCCACCTGTAGATTATGGATGGAACGAAACCCTTTTATTGATTTTTCCCCTTTTACCTGATTATAGAAATGTAAATTTTTATCGCCGGGAAAGACCCAGTAATCGAAGTCGGGATTGGCATAGGCATTGCCTGTGGGGCGAAAGTCCAGGAAGGGATCCGGACGCCAGGAAGGTCGGTACAACCAAAAACAAAATATAGAAAGGAAAAGCCCCAGAACCAGTAACCCAATGGCGAGTCGTTTCAAAATGGCCTCCTAATCATCTTCTGCAAAATTGAAGAGAATTTTATTGCGCTTCCCCTGATTTCCGTTTATAATAATAAGTTAGATCGACACGAAAAACGAAAAAGGTCCGCAAAAAATTACTTGACGTCCTCCTGTCCCCAGTGAAGTGCCCTAAGTTTGATTCGCGAATGAGGGTCATAGAGGACGACCATATTGAATTCTCAATGAATCGGCTTTTTTCCTGACCCGGTGGTTCGGATGCGCCTGCTGCTGCCCGTGACATCGATTATCTTTGGGTTCTTCGCCTCCCTTTTGGGCACAATGCTCGTCAGGGCTTTTGCACCCGTCTTCCTGGCCAGGCTCTGGTCCAATCCTGGTGCCTATCTTGCCCTGGGACTTTTTTATTTGATCCCGGCCGGCTGGACCCACTACATTGCTCCCCGTCGCTTCGATGCCTTAATGGTTCTAATGGGCTGGAGTATAATCGCCGTCTGGTGGATCGTGTTCGCTGTAGGTTTCTTCGTCTGGAGGCGACGCCGGACTAGGCGACTCAGTGGTCCCCAAGTGGACACGAGGTGAGCGATTAGGCGCCTGGGAAATAGCTGCAGGATAATTATCTGAAATAGCCCGCCTGAATTTCAAATAAACTCCAACCCACCTCAAGCCCCGGCCTGCCCGCATCGGTCCTCAAAAGGCTTCAATTTTTATGTAAGATCCGATTATTCCTCCATTAATCCTTATTAGTGTTCTCTGATAAGATTTTAACGACTACTGAGAATTTTCTTCTAATGGAATAAAGATAAGAAGAGGGAAAGGCACGGTCAAGGAGGAAAAAGGGCAAAACCTGGAGAGAAAAAATGTTTTTTGGGGAAAATGGGACTAGGCGGGGCAGTACTGTTCTTCAGGCCGGGGAACTTCACCAGGAGCCATTCAATAACCTTCAGGCCGTGTTTGCACTTCTTCCGCAAGCCTCACATCCGAATCATAGAAAAAGGAGCCGATAAAAAAGAGAATGCCGGCCAGTACCGCAAACAGGGGCAGGAAAGCCATGGCGGTTTCCAGGCCGAAAGCATCGGACAGGGCGCCGATTGTCGGAGGCCCCAGCGCACTGCCCAGTATATGCTGGATGATGACGCACAGGCTTAACGATACGGCCCTGAGACCAGGGTGGACCACATCCTGGGTCACGGCGGCAGCAGCCGGGACAAAGGCCACCGCTGCCATACCCACGGCCAGCAGAAGTGCGTATTGAATTTCTCCATGATATAAACTGAAGGCCATGAAAAGCAGAACTCCCGTCAGGCAGGAAGAAAGGGAAGGAAAAAGAAGTCTGGCGTTTCTTCTGCTTTGAAGCCAACGGTCCGCAAGATAGCCTCCTAAAGGGGCCCCGATGATAGCCAGGAGCATGACTATGCCGCTCTTGGTCGAAGCTCTGCTCATGGATATCCCCTCTCCCCTCTGAAAATAGCTGGGGAGCCAGGTCAGCAAGGCCGTCGTAACGAAGGTATTGGCCGCAAAGGCCAGGTTGTTGAATATCAACGTTTTATTTTTTAATAAATGACTGGCGCTATCTTTCCACTGCATCTTCGATCCGGGTTTTTCATCTTCGCTGCCGGCGGGTCTGGTAAGCTCAATGGTCTTATAATCCCTGACATAGAAGAACAGCAGGGCCACTATAACACCGGGCAGGGCCACGAGACCGAAGGCCTGCCGCCAGCCGAAACGATCGGCAATAATTCCGCCCAGGGCAATGCCCAGCGCACTTCCTAAAGGGATGGAGGCATTCCAGATTCCCAGAATCTTCGCCCTTTTCTCTTTTGGGAACAAGGCCGAGATCATGGCGGTTCCACCCGGGGCATACCCTGCTTCGCCGAGCCCGATGGCGGTCCTGGCCGCGAAAAGCTGCCCGAAGTTTTTGGTAAAAGCACAGGCTAAGGTGGCCACACTCCACAAGACGGCCATCAGGCCTATAATTTTAATCCTGCTCCATCGATCGATCAGAATCGATACGGGCAGGGTAAAAATAAGAATCGACCAGTATACGGCGGAAACGAGGAGGCCGCATTGAGTGTCCGAGATGCCCCATTCCTGCCTAAGGAAAGGGAAGAGCGAAACAATAATCAGCCGGTCCAGGTAGTCGAACATATAAAGCAAAAACAGCAGGGTGAAAATGAGGTGGGGGGATGATATCAACAGGCGGGTTTTCGAAACCACAGCCTTATTAGTAGAGTCCATATTTTTTGGTCGCCTCAAACATGGCAATGCAGTTTTCAGGGTTGACTCCCGGATGAAGAGAGTTGGAATCGCAGAGAATATATCCTCCACCTCTGGCCGCAACTTCTATGGCCTGTTTTACCGCTGCCTCAACCTGATCCGGGGTTCCGGCGGGAAGCAGTTCCCGGCAATCGATATTTCCCAAAAGGCAGATTTTATCGCCATAGGCTTCCTTGACCTTTTTCAAATCCATGCCCGCCTGGGGTTCCAGAGGGTTAAGTCCGTCGTATCCTGAATCGATAAGGATGTCCATGATGGACCAGATATTACCGTCGCTGTGTCGCACCAACTTAAGGCCGAGTTCATGGGCACGGCTTACGAGTTTCCTATTATAGGGATTGACAAATTCCAAATAATGCTTGGGGGAGATCAGAAGGTTTTTGGTGGCGGCGATATCATCCTCAACCACCAGGACATCAATCCCGGCGGAGGCTAACATATCAAGTTGCTTAAGGTTATATTCAATCACCAGGCCGGCTATCTGATGGATAAACTCAGGGTTCTCATGAAGCATGACCATGTAGTTTGTCATCCCGGTCAATCTCCAGCTGCGGACGAAGACTCCGCGCATCAGCCAAAAAAGGGCAACCTCTCCCTTAAACCGGTCTCTGGCCAGGTCAAGCAACAGGAGATGCTCGCGCTTCGGTTCTGGAACCTGAAAGGTTTTAAGATCATCGGAATCCTTCAGGGGATGACCGATGGGAACCGGAAGGCCATGGGGATCCCGACGGTAGATAACATTCCAGTCATCACGGACGTCTCTCTCACTGATTTCAGTCTCATGACCGATCTCGAAAGAGGTGAAGCCGTCCACGCCGAACACTTCATGAATAAGAAAAAGGGTATCCAGCAATTTCATTTTTTCAGATTCATTCATCTGAAAAAACTGCTTGGATTCAGGCAGGGCGTCCGTAATGTGTTTTCCGATGCCAATGATCGGTGCCTCATTGATTCCATGAATATACAAAGGAACACGGTCGGGTGCTTGAACACTCAGGGCGGTAATAATCCGCTCTTTCCCTTTCATATTGGTGCCTCTTCTTCAAAAAATTTTTCAGGCCGAATTAACAGGTTTCTCTCCCTGATACAGGTTTAAGCTTGTTTTGACCGTCTATTTCCCAATGGGATCCCAATAATTCAACCCGAAACGCTCCTGATAGAGGTTGCAGGCGAGGAACTAATAATATTAACTTATAGAATTTCTTACTATTCTATTAATGAAAAGTCAATCATAGCTTGAAAATAGGATCATTTCCAAAAGAAAGGAGCAGCGAGACATTCAAGGATTCAAGGAAAATCAAAGAAAAAATAAGAGGTCTAGGGAACGGTCTGGCAAAAAGTCGGCACCCCGGTGAGAACCGGGGTCCAGGGATTTTTAATAGGTTGAATCCACTGGATTCCGGTCTTCGCACGACTTGACCTTTTTTTTTCAGGAGATGAATGCCTATCGGACTATAAGGCCGCCGGTCCCTGGAAAGGGCCTGTTACTTTATGTCCCGGAAAAACAATCGGAAGGTCGCTAATGATAAACCTATCAGGAAACCCAGAATCACGTTACCTTTCAGGCTTCCCAACAAACTCCCATACAATTTGAACCTACTGGGATGTGGTTCCAGGACCCGGAAGGATTGGATCAGTCCGTCGACCTCCGATGAATTCTCCGGCGCACCAATATAGGACAAGAGATAGAGCCTTGAACTCCCCGGTATCATGAGAAAGACCTGCCGGAGGAGCTGCCCTGAATAGGTTCCTGTAATAGTCACCCGCAGGGAGGGAATGGCATCCACCTTGATCACCGAGGTGCCTTCTATCTGGTGGGAGCTTAAGACACTCTCAATCCCCTTCAAAGCCTCCTGGGCGTATTCGTCCTTGTTGTCCTCGGTAAAAAGGATAGACCCCCAGGGAAAAAAGGGCTGGACCTCTCTAAATTCGATCACTACGATATTGATGGCAGGTTTGACCTGCTGGGGACTTTCGGATTGAGTGGCCACGAACACCTCACAGCTTTTGTGAGGACCGCCGCAATTTTTTACCCGCCTTCCTTTCCATTCTGGGGGAACCGTGAGCGCAAAGGCGTTGACCTTGTCAGTATAGGCCTTTTCAGGAACAGGGAGCCGTGGGGGCGGCACCAGGAACCAATACCAGCCGCCGAGCATTGACGACAGAAAGAGTATCCTCAACCCCCAGAGGGCCAGAGCCGGGATTTTTGAGACTTGAGGAAGGTCCGCTTTAACCGGCTGGGGTTGGAGACCAGGAGGGAACCTTTTAGCGACTGTTGGATTCTTCAGTGCTTCCCATTTGGCGAAAATAATCCCGCACCGTGGACATTTTTCTTTTCCATCCGGCTGGTCCAGATGGCAATTCGGACAAATCATGCTTGCCCTCCTCTTCGAGGTTGGAAAAACAGAATCCGGACGAATAGCCCAAGGCCGGTAGCGGCCCCTCCGTCATGGGTCGGCCTCCGGGCCTCCGTTTTAAAAAAGAGACCAGGTGAAAAGTTCGCCCGGAATCCCCGTCTCTTCTTCTATCGGTTTTTCAATAGGAAATCTTTAAGGGGTTAAACGGGTTACAATATCAGCAAGAAGTTCGCGGGAACCGGATTGTTGGGGTGGTTGTTCTTATTTCAGGCGGTTTAAAATAAGGAGCGGGAGGGAAGGGTTCCGGTCTATCTTAGAAATAAAAAAAGGCAGAGCCAAAGACCCTGCCTTCCTGTCTGGGCCCAGGGGGAAATCGGTCCTTAAAGCAGCGAAGCCGGAATGGGGACCTGGAATTCCAGAAGCTGCTGGGCCATTCCCTTGGCCAGCGGATCGAGGCGCAAGGAGGCCGATTGCCCGCCGCCCAGAGATTCGTACAGCATGAAGTTCAGGGCCCGGATGCCCGGCAGATCGAATCGTTCCACTCTCGGATTTTTGGCTCCCTCGAAGACATGGTTCATAAATTGATGAACGGCCGAGGGGGTGAGCGCCTGACGGATGAAAGGCAGGAATTCCGGCTTTCGGGCGATAATGCCGATATTGCATGAGTTCCCCTTATCTCCGCTGCGTCCCCAGGCCAGTCGAATCAGAGGAACGGTCAGGAGATCCACTTGAGTCCGGCCCGCGTCCTCCACACGGGGCCGGACAATCGAAGCCGGGTCAAAGATGTTTTTCGGCTGCGGTCGGAAAGACCGTTTTTGTTCCCCCAGGGTGACCTGAAAAGGGACTTCCGATTTGGGTATTAAAAAGGAAAACAGCTTGATGACCGGGGATACGGATGGTTTGCCGGCAAACCATCCGGTGGTGCCCGGCGCCATGGAGGTAGTGGGGGCGAAGACTTCGTTGGCAAAAATTTCCAGAGGCTCCTGGAGGTCATGTTCCAAAGAGATTTTACAGGCGGTTTCCCGTGTCTCTCTGGTCCGGGCATGCGGACCATAAGCGGATTCGGCTCCCAGGCATTCGATCAAGGTAGCCCGGTATTTAGCGAAACCTTGTTGCAGGAAGATGGCTTCGGTCCTTTCAATCAGGGCCCTGGCCTGACGTTCGGCCTTTGGAACCGCCTGCCTGCCGATCACCGGCAATACGGCCAGGCAGCGGTAACCGTCATGAAAGGCACCATAGACCTTATAGGTCGAGGTCGGAGGCCGGCCGATGGCCCCGGAGACTTCCACCCGGTTTTCCCCTGTCTGATTCATCCGGACTTGGGAAAAATCAGCCACCACATCAGGCAAAAGGTAGACCTGGGGATCGCCGATCTCGTAAAGCAATTGTTCCGAGACAGCGGCGGGGATCACCAGCCCCCCGGTATCAACCGGTTTGGTGACCAGGAAACGGCCGTTTTCATAACACTCGATGACCGGGTATCCGATATTGGCCCAGTCGGGAACTTCCTGCCAATCCGTAAATAACCCGCCGGAAGCCTGGGCCCCGCATTCGATGATGTGCCCGGCCAGACTGCCGGCCGCCAGCAGATCGTAGTCGATCTCACTCCACCCGAATTCATACATCAGAGGTCCCAAGGTCAAGGCGCTGTCCACGACCCGGCCGGTAATGACGATATCGGCCCCCATATCCAGGGCTTCTCTGATCGGTTCGGCGCCCAGGTAGGCGTTCATATTCATCATCTTTTCCGGCCAGGGTTCGCCGGTGTTCATTTCGGTGATTCTGCGGGCAGCCAGTTCTGCCAGGCGGGGCATCAGATCGTCCCCTTCGACCACGGCAATGTTGAGCTTGAC
>JACQYK010000042.1:23204-30107 GCA_016208255.1 Deltaproteobacteria bacterium | reverse complement strand
TCTCGATAACCACCAATGGACTCGGGCTCACGGAGGCCAGGGCCCGGGCCTTGATCGACGGCACGGTCAGTAAAGTCAATATATCCATCAACTCCGCCACCCGCCCGACTTACCGCAGGATCATGCAGATCGACGGCTTCGATGCCGTTTGCCGGAACGCCCGCACCTTTGACGCTCTGAGAAAGCAGGCGGGCCAGCCCGTTTCGCTCCAGTTCTCGGCCGCCATCAACTGCCTCAATATCGAAGAAATGCCCCGCTTGGTGGAACTGGCCAGGGAGACCGGGGCGGACAGCATCAATCTCTTTTACACCCGCTTCTACCCGGAACGCCTCCGCGACCTGAATATTGAGGATCCGGCGGACCGGCTGAAGAACGAAGACTCCCTTTTTTTTCACCAGCAGCTCTCCGACGACCGGATGGAAGAGGCGATCACCCTCGCCGGGCGGTATGGAATTCGGCTCAGCCACGAAGCGCTGTTCAAGGAGCAGGCCCCGCCCGGTGTCTGCACCTGGGCCCTGACTCAGCTCATGGTCGGCTTTGACGGCGAGGTCTATCCCTGCGGCGGCTCGGAAGTCCATTTCCGGGAGAAGGTGGAAAAAGGGATCTACGATTTCGGTAACGCTCTCAGGGGACCCGTGGATGTTTTCTGGAACAGCGAGGCCTACCGCGCCCTCCGGATCTCGGCCCGGCAGGGCGAGACCTGCCTGGTCCCCGAATGCCGGTGCTGCGCGAACGTCATCAGCCCCAACGATGTCAGGTCTCACATCATGGATTGGGGCGAGGACGCTGCTAAAATATTGCCGCCGCCGATCTCGACCTTGCCGCTGGTCTCGGTCATCGTCCCCACCTACAACCGGCCCGATCAGCTCGTCTCCGCGGTCAGAAGCATACGGGCCCAAACCTACCGAAAGGTGGAAATCATCGTGGTCAACGACAACGGCGTTGATGTGGCTGACCGGCTGGGGCCCCTCAACACGGACAACAATATCCACTATATCAAGCACAGCCGGAACCGCGGGCTGGCCGCAGCGCGCAACACCGGCATCCGCGCCTCCCGGGGGAAGTACCTGGCTTACCTGGATGACGATGACCTTTTCTATCCCGACCACCTGGACACGCTGGTGCGCTTTCTCGAGGCCGACGACCACCAGGTCGCCTATACCGATGCCTATCGCGCCCATCAAGTCAAAGAGAAGGACGTCTATAGGGTCTTCAAGCGGGACGTCCCCTACTCCTTCGACTTTGATTACGACCGGATCCTGGAGACCAACTTTGTGCCGGTGCTCTGCTTCGTCCATGCCCGTTCCTGCCTGGATGCCGTCGGGCTCTTCGACGAGTCATTGAAGCGGTTGGAAGACTGGGACTTGTGGATCCGCATGTCCAGAAAATTTCGATTCGCCCATATTCCAAAGATCACCTGTGAATTTTCCTGGCGCGTGGACGGAACCTCCATGACCAGCGCCCAGGACCAGGAGTTCGCCGTCGCCCGTTCCCTGATAGCCAACAAGTATGGCCTGGCCCAGCCTGTGGCGACCGCGCTCCCCGGCTGTGCCGCAAAGCCGGTGCCGTCCCTCGTTTCCATCGTGATCCTGACCTTCAATGAACTCAAGTACACCCGGGATTGCCTGGAGAGCATCCAAAAAAACACCCCTGAACCTCATGAGATAATCTTTGTCGACAATGGTTCCAAGGATGGCACATTGAAGTGGATAAGGGAACTTATCCGGAAGAATCCGAATTACCGGCTCATCGAGAATAAAACGAACTTTGGATTCGCCAAAGGATGCAATCAGGGCCTCGAAGCATCCAAGGGGGAATACCTCCTCCTTTTAAATAATGACGTGGTGGTGACCAAAGGCTGGCTGTCCGGCCTGCTGGAATGCCTGGAGAGCGACCCAGGCTATGGCCTGGTCGGTCCCATGACCAATAACATCAGCGGGATTCAAATGGTGGAGGCGGTCCCCTATATCACCATGACCGGGTTGGAAGTTTTTGCCAAATCCTTCAGAGAAAAATACCGGCAACGACGGATTCCCTCAAGAAGGATCGTCGGTTTCTGCCTTCTGTTCAAGCGCAGGCTGGTTGAAAAGATCGGTCTGTTCGATTAAAAGTTCGGCTTAGGGAATTTTGAAGACGACGACTATTGTTATCGCGCGGCCCTGGAAGGCTATACCAACGTCATCGCTGGTGACGTCTTTATTCATCACCATGGAAGCCGGAGTTTCATCGGCAATCAGATAGACACCCAGGCCTGGTTGTCTGGAAATAAAAAGCTATTCGAAAAAAAATGGTCCGGGATCGAAGCCTCCAGTCTGTTAGGGAAGAAAATACTCGCTCTGAATGCGGTGGATAGAGCCCGGGAACTCCAGGCCCAGGGGCGGTTTGATCAGGCAGTCGCAGTCCTGGTGGAAACGAGCAAGCTCGTACCCGAGGCCGTCGAGATCTATGGCTGCCAGGCAGAACTGTTTATAGAAGTCCATCAATATCGGGAAGCCTTCGATTCATTGAACGCCATGCCCAAAACCATCCATCCTTCGGAACAGGTCTTGGTAATGATGGGGTATGCTTTGGAAGGGCTTGACCTGGTCGAGGAGGCCGAGAAATATGCCGATCACGTTTTGGAGATTCACCCAGATTCGGCTACATCCCTGAACCTGAAAGGATTGATTGCCCATAAACGGGGAGATTGGGAAGCGGCCGAACGATTCTTCCGGGGGGCCTGCGAAGCCAACCCCGGTTACGGTGAACCATTTACCAACAGGGGAGTCATGAAATGGGCGTCCGGCAGTAAGGACGGAGCCCTGGATCTCCTGGAGAAGGGATTTGCCCTTTCCCCTGCCGTTCCTGACCTGGGAAGACGGTATTACACGGCGATAACCAACTGTGGGAAATTCGCGGAGGCCGAGAAACTGCTGCGTGACGCTAAAAACCTGCATCCGGGCCACAAGCCGATTGCCTTTCTTTTGATCGACAGTCTGCTGAAGCAGGCCGATTATGAGAAGGCCATGCAGGAGATGCAACGGGCCATGATCACCTTCGGCATCGAGGACGGGATATTGAAGGCGGCCCTGGAGGTTCGAGCCAAACTCGGACCTAAAAAGCCGGGGGCCACGATAACCAACGGTCCGACGCTTTCCCTATGCTTGATTGCCAGGGACGATGAACAACCTTTGGCTCAATGCCTCAACAGCATTCAAGCCATTGTCGATGAAATGATTGTCGTCGATACCGGATCCAAGGATCGGACCAAGGAAATAGCCGTTGCCTTTGGAGCTCGGGTCTTCGATTTTCCTTGGAACAACAATTTTGCAGAGGCAAGGAACTATTCCCTTGAACAGGCCTCAGGTGAATGGATTCTCATTCTCGATGCCGACGAGATTTTCGCTCCGGCGGATGGCGGCAAACTCAGGGAACTCATCAGCGGCCGGCCTTTAAAAAGAGCCTATTCTTTCATCACCAGAAACTATGGCAACTTCACGGACCTGACCAACGGTGGGAATAACACTGGCCGAAAGGTGGAAAAAGCCGGCGCGGGATCGATTCCGAGTCAGAATGTGCGTCTTTTCCCCCGAAGGAAGGGAATAGGCTTTTCTCAGCTTCTGCATCCCTCAGTCGAACACTCGCTGAGGACACGGGGATTTTCAATTCTACCTGGCGGCATACCGATTTATCATGACGGCCGGCGCGATACGACTAAGGGGCAGACCCGAAAACCCGGACTAACCTCCATTGTCTTAAGGTTGACCAGGGACCTTGAGGCGGGGAAAAAGTGTTTGCAGGCCATCCAAGAAAACACCCCGGAAACCCATGAGATTATTTGGGTGGTCCCCCGGTCATTCTCTCCAGGGCTTAAGTGGGTCAAAAGGCTTGCCAGGGAGCATCCCCATTATTCGCTGGTAAAATATTCGGGACCTCCTAATTTTTCTCAGGAAGTGAATCAGGGGATCGAGGTTTCCTCGGGAGAGTTTGTTCTACTCCTGGAGGCCCAGGTGCAAGTCACTGAAGGTTGGCTGGCCGGATTGCTCGAGTGTTTACAGACCTCATCCCTGACGGGCGCAATTGGCCCCGTGACCGACAGGGTCATTAGCCCCCCAGGTCTCGGCAGCGGAAAGTTTAACCGGGGGGCGGACCTGGCTGAATATACAGCGGCCTTTCGAATTCGCAATCGACACCGTCGCCTCTCTCAACGGAAAATTGCCGGCCTCTGTATGCTGTTCCGCTACACCCTGGTGGAAAAAATCGGCCCTTTCGACGAGGATTTGCGCTCGAGCCTGTTCGCCGATGAGGATTTCTGCCTCCGCGCGGCTCTGGATGGTTTTAACAACCTGATGGCCGGGGATGTATTTGTCCATTATCCTCTTTCCGGAGATTTCTACCGCGACCGGTACAACAGCAAGAAGGTTTTTGATACGAAGTGGCGGGGCATCAGCACGGCCTCGGACCTCGGTAAAAAGGTCGTAACGCTGCAGACTATCGAGGTTGCGGCCGGCTGCTACCACCAGAAACAGCAGATCGATAAAGCAATTGCCTCACTGGCCGAAGGGGTCAAGTACGCACCGGATGATCCGAGGCTCTACCGGTTTCTGGCCCTTCTGCTGATCGACGCCGGTCTGTTTCAGGACGCTCTGGAGGCCCTTCAGGCCCTGCCGGAACAGGCTCAGCAGGGGGCAGGAAGCCTGGAACTCTTCGGTGCCTGTTATGAAGGCCTTGACCGCAGGGACGAAGCCAACGCTTGCGCGGATCGCCTGCTGGCAATTGATCCGTCATCAGCGCCGGCCCTGAATCTCAAAGGAACGCTGGCCCATAAAAAAGGAGACCGGACCGCCGCCGAACGGTTCTTTAAACGGGCCTCCGAGTCCGACCCTGGATACGGAGAGCCTCTGACGAACCTGGGGGTCATGCGCTGGGCGGAAAAAAAGCAGGAAGAGGCACTGGACTTTTTGGAGCGGGGATTCCTGCTTTCTCCGACCACCACGGACAGTGTCACGCTTTATTACCAAGCGGTCGTCAGTCTGGCTGAGTTCTCGCGGGCGGAACTTATTTTCCGGGAAGCCAAATCCCTCCATCCCAGAAACAAACGCGTCTTTTTTCTTTTTATAGACCTCCTGCTCCAACAGGGAAAATACCAGGAGGCCATGCAGGAGGTCGAGGAGGCCTTGCTGACCTTTGATCTCGACGATGGCCTCCTTCCGGCCGCTCTTCAGATCAGGGAAAAGATCGGCGAACAGCAACTGCCGCCTCCCTCCCAAAACCGGGGCAGGCTCTCCCTGTGCCTGATCGTCAAGGATGAGGAGGCCCATCTGGCGAAATGCCTGATGAGCGCCAAGGATATCGCTGATGAAATGATCGTGGTCGATACCGGTTCAACGGACAAAACAAAAGACATCGCCACCGCCTTTGGCGCGAGGGTGTTCGATTTTATCTGGACGGATGATTTTTCGGAAGCCAGAAATTTTTCATTGTCGAAAGCTTCAGGCGACTGGATTCTGGTCCTGGACGGGGATGAAACGCTCTCGCCGGCCGACCATGCCGCCCTCGCGGACATCGTCCACAGCAAACCGGGCCAGCCGGCCGCCTATTCCCTGACCACCCGAAACTATACCAACCTGGTCAGTGCCCAGGGATGGACTGCTAATGACGGCCGTTACACCCGGGAAGAAACCGGAACCGGGTGGCATCCCAGTACCAAGGTCCGCCTTTTTTCCAATGATCCCCGTATCAGGTTCCGAGACCCCGTTCATGAAGTTGTGGAGCCCTCTCTTCTGGAAGCCGGCATCCACTTCAAACCCTGCAGCATCCCCGTACACCATTATGGAAAAATGAACGCCGGGAAAACAGCGGCCAAAGGGGAGGATTATTATCTCCTGGGAAGAAAAAAGCTTGAGGAAACCGGTGGTGAGGCCAAAGCCATACAGGAGCTTGCCGTCCAGGCCAGTGAACTTCAGCGGTACGGCGAGTCGGTGGAGCTCTGGCAAAAACTGATTGACCTGCAGCCCAGTAACGCCGCCGCCTATTTCAACATGGGATTTTCCCATCTCAAGCTAAAGAACTATCAAGAGGCCCTTCGTGTTTCCAAGAAGGCCCTTGAGCTTAATCCCGACCTCAAGGAAGCGGTCCTGAACTATGCCAACAGCGAACTGGTCATCGGCGACATCGACCGGGCCATCACCTCCCTGAGCGACGTCCTTCAGCGCGTTCCCGACTATCCGCCGGCCATCGGGCTCCTGGCCGCTTCTCTGTTCGTGAAAGGCGACCGGGAAAAAGCCCTTGGACATTTCCAAAAACTTGATAAAATGGGATACAACTGCGTGGACTATCTTTATGACCTGGCGGACATGCTGGCCTCAGAGAGACGGGACAAAGAAGCCGTTCAATTGCTCGAGGCCGCGATTGAAAGCAATAATACGCATCAAGAAACGCTGACTCTCCTCGCCCGTTGTCGGGCCATGATAGAGAAAAACGGTCTTCAACCGATGGTGCATTGATAGGTTCACTAAAAAAAAAGCGCCTGACGGATGGTCAGGCGCCTGTGGGTTGGGACCCTGGTCAGGATGGCGAGCCTCTGAGTCCCGCGGCAAGGTTCAGATTGATATTGATCAGCACAGCGAGCTTTTCCAGGGCAGGAGATGAAAGTATCTCGAAAATCCTCTTGTCAATGAACAGGCTAAGGCTGAGGATGTCCTCACGCAGTTTTTTCGGCAGCGGATTGTCCGGTTTCGACAGCTCACTCTGGAAGATGCTCCAGACCTTCTGGTTGTACCTCACCGCTTCGTCCAAACGAATATCCCGATCCTCGGAATCCCAGGTACTCTGGACCTGCTGAAGCATCTGAGCCGCCTTGGTCAATACCGACCCCTCCAGCTCCCGTTCCGACAAGGTTGTTTTCGGAACCGTCCGGTAGGC
>JACQYK010000042.1:0-23147 GCA_016208255.1 Deltaproteobacteria bacterium | reverse complement strand
TGATTACCTCCTGCTCGTATTCTATAAGGGTTCTTGTTAATTTGAGCGCCTGATAATATCGACCGTTCAACAGGTGGTCGCTGATCTGATCGACCAGGGTCAGGGTGCTCGGTGCGGCATTCACCACCTCTCGTAAGAGCTTCCAGTAGGTGTTGTGATGCGTGACCAGATTCTCCTCATCCACGTACATGAGCTGTATGGTAAAGTAAATCCGCTTACAGGGAGAGTCCGCGTCTTTCTCCCCCATGATATCCTTTTCCCGAAGGATAGGGACCCGGTTCTCCACCAGCAGGTCACACCGGCCCCCGGTGTTCTTTAGAACGGTGCCGCCGACGATCAGGCGTTCCTGGGGTTTCAGGCTGATCTTAAGGGACATGGCTTATACCGCCAGCGCCAGCAGAGGGGACTGGGCTGCCGTAATGCTTCCGTTCATCGCCACGGCCAGTTCCTGCCTGGCCCGGGTACAGGCAGCCAGGGCCTCCGCTTCACCGGGAATCAAAAGATCCAAATCCTTTCCGGCGAGGGTTGCCAGAACAGCGAGTTTCTCCTGGGATACCCCGGCGGTATCCGGGGCCGCCGAAGAGAGAGCCGGCGCGGTAAACGACACATCGGTATTTGGCGCCGGTTGACTTGGAAAAGGAATATCCGAACTGGTGATCAATAAAGCCGAATCCGTCTCTGCCGGAGGGTTGTTTTCCCCGGGAACGGTGCCCTGCCACTTGCTGTCCGGTGGAATGGTCATCTGCTCGATTTCGCGTTTCAGGCCATTGAAACTCATGAGGAACTTCACCCGTTCGGGATCATCAATCGGATAGGGCGGATAATTCTTGATAATTCGGTAGGGCGTCTCTTTCGTCTCTTCCTTCCGCTGATCAGCCCGGATCCTGAGCGCTTCCCGGTTCGAATGCTCATTAATGGCCTGCAAACGTCCAAAGGTGGCCTGATCCCCGGCAACCGAAGTCGTGGTCACCTCCGCCAAGCTCGAAACTTTTTTATCCGATGGGCTTCGGCCGCGATTCACGACTACCGGCGCCCGAGCGGTTTGGCGGATTGGCTGTTGGCCAATTCCTGTTTCGATTATTTTCATTTCTATCACACTCCTTTAAGAGAAACGGCGAGGGGGGGATTCCCCCTCGCTTAGTTCAACGGTTACTTAAAAGAGTCTCAGGACCGCCTGTGCCGCCTGGGAGGCCAAACTCAGCGATGTCGTTCCGAGAGACTGCCTGGTCTGCAGCATCAGCATGTTGGCGCCTTCCTCGTTCATGTCGGCCAGGGTCAGTTTGTCGGCCCCCTCCGTCAGAGTATTGATCATATTGGTTGAGAAATCCTGGCGGATATTGATGATGCTCAGACTCGAAGACAATTTCGCAGACTCGGTATTCAGTTTGTTGGTTGCCGTTTCGAGCTTGGCCAGATCGGCATCGATGTCCGAAGCCAAACACCAGGCCAGGTTCGAAGCGCCGCCGCTGGTCTTGGTCGCCGTGAGACTGGCGCCCAAACCACTCGCCGAGGCATCAAAGCCCTGCACCGTCAGGGTTGTGCCCTCAAAGCCGACGTTCAGGTTGTTGCTCTGCAGGAGGTTAGTGCCCTTGTATCCGGAAGTATTGGACAGGGCATCCAGTTGGGTGATAACCGTGTTGTACTGTTTGGCCAGGTCGTTTCTGGGGGCGGTAACGGTCGTATCAGCCGTGAAGCCGGTCCCCGCGCTGACCGTCGCCGTGGCACTGGTCAGGGCTACGGTCGCCGATTTTGCCGACAGGGTGATCATCGATCCTGTAACATTGGCCTGCATATCGGTGGTTTCCGCAGCGGTATTGATGAGTGCCGCCAGATTGGATGCGGTCGAGGCGGCATCGGTACCGATGTTGAATTCGGTCGAGGCGGCGGTAACCCCGGCGGCGGTTGCCGTATAAGCCGTTCCACCGATAGTGATTACCGTGCCGGCGGAAATGGTTCCGACCGACACCTTGACATAATTAGAGGCCGCCTGTTTGGCCGACTGGGCCAGGGTTCGGGCTGCTTCAAGCAGGCTGCTGACGCCCTTAATGCCGGAATCCGCGGCCTTAATGACCTGAACGGATTCGTTCATCCCGTCTTTGAGGGCCGAGATACTGGAGGCGCGCGACATGTGCGCCTGGGCCGTAAAGAAGCTGATAGGATTATCGAGTGCGGTGTTGACTTTTTTGCCGGAGGCCAGGCGGCCCTGCGTCCTGTTAAGCAGGGTGACCGTATCCTGGAGGTTGACGAGGTTGGACCGCATGCCAGCGGTCAAGCTAATGTCGTTGAGTGCCATGGTAGTGGTTCTCCTTTTTCTAAGTTTTTATCCGGCAATTCTTGCCGGTTGGTTACCGGTTGAACCGGCTTTTTGCTGAGATTCTGTTCGGCTGGCCTCCTCCTTTCCTGACCCCCCTTCCGATCTGATTTAGTTCGAAAATAGGTTCCGAGTCCAACTTGCCTGTTTAGTTTCCTTTAGGTGTCTTTTCGGGCCGGTTGAGAAAAAACTTTAGCCGTTTTTGGAAAAAATTGAAAAAAGTTGGCATCTCCAGTTTTAATGTACCGATTGGATTATTTTTTTTGGTCTTTCAGCCGTCCCGGTTGAAACTCTCATAGAATTTTGGTATTTTCAGGCAGGCCGGTTCCACCCTGAGGGGTTGCCGGTTCCTATCAGATGGACTGATTATGAAGCCCTCAAATCTAAGAGACAGAAACGAATTGACTATGGTTGTAAAAATAATAGGCCTTCTTTTTTCAGCTATCCTCCTTTATATGGGTTTTTATTTTATCGTCCCGGATGTATCCAAACTTAAGAAGGAAAATCCCGGAAAAACTTCCTTTATGAAATTCCGGGAGCGGGAAGGGGAAGAAAGAGGGAAACGGGTCCGAATCAGACAGCAATGGGTTCCTTTGACCCGCATCTCTCCCTATGTAATCAAGGCCGTGCTCATTGCTGAAGACGATAAATTCTGGTCCCATGAGGGATTTGATTTCGAAGCCATTCAAAAGGCACTGGAAAAGGACCTTAAAGCCCGCAAATTCAAGTTGGGCGGAAGCACCATCAGCCAGCAATTGGCTAAAAATCTTTACCTGACCCCTTCAAAAAATCTGTTGAGGAAGGGGAAAGAGGCCATCCTGACCTGGAGGATCGAAAGGAACCTAACGAAAAAAAGAATTATTGAACTCTATCTTAACCTGGTGGAATGGGGGGAGGGGGTATTCGGGATAGAAGCCGCAGCCCGTTATTATTTCGGAAAATCCGCTGCAGCCTTGGGGCCTGAAGAGGCGGCCCGACTGGCAGTGATCTTGCCCAATCCGAGAAAACTCAAGCCCGTTGGGAATTCAGGCTATGTGGACAGGCGGGCCGGAGTGATCTATAACATCATGGTTAAACGGGGGATAGTCATTCCAGAATATGAAAAGGTCATGGCCCCGGAAAAAGAGGCGGAACATGGGAATTTAGGCCCAATCAACCCCAAAGAGCAAGGGAATCAGGATCTATTACCGCCTGATTCTTCCCCGTCAATAGAGGTGGGTGGAAAAAATAATCCGGATTCCAATAATTAACATTTTTACAAATGATTAAAGGATAAATTCTAATTTTTAGAAAAAAAGGGAGAAAAAAATAACCTTTAAAAATTGTATCTACTTTAAATCACTGTCATTTTTATTATTGGCACGGGAAATGCTTACATAAGTGATGAATAAGATAATGGCATTAAAAAGGTTATTAAACCTTTTTGAGATATTAAGAAAGGAGGTGAATACTCATGAAAAAATTGATCGTTTGGACCATGGCTCTGGTATTTGCTTTGTCCGTTTCTTTGGCCTTTGCTGGTGAAGCAAAAAAAGAAGAAAAGAAACCTGAGGCCAAACCGGCGGCAACGGCTCCGGCGGCTCCGGCCAAGATGGAGGAGAAGGCCCCGGCTGAAAAGGCTGAGAAAAAGGCTCCAAAGAAAAAGGTAAAGAAGGTTAAGAAAGCTGCACCAAAAAAAGAAGAAATGAAAGAAGAAAAGAAGTAGTTTTTTTCTTAAAACAAAAGGTGGAATGGGAGGTTCCCTTTCCACCTTTTTTTTGTTCAAATACTTTCCGCTCCTCCTTCCAGAAGATTTCCTCAGAATAATCCCTTGAAAACCAAAACGAACTTGTGCTAAGACAGGACAGGAATTCAGAGTCCCTGTTATTGTTGCAACCCCCAAGTCAAGACGATCCTAACAATTTTATTAAAGCGGTGTCCCTGGAGGAAAAAATGAAAATAAATAGGAAGGAATTGACTCCCGAAGAACTCAGAAGGACCTGTGACCCGGACAGCCTGGGTTTTGAAACCACCGAAGATCTGCCTATCAGCCCTGACCGGGTGATTTCCCAGGATCGGGCGGTTCGGGCTATTCTTTTTGGAGTGGGGATGGACGGGCTGGAATATAATATTTTCGTGGCTGGTCCACCAAAGACCGGCATGACTTATATCACCCGGACCTTGATCGAAGAGATCGCCCGAAGCAAGAATCCTCCAATGGATTGGTGCTATATCCATAATTTTAAAAATCCGGATCGCCCAAAGGCCTTATCCTTGCCCAGCGGCAAGGGAAAGGAGCTTAAGAAGGACCTTCAGGAATTGATCGCCGATTTGAGAAATGATATTCCCGAGGTTTTTGAAAGTGAGGATTATTCCCAGAGGAAAGAGGAACTGCTAAAAAAATTCAACTCGGAACGGGTACAGATTCTTTCCGATTTGGAGGAAAAAGCCCTGGCCGAGGGATTTGTTTTGAATATCAGTCAGGTGGGCATGGTCATCATGCCGGCCAAAGACGGACAACCCATGGATGAGGAAACCTTGAGATCCATGAATGATGAGGAAAAGAAAGTCCTCAGAGAGAAAAGCGAACGACTCCAGGTGGAAATGAATCAAGTGGTCCGAACCATCAAAGGCAAGGAAAAAGACCTTCGGAAAAATATAAAGGAGTTGGACCGGAGAATCGCTCTCTACTCAGTGGGGCACCTGATAGAAGAATTACAGGAAAAATATCAGGAATATCCCCAGGTGTTGAGATACTTTAAAGAAGTAAAAGATGATATTATCAAGAACATAGATGATTTTAAGCCTAAGCCGGCAGCCACCGGTCCGTTTCCCATGCCTTTTCCGGAACCGCCCTTGACCCGCTATGAAGTCAATGTCCTGATCGACCATACCGAAACCAAAGGTGCTCCCGTCGTCTTGGAGACCAACCCAACTTATCCTAATCTATTCGGGTCGATTGAAAAACAGGCCCAGTTCGGAGCCTTGTTCACTGATTTCAGCATGATTCGGCCGGGTTCCCTGCACCGGGCCAACGGCGGGTTTTTGATTATCAAAGCCCTGGATCTGCTGCGCTGGTATTTTTCCTGGGAGGGCCTGAAGCGGGCTTTAAAAACCAAACAGATTCAGGTGGAGGATTTGGGGGAACAATTGAGTCTAATCAGCACTAAAACCCTCAAACCGGAACCCATTCCACTGCAAGTCAAGATTTTATTGATCGGAGAGCCTTACCTTTATCATCTTCTGTATGCCATGGACCAGGACTTTCCGAAAATGTTCAAAGTCAAGGCCGAACTGGACGATCAAATGGACCTCGATGAAATGCCTACCAAGGAATATCTCCAGTACATCACCCGCTTTTGCCGGGCCAAAAGGCTATTGCCTATCGATAAAACCGGGGCGGCCCGGCTGATTGAATACAGTTCGGAACTGACCGGGAGAAACTTCAAGCTCTCCCTACAACTGGCCGAAATAAATGATTTAATCCAGGAAGCCCATTATTGGGCCGCCCAGGGCCAAAGTCCGCTGATAAAGGCCGAGCATGTCGAAAAAGCCGTTGAGGAAAAAATCTATCGCTCCAACCTGCTTGAAGAAAAAATTCAGGAAATGATCGCCCTGGGGAATTTCAAGATTGAAACGGATGGATTCCGGGTGGGCCAAATCAATGGACTTTCCGTTTACCCGATGGGCGATTACCAGTTCGGGCGTCCTACCCGCATCACCGCCAATGGTTCACTGGGAAAAGAGGGTGTGGTGGATATCGACCGGGAATCCAAATTGAGCGGCAACCTCCATACCAAGGGGGTGATGATCCTGAGTGGTTATCTGAAAGGGAAATACGCCTCGGATAAACCTCTGAGTCTGTCAGCCACCATCACCTTCGAACAGAGTTATGGGATGGTGGAAGGAGACAGTGCCTCGGGGGCGGAGTTAATGGCTTTGTTATCCGTGCTGGCGGATACCCCCATTTTTCAGGGCATCGCGGTTACCGGTTCGATAAGCCAGAAAGGGGAGATTCAACCGATCGGAGGGGTTAATGAAAAGATTGAAGGATTCTTTGAGGTCTGCCGGGAAAAGGGACTGACCGGGAATCAGGGGGTCATTATCCCCGAGGCCAATGTCAAGGATCTGATGCTGAAGACCCAGGTGGTCGAGGCCGTCCGGGAAGGCCGGTTTCATATTTACCCCATCCATCATGTCGAACAGGGTTTGGAATTATTGACCGGGAAAAAGGCCGGAGAAAAGAAGAAGGACGGCACTTACCCCAAAAACAGTTTGAATGACCGAATAGAACAACGGCTGAAAAAACTGAACGAAATTTCAAAAGAAGCTGGCGGTAAAGAGAAAGAGAATGGGTCCGGGAAATAAGGGCCTCCCTGGAGTCCTCTGGAAATTTTTGGCGTTTTCGATGCCGTTATAAATCTCTTTTATCCCCGGTGGTTATAGGTTATGAGGGCTACTTGATCCCCTGGGCGAAGACCCAAGTAATAGAGGCAGCTATTATGAATTATGAATCGCTTTCACGAACGAGAGTCCATATACCTCGGTAGAGAAACTGCACTTGGGGAGTCCCGGGAGGCATATTGTTGATATCCATGTTATAAGTCCAGGTGCGATTGGGTGGCTTATAATAGGAGTTAGGGTCGTTGTGTTGTCTATACCATCCATTGGCCAACCTGCTTTGCCACAGGCAGGTCACAGATCCACCATAGATAAAATTATCGCTGTTCCAACTTTCCAGAAACCTGATTAAGTTGTGCACACCCCCGCTGTAATGATTGGGAGATTCGCCCGTGGGTACATCACCGGTCATGATCGCCGCATTGAAGGTTGTATCGGAGGCGGGCCGTTGCGAAGGTTTGGTCGGATCATCTAATGAGGAGGCATCATAAGAGGAATCCCAGCTATTTGAAAGAATGGTCACCGCATCGGCGGCAACGGCAGCGGCTATCAGGGGAGAGGTGCTGTTATAGTTTCCTCTTACATACAAAGGACTTTCTGTGGCTACAGTGAAGCCCACTGATCCGTTCGAGGGGAGGGTGGCTCCGTTAGTCAATCTTACGGCAGTCAGGGGGTCGGTTGTCTTAGGGGCAGAAATATAAAGGACCCCGGGAAGTCCTCCGCCCACCGGATGATATAAGGCATAATTGATAGCGCAGGCCGTATCGCCCAGGTGGCCAATATCCAACTCAATGATATTGACATAGACCCCGTCGGTATCGTCTATGTTTCCCGTACCCCGGCCGTCTCTCATCAGGCTGGCCGTGTAGGGCACATTTACAATATTAGCCGCGCATCCGCTCGTTGGAAGCAAGACGGTTCCGCCATTGGCATACCATCCGTTGGCAGGATTTCCTTCTCCTAAGAACTTATAGACGACTGCGGCATTGTAGTAAAAACTCTGGGTATCCGTTGTATTCCCATCTTTGATCAGCAGCCAGGGATCGCCGGGGTTAGAAAGAGGAGGCGTGATCGGCTGAAGAGGTGGAGAGGTGTTATTCAAGTCCAGAACCCTTCCATTCCAATCTGCCAAAGATTTGCTTTTCCAGTTGGAGTCTTCGGTATCGTAGGTCATATTTTTTTTCTGACCATTTCCATTATCAATCTTAATAGGTCCGTGATTGGGTTGATGTCCGGCCGGGTCTCCGGGTGCCCGGTGGTTATGAAGTCCCCCGGCGGAGGTTACGGGATCATTCAAGGTCAGATCTACCGGGTCCATGAAGATTTTTGAATTGGAATGAATACGACCGTTAACCGTCATAACGGTGGCAGAATTAATTTCCAGGTTACCCTGGTAAAATATGGCGAACTGAAAGATCGGGATAAGCTGATCGTCGATCACCCCCGTGGTGGTCGCCGTTGCCCGTCCATAGATTGAGTCGGCTTTGGAAGTCAGTCTGTAGCTCCGGATATTACCGTTAAGTCCGGCAAAAGGTCCTTTGGTAATCAGCTTGTTTTCCATCGGTCCTGCCGGGACTGCCGATAGAGTTACATTAAACTCCGTCAAAACCAGATTTTGGAGAGTGATCGTGTCCGGCTGACTGGATTGGTTGGCCAGCATATAATAGATCTGGCTCATAGCTGAGTCATAGCCGGCTTCGGCGGCCTGAAAGGCATCTTTAACAGCCTTGTGAGCGACAGTCGTTTTGGATTCCAAAAGGGATAATTGCAGGGAGGCTAAACCAAGCAGGGAAAGGATTACCAGGATGATTAGGGTGACGAGCAGGGCGCTTCCCCGGCTATTAATCATTATTAGTCTATCTTTTAACCGATTACCGGATGTTTTCATCTCTTGGTCTCTTTGATTCGGTTAAATGGTCCACAATAGAAAGCCAGGAAATTGAAATTTCTGTATGGAGGCTAATTAAATAAATTTCTGACCATCACCGTACTGGTAAGTAATCGTCTTCGGTAGTTATCCGTTGTGCCGGCATTACGGTCCTCCAGGCCCGGCCTTTTACCCGAAAATCTGGAATCAATGTCTTTTGCCCTGGACAGTATATTCACCCGGACGTCTCTGATAGCGGCATTACTGAAATCCGCAGGAAAATCACGCCCGGGAACACAATACCAAACTCCGGAAGAGGGGGTGTTGTCTCGATAAGCCAGTTGCAGGTCTTCAATATTCGTGGCGATATTTTGAAAAGTTCCGTCCCCCTGTCCCAGCTGAAGAGCAGGGTGGCTGGGATCCGAAGCGCTGTCGATTCTGTAAGTCAACAACTTGACCCGGGTAACCTGGGCTCCGGCAGGAAACCCTGCGGTCGGAAAAAGATTGATGGAATTGGGGGGATTGATATTGGCTTCTACCGCATGTAAAAGTTCAGACCCGTTGATGCCGGTTACCTGAAGGAGCGCGGCACTGGCTCCTACAGAAATCATTATAATATCTCCCTGCCGAAATTTTCCTATATCGGCCGGTTGAACCGGTATCGGTAGGGAGTCGTTGGAATTGGCCAGGGCCGCCGTGGTGGTGGTTGAAAGCGGGGGCTGGTTATCCGAATATAATATCCTAACTTGGTCGCAACCCGTGGCATTGTTGGCCGGTGTTATGGCAAAAATGTTTTCTTTACCCCCTGTCGTTTTATTGTAAAAACTGACCCCGACTGGGGGAACTTGAAACCCGGCCATCCGAAGATCCATTACCAGGCTGTCCAAGGCGATTTTGGCATTCCGTTGCATCTCGGTTACCAGATTCTGGTTGGCAAAGGAATTGGCCTGGATAATAAAAATATTAAGAACGGCCGTGGTAACCAGCCCGCCTAGTAATAAAGCAAATAGGATTTCTACCAGGGTAAAACCATTTTTTGGGTTCGGTTTCATCTTTGTCCCCGTCATCTAAGAAACATCATATTTAAAATTGGAAATATTCGTTTGTAGTTTGTATGACTTGCCGCCCGGGCAGGTTACCGTCACCACCACCTGTTTCGTTATGGAATTAAGAGGGGTTACGGTCCAACTCCTGGTATATTGACCTTGGCTATCGCCCCCATTAACCAGTTCAGCGAAATGGTCCAGGGCGTTCCTTTTTATATCTTCCATTCTATCCTGGGCCAGGTTTAAAGCTTCCGTTTTCTGACTGATATTCGCATTATTTTTAATAGCCATAATCTGCATCATGGATACGGCTAAAAAACCAAATAATACAATTAACATGGCCATAATGACTTCGACCAGGGTAAACCCCTCATTTTTCTCGATGAGGCCTTTTGTGTTCATCGTATGGTTCATCAGTCTTCCTCCCTTATCCTAACCTCCTTAAGTTGTGATACTGATTCCCCCTCCTTCGGATACATTAACCGTAAAAATTTTACCCGCTGTGTTTTTCAGAGTAACCGATCCGGAGCCATAAAAAGAGCCGGTCCGAATAGAAAGCCCCCGGGAATTAAATCCACATTTCGTAGTGGCTCCCGTATTGGTAAAAATCGCTTTATCAATAGAGACCGTTGGGTAATCCTTTAAGTTTATTCTATAAATGGTTTCTTCGTTAGTTTCCTTTACCCAGTTCTTTGCAGTTCCACTCCCGTTGGCGCCGTCATCGACAAAGACGACAACGCTCTGGGGAGAACCCGTCAGGATTTCTACAACGCAATTGGCATTGCGGCTGATGGCTGTTGTCCTGGCTAATTGAATGGCTGCCGCCAGCTCATTGGCTGCATTTTTAATCCGATAATTACTCAACATGGTAGATAGTGTGGGAGCGGCGATTAGAGAAATGATCCCGATGAGGGCCATAACGACTATCAACTCAATGAGGGAAAAGCCCCTTGAGTCGGAGTCGTTAGAGATTCGTCGATTTTTGGGGATGGGAAAAATCCACAAGGAATTTTTAGAAGAATAAAACTTCTGTTTTTTAAATAGAGTCTTCATAACCGGCGGATCAGCCACCCTTTCAACCGAGATTGAAGTCGGGTCTGGATCTTTGCGTCCCGGCCTTACGGTCCGGTTTGCCTTTTTCAGTTTTTAATCTTGAGTATTTTTAGAAGATAGAACTCCTTGAAATATATTTATTACTAAAATAGCGTCCAAAGTCCAATAAGCCTATTTTCATGTCCCGGCTTCCTGCCTTGTGCAGGCCTAACGCCCCTGGTGGGGCATGACGGTTGAGTTCAATAATCCCTACTGGTATAGTTGTCTCCAGGAAGTCTTGACAAATGGAAGCATTTGCAGGGCATTGTTTTCTGAAGACAAAACCTTATCTATGTCGGAAGTCCCACCACCGGAAGTATCCCAGGTGGGGATTCCCCAAATATTATCCGCGGTGGTATTGATATTGCCATCCGGGCCGGCAATATTGGCTACAAAGACCCCTCCGGTAATATTCCCGTTTCCGGCCCCGGCCCTCACTAAGCTGCCTTTCCCGATGACCAGAATAATGCCATTATAATCGATGTTTCCGTTGAAGACCAGATTTCCCGTAACCAAAAGTATTCCGGCCCCAGTGGCTCCTCCCGGGACCGCGTAATCGCCATCAATCACTACCAGTTTGGGGTCCAGTTGTGTTCCCAAAGTGAATCCGGGATTTGAGGGGGAATTGAAATCAGCCATTCCCTTTAAGTTCTGATATAGTGTCTGAAGCTGGGAAAGGTTTCCCCAGGGGTCGGGAAAAGTCATGTTGACCACCGAGGGAGTTTTGGGGTTAGTGGATCCATCATATCCCAAGCCCTGATAATTGTCCCTTCGGTTTTCCGGGATTCCATCAATGGCCGAGGTTCGAGAGGTTGGATCATTGACGGCGATGGCCGGATAACTATAGCCGTTGGCTTCCGAAGCATTACTGTTTCCGGCATGAAAATTAACATTAGGACCCGGCAAAGTAATGGCCCCGGGAAGATTGGGGATGGGGACTCTTAAAACCGTGGCCTGGATCACGGCTCGGGAATTATCCGGACCTTCCCCAAAGGAAGTCAAGGTCACCTGGGAATTCGTGTCTGCGGTTGAGGTCACTCCGTCGGAAATGTCGTTGGTTAAAAAGACCCGGAAATTTCCATTTCCCAAAGTCGTTGTATTGATAAAAGGCAGATCATCCGAACCGGAAAAATTGGCCACATTGGTGCTGTCCACTAATTGTCCGTCTACCCCTTTGAGTGAATTCAATTCCCCGGAAACAGTGCTGCCTCCGGCAATTCGACTTCGAAGAAGTTCCCTGGCCTGTTCAATCCCGGCTTCAGCCAGGTAGAAAGACTGTTTGGAGGTCCGGGTGTTGCCGGTGATCTTCGCTCCGATGGTGGTGACATTAACGGCAATAATACCAATAACCGAGAGGACCACGAGCATCAGGATAGCGGTGACCAAAGCGATTCCCTTTTGATCTTTAATGGTTATCATGGCCTTCATGATTATTCTCCTAATTTCTTCTTTTGATCGAGGTGGTGGTGCTGTAACTGCGGTATCCTTGGGTATTGGGATCGGTCTTGGAGGTCCGGGCCGTAAGGGTGATGTCTATTCTTTGAACATTGCCTATTAAAGAGGTGCTGTTGTTGTTGGAATCGAATCCACTAAAACTGACGGCCGTAATATGATCGGCCAGGGGTTGCCTGTCTTCTGCTCCTAAGGCAGCGCTGCTGAAGCGGAGGATATAGTCCGAAGAACTCCAGGAAAATATTCGGATATTTGAATCATTCATCGAGGTAAATCCGATTTTGTCCCCGCCGGTGCCACAAGTCGTGTTTGTATTTTCCATGCAATTCAAAGAACTCATATTTCTAAGTTCCCGGACGATAAAATCAAGGGCCGACCGGGCATTCTGCTGCATTTCCACTTCCAGGTCCTGAGAGATCTGTGACTTATTGGCACTCGCAAAAAGGCTGTATATCGCTGTAAGAAGCACCCCCAAAATAACTATCCCCACCAGGATTTCAACCAGACTAAACCCCTGGTCGGTTTTGTTTTTTCGGGTCACCTTATCTCGAAACCACCGTTTGATAATTGGCATTGTGGCTTTGCCCTTTTAATGTCCAGGAGACATTGACGGTTATCTGTTTCATGAAGTTTGAGCCTAAATAGTTTTGAATGGTCCAGGATCGAGTAAAAATACCTCCGGATTGTCCCTGGCCATTGATGGGATTATTCGGATCCTGGGTAGTGCCAACCCCCAAGGAAACATAAGGCGTATTTTTTAATTGTTCCATCCTGTTTTCGGCCAAAAAAATGGCCCGGGTCATTTCCTTGGAATCGGAATTGCCCCGGATGGAGGTTAATTGGAGATTAATCAGGGCCAGCAGGCCAACGGATAGGATGATGGCGGCAATCAAAAACTCTACCAGTGAAAATCCCTGCTGGTTTTTTTGGAGAAAAATCGTCATGTTGATAATATCCTGCCTGTCCATAAGGTGGTTACTGTTTTGGATTCTTCCGAACCTTGAACGGTTATCGTGGCATTTTGGGTTAATCCCGTCGGGCCAAAAGTTAGAACGCCCCCTCCGTTTTTAACCACCGTTATGGTCGGGTATTCCTGTGTTAAATATCGAGTAAAGATAGTGCTTCCGCCCTGGGAGAAACTGTAACTGGTTGTGCTGTTAAAGGTTACGGTTATGGTTTGATTATTCTTGATAGCGGTCATTTTAGCGCTCTGCAGATCCCCCCAGACCAGTCGGGCAGCTCCGTTTAAACGGTAGTGATCGATCCAAACCCGGGTGTTAGGGACTATGATAACGGTCAATATGCCTGTGATAGCCAGCGCGGTCAGGATTTCAACAAAAGAATAGCCCTTTTGTTTAAACAAGGCCGGGGAGATCGAATTTCTCAGATGGGAAGAAAAGAAAAGCAGTTTTAAACGAACGGCTTTGGGGGTAGGTATTTTCTGTTTCATAACCGGCGGATCAGCCACCCTTTCAGTAGGAAATTGAAATCGGGTCTGGATCTTTGCGTCCCGGCCTTACGGCCCGGTTTGCCTTTCTCAGTTTTTGGTAGGTTAACAAAAAATTAGCGAATGTCAAGGAGAAATAGTCCTGAAAAATGGAAATCAGCTATCTCAAATCCTGTTTTACCTGCAAAAAAGAATAGATTATCATCAATTAAGTCAGCAATAATAATGCCACAAAGAAAATCAAGAGATATTTAAGAATTTCTTTAGATATCAATTAATTATTTAGTTTTATTCTTTAGATATTAATTAAGGAAAAGGCTGTTTCTTCAAATTTTTGCTTCGTTTGAGCAAAAAACGGCACCTTTTGGAAAGAAGGGCTTATTCGGAGGTCTTTAAATGACGACCGACTCTGGCCTGAACACTTCGAATCTTGCTCTCGATTCTTGGGGCCGAATCCTTTCGATAATCAAATTTAGCCTGAAGACTGATTCGGTTGGAATCCTGTTTCAGAGCGCGAAAGCAGCGGGTAAGCAGTTTAAGGAGATCGAAAATTCCATGAGGGTCATTTAGATATTCCTTATTTTTTCTTGAACAAATCGGCCATGGTCCCCAGTTTCCCGGTTTCCTGGACCCGCTCCCGGTATTCGTTCATTTCGGCCTGGTTCTGATTATCCAAAATCGACTGTTGAGAAAGGGAAATTCTGCCCTGTTCATCAATTTTAATGATTTCCACCAGAATTTCATCTCCTTCCTGGTATCCTTTTTTGGACTGGTTTTTCCCGGAATCAACCATCTGGCTTTTATGGAGTAGACCCCGCTGATGGGATCCCAGTTCAGGAAGATCAGCAAAAAATCCATAGGGTTTTATAGACCGGATGATACCCCTGACCACTAATCCCACTTCTGGAAACCGGGGACTCGGGGGGGGCAGTAGGGTTGGGGAGGCAGTAGATTGATCCGGCGAGGGATCGAAATCGTTAGGGGCCGCCATCAAAGAACCCTGGTCGGCTGCCATTTTGACTCGCCGTCGAATCACATTCCCGGTCCGAACCATTTCCGGTTCCGGGGAATCGATGTCCATACCCGAAAAAGGGGAGACCTCTTTGATTGAAAGGGATATCCTTCGCTGTTTCTGGTTGATCTCCAGGACTTTGACTTCTATTTCCTGCCCTTCTTTAAGTATTTCCTTGGGATGGCGGATGCGTTTATGGGCTATTTCAGAAATATGGACCAATCCTTCAATCCCGGGGGCTATTTCGATGAAAGCCCCAAATTGAGCCAGGTTGCGAACCCTTCCCAAGACAATTTCCCCTTCATTAAAGCCAAGTTCCGTTTCCCAAGGATCGGGTTCCAAAACTTTCATGGACAGACTGATACGTTCCTGATTTTTTTCATCAGCCTTTATTTGCAGGACCTGAACGGTTACTTCCTGACCGGCGGTCAGGTGATCCGCGGGGTCGGCCACCTGACTACGGGAGATCTCAGAGATATGCACCAGACCTTCTATCCCGCCCAGATCAACAAAGGCCCCAAAGGGGGTCAATCTGGTCACCTGCCCTCTGAACACTTCACCCACCCCCAGACGTTTGCGGGTTTGCAGGGCCAGGGCCTCTTTTTCGGCCTGCAACACCGCCCTTCGGGAAAGAACGATATTCTTCCCCTCTTCTTCAAACTGGGTGACTTTAAACTTTTGAGTGGTTCCAATAAATCCTTCAGGCCGATCCAGATAAGTCAGGTCCATTTGAGAAAAAGGGCAGAAGGCTTTTGCTCCTGAAACAACGATTTCCATCCCGCCTTTATTGGTACCGGTCACCGTCCCTTCGATGGCGATTCCGGTTTCAAAGGCCTTTCTCAGTAACTCTACGCCGGCGCTTCCGGAGACTTTGCGCAGGCAATTCCCCAACTGGGGGCCTGACGGTCCATAACCGATAAAACTCAGCTCCACTTCCATCCCTGTTTTAACAATCCTCTCCCCTTTATCATCCACGAACTCCTGTAAATCAGCCCAACCTTCCGATTTAGCACCATAGTCAATAAAAACCGTATCCCCGGTGATAAGGACCACCTTTCCTTTAACCGGTTCCCCGGGTAAAAGAGGACCATCAACGGCCAACCGCTCACTGGCCTCAAAAAGTTCCGCAAAATTCATATCCAAATCATCTTGAGACATTCTCTTTTCTCCTTGTCATTCACTTTCACCGGGCAGGTTTCAAAACAAACCGCCTTCCGTCTTCTAAGGCTCCATCCAATCCGACTTCATTTTCCCATTCATCTACCACCCGGCAGAGACCCTGCTCAACCTCTCCCAGAAGACCGGCCTGAAGCAGGGCATGCCGGACGGTCATTCCGGGAAGGAGGTCGATGGGCGAATCATTCAGCCAGATACGCATCATTAATACTCAAAAAGGCGTCCAAAGTCCACGAGTCTATTTTCATGGTTCGTGGTGCCACGCCCCAAAAGGCGGGGCATGGCGTTTATTCACTCCTTTTGGATTCGTCCTTCCACCGAAGCGGAAATCCGCTTTTTATTTTTCAGGTAGTCAATAACCATGGCCCGGATTTCCCTTCCGGAATCAAATAATACAACCCGGCTGGCCAGGTGGGAGGAATCACCGTCTTTTTCCCCCATAATTCGCTTTAAAAGATCATATCCATCCCCCCCGGCCGCCAGAAAATCATTGGTAGCCAAAGAATACCAGCCCTGGGGATCCCATTTTTTCTCCCCGACCAGGAAGGAGGTGATCCTTCGGCCCTCCCGGGCAGAAGGATTGTAGCTTACCTGCATACCGGAAACCTGAGGAAAACGGCCACCGGTTCCAATTTGACCGGACAATCCATATTCCACGATATCTTTTAATTCCCGGCCGCTGACCTTGAGGACAACCGGATGGTTAAAAAAAGGGAGAATGTTAAATAGATCCTTGATGCGGATCGGGCCTCGCAGGATATCCGCCCGAAGACTTCCGCCATTGATCAAGGCCACATCCGCACCGGTTTCCTGTCTCAGAATATCGGCCACCCAATTTCCCAAATTGGTTTCCTGTGACCGCGACCCGGTTCCTTTCAAGTCTACCTGGGCCTCGCCAATCACCTCCTGGAGGATAGCCGCGGTTTCCATTTTATACCGGTCCACAATTTCCATTACCGCCGGATCCGGTTGCTGTAAATCCGGCCGGATAGGAATCAGTCGGCCCTCATAATGAATTATTTTTCTGTCCTGAATCGTAAGATCCAGAACCCCCAGGACCTTGGCCTGTTCCCAGGCTTGAACAATCAGGGTTTCCTTGACCTTCATGGGTGATTCAATCCGGGTGTGTGTATGCCCCCCGATAATGATCTGGATCCCACTGGTTTCTTGGGCCAGACGGATATCAGCCGGCAGACCCTGGTGGGATAGAGCAATCACCAGATCAGGTTTATCTCCCAACTCCCGGATGACTTTTTGGCTGGCCTCGATTACGGGGCTAAAGGTCAGCCCTTTCACATTTTTGGGGTGGGTGGTGATGGGGGTTTCTTCGGTGATGAGCCCGATAATGGCAATGGTCAAACCTGAAACCTCTTTAAGGACATAGGGATAGAATAAACCCGGCCTTCCTTGCACATTGGCCGCCAGTAAGGGAAATCGGGCTTCCCGGATCCTTTGTTTGAGAACCTCCTGCCCAAAGTCAAACTCATGGTTGCCCGGGACCATCGCCGTGAAATCCATGGCATTCATGACCTCGATAGTCGATTTGCCCTGGAAAAGATTGGTCCAGGGGTTTCCCTGGATCATGTCCCCGGCGGCCAGCAGCAGGGTAGGGCGTTCTTTCCGCAAACGATTCACTTCCCCGGCCAGAGGAGCTATTCCCCCTAATTTCCCCGGACTTCCGGAAGGTTGATAAGGCTCGGCAAAACCGTGAAAATCATTTACATAGAGGAGGCGAAGCTGGACCACTTCTCCGGCCCAGACAAAATCAATGGAGATGAAAAAGAGCCAAGCAGCGACCATCGAGGCTAAGACTTTAAAGTTCATCCCTTTTTTTCCTGTTTCATGGTTTTTCATTCCTACGGGTCTCCCTGATTTTCCCTCCCATAAGGTCCCAAGGTCGGAGTCCCCTGCCTTGAGGATTTCAATGCTTTTCTAATAATTCCCAATTCCTTGGATTAAAAGGTAAAAAATCGGGTCCGGGACCACTGGCCGGATCCCCAGGGGCTCGATCCAATATAACCGATCATGGCCAAGAAGGCCAGAGTTGTTCAGGCCAATAGGCGGTTAATGGTCTTTATCAGATTTCAATTTTGCCGAAAATTGCCTTACCGCCTCGGGGATCGTTCTTCGGATAAAGGTTCGTTTCTCAATTTCATTTAATAGGACGTATTCAGGATAACCAGGATGATTAGGAGTCAGTTCCGAAGTTTCGGTCAAAGGCGTTAAAACTCCTTTTTGATACTCCCGGATCAATTCAATAATGGATTTGTCGGCCAATGGGATTTTAGTAATCCACCCTAAGCGGCGCAAACATTCAAAACGGACCTGATCGATTAAAATGAAGTAGGCATCCAGAAGGGGGATGAGTTTCTCTGAGGGCAACGATTCGAATTCATAACCGTTCCCCAAACCGAGGCTCCCCATTAGGAGATCGTGGATCATCTCCCGGCCTCCTTCATCATCTTCAGCCAAAAACAGGATCAATTCATCCGGGAGGTCGGACCAGAGTGAATGTTCGTCCAAGATCGGTAAAGCTTTAAAGCGGCGTTGCCATTCTCGAAACCCTCTTTTGGCGGCTTTATGGTTTTTTAAGGATTCAAGGGAAATAATTTTGGACATGGATATTTATAACTTCGAAAATAAAATTTGGCAATAGGCAAGAGGCTATAGGCTATGGGAAAAAAATCAGGAAACTTTCTTATCTATTGCCCCTTGCCTTTTACCCATCGCCTGATGTTCCGGTTAAATATAACCGAACTGGGAGAAAATACAATTAAGAAAATAATTTGACACCCGAGAAGAAATCTGTTATGAAATTCTATACGTTATGAGTAACAACCCCGACGACCACCCCTTAAGTTTGATTGATCAGGTCCGCGCTCTTTTTAGAAAAAAAAGAGACACCCTACCGGAATCTGTTTTGGAAAGAGACTTTCAGGAACTGATCGATCAGGGAGAAGAACAGGGACTTCTGACCCCCGAACAAGGGGACATGATTCATAGTATCTTTGAATTTAAGGATACCATCGTCAGAGAAGTGATGGTCCCCAGAACCGAGATGCTGGCGGTCAGCTCGGATGTGAGCATTCAGACCATTATTGATCTAACCCAGGAACATGGACATTCCCGTCTCCCGATTTTTGAGGAAAATTCAGACAATATTGTGGGAATGCTTCATGTAAAAGACCTCTTACCCTATTGGCATCTGCCCCCGGATCACCCCCTGCCACCCGGGATCATCCGCCCGGCCACCTTTGTCCCGGAGACTAAAAAGATCGTCCACCTCTTACGGGAATTAAAATTGGAGAAAGTCCACATGGCCATTGTTCTCGATGAATACGGCGGGACATCAGGGATGGTGACCATGGAAGATATTATCGAAGAGATTATCGGTGATATCGAGGATGAATACGACCGACAGGAACCGCGTCTTAAGCCCCTGAATGACGGGCGGGTTGAAGTTGACGCCCGGCTGGAGATTGAGGAATTTGAACAGTTTTTTAATTTGAAGATCGAGGAAAAAAATTATGAAACGGTGGGAGGCTTGATTATTTTTCTCCTGGAAAGGGTCCCCGGCATTGGTGAAAAGATCAATTTCCAGGGTTTGGAGATGACCATTTTGGAGGCCGACAACCGCCGGATCCGCCGTCTGATGGTGGAAAGGAAAGAAGACGCCCTTAGTGACCAAGGATAATTTTGACCTTCCGGTCCGGAGTGTTTCTTTCTCCCAGATTGATTGGGCGGATACCACCTATCGGATCACCTACCATCGGCCGGTGGAGAAATTGGCCCGATCCATTGAGACCATTGGCCTGCGGCAGGCGATTGTCCTACAGGAAAAAAAAGCAAGTCATTATCGCATTGTAACCGGCTTTCGACGTCTTCTGGCCCTTCAAAAGATCAGAAAAGACCCGGTTTCCTGTAAAATCGCCACCTTGGAAGCCGAAGAAAAAGAGCTGTTCCTATTTAATTTTCATGAAAATTTGGACCGGGGCTTCAACTTGGTCGAACTGTCTTTGGTCTTGGTGAAATTGTCGGCCTTTTTGGAGGAAAATGAACTGATCCACCACTATCTGCCTCTTCTGAATTTACCGCCGCGTAAAGAAACTATTGAGCGTCTTTTTTTAATCAATGAAATAAGTCCGATTTATCGCCCGGCTCTGTTGCAGGGACGATTGTTTCCGGAAACGGTTGAAAGGGTAGTCCGGGATTTTTCCCCCACCGCCCATCTTATCTTTGCCTTATTTATTTTTCTCCATTGGGGTTTTCAGAAACAAAAAGAATTTTTATCGGATCTGAAAGAGATAGGCGTCCGTCGCCGGCAAGAACCGGAGAAAATTCTTTCCGTTTTGCCGATTGAGAAGTTCTTGCGTCACTTCTCCTGGACCCCGCAGCAAAAAGGAGAAGCGCTTCGGAAATATTTCCGGACCAGTCTCTTTCCCATCTTAACCGAAACAGAAAAATGTTTTGAAGCGATAATCTCTCCCTTAAATCTGGATCAACGGACTCGAATTTATCCTCCCCCCTTTTTTGAGGGAGGCCGATATGGTCTGGATGTCCGATTTTCGAACCCCGACGAACTGAAGGCCTCTTTGCAAAAAATCCTTGAAATTCTGGAGGAGGGAAAGCTGGACGGGCTGCCTTAAATTCCGGTATCGATGAATCGAAGACTCGATCTCCACCTTCCCAGGTCACCCAATGCCGATTAATAAAATTCTAATTGAAAAGGGGACGGAAGACGCACCCCTGACCCGAAGAATTCTGGAAGCTCTGCCTCATTTACCGGTGGCCGGAGTGGAGCCGGAATCCGCTCTTCCCCCGCCTGAATCTCTGGCCGAATCCAAGAGCACCCTTTTTTTAACCCGATTTAAGGGAGAGTTGATAAAACCCTGTCCGGGAACCAAAGACTATATCTGTTGTGGGTACCGAATCCTTCACATCGGATCAAACTGCCCGGTTGATTGCAGCTATTGTATTTTACAGGCCTATTTCAATCAACCCTTTATCCGCCTGTTTGTCAATACGGAAGAAATTTTTTTTAAACTGAAAACCTTTGTTGATTCTCATCCCGGGGAAATTATTCGCCTGGGAACCGGAGAATTTACCGATAGCCTCGCTTTGGATCATTGGACCGGTTTCAGCACGCTTCTGATACAAGAGTTGGCTTCCTATCCCAATGTGTTGGTTGAACTGAAAACCAAGACCACCGTTATTCAAAATCTTCTCCCTGGCGCTCCTTCGAAAAACATCCTTATCGCCTGGTCCCTCAATCCTCAGGAGATTGTCAGAAAAGAGGAGCGGGGGGCGGCTTCATTATCTGAACGTCTGGAAGCGGCCGTGATCTGTCAGGAAAAAGGGTATCGGCTGGGATTTCACTTTGATCCCCTCTTTTTTTTCCAAGGTTGGGAGGAGGCCTATCAACAAACGGTCCGGCTCCTTTTTTCCAAAATCTCCGCTGAGAAAATCGCCTGGATCAGTTTGGGCTGTTTTCGGTTCATGCCGGCTTTAAAATCGATTATTCAACACCGTCACCCGAAGGCCGAATACATTTATCAGGAATTTATCCCGGCCCTGGATAATAAAATGCGTTACCCCCAAATCAAACGGGTTGAAATATACCAGAAGTTGCTGGGGTGGCTAAGAGAGAGCGGAAAAGAGATCCCGGTCTATCTTTGCATGGAGAACCCGTCCGTGTGGAAAAAGGTCTTTGGTTTCATTCCGGGTGTCGAGGTTCCTACCCTCAAGGAGATGTTGGACCAACGGGTCAAGGAATTATGGGGCGGGAAAGCCAGTTTAAAAAATTCGGAGTTGGAAGTTCGGAGTAAGTGATTTTCACTCTTAACCCCGAACTCCGAATTTTGACTGATCAGACGGAGGAGACTTCTACTTTTTCGGTTTGGTGATGGATTCGGGTTTGATTTCCGCCCCGGCATTTTTCAGCGCTTTTTCCACGAACTCGGTGACGGCTTCCTTTCTCATTTCCTGGAGGGCCTGGTCCTTCACTTTATCTTTGATCTTCTCATAAGGCTCGAGAAGGGCGTCCTTCTTTTCTTCCATTTTAATAACATGGTAACCATATTCGGTTTCCACCAGGCCGCTGATCTCCCCCGGTTTTAAAGCAAAGGCCACCTCTTCAAAGGCGGGAATCATGGTTCCTTTGGGAAAGAAATCCAAATCTCCCCCTTTGTCTTTGGTTCCCGGATCTTCGGAAACCTCCGTAGCCAATTTGGAAAAATCCCCTCCATCCTTAAGCTTCTTAAGGGTCTCTTCAGCCTTCGCTTTGGCTTTTTTCTTTTCCTCTTCAGGGGCGGTGGACTCGGTTTTGATCAGGATATGTTTGACCCGGATCATTTCCGGAGTTTTAAAAAGGTCACCGTGATCCTGGTAGTAAGCACGGGCCTTGTTTTCCGTGATGGTTACTTTTTCAACCACCTCTTTTTGCAGGTAGATCGTCGCTAAAAAATTATTGATAATCATTTCCTGTTGGTTCCTGATTTCAGGTTTTTTATCAAACCCTTTTTTCTTGGCCACCTGGGCGATAACCGTACTCCGGACGATCTGCCAGAGAATGTTTTCTTTGATCTGAGGATTGTTTTCAATGACTTTCTGCTGTTCCGGTTCGTAATATCCGATGACCCGGTTGAGGTCGGCCGTGGTAATGGTCTTGGTTCCGATTTTGGCTAATATTTCTTTGTCCTGAGCTTGGACTCCCGGGGATATAAAAATAATGGCCAGGATCATGACTGACAAAATTTTCAAAAATCTTAATTTCATTTTTTTCTCCTTTTCCGGGTTCGATGTTTGAGACTCTTTATTTTTATTTGCTGAAAATCATTTCTGACGATCACTGAAACTTGGGCACTATAGCACACTTTTCAAGATTTACTAGACAAAAAGTCGACCGCGGACGAGAAGGAAGTGTGACAACCCGAGGCTCCCTCCCCTGGTATAAGGGTTACCCTGTTTTAGTAACTAAAGAATAGAAATCTTCTCAAAATGGATGGAATATTTTCAGAAAAATCATAAACACCCTCTAAATAGAGGATCAATTGATTATTTTTGATCAGCCTTTTTTCATAAATTTGCATTTTGCAATTTCCAATTTGCATTTTCAAATTCCGGCTTGCCCGGGTTAGGGATTTATTGCGCTAAAAAGGTCGAACCAGTTGCCGTATTGGGCTTTTGGGTCAAAGAAAGGTTAAAAATTATAATTGTTAGGTTAATTCATTGCTGTCCAAAATAGCCAAGAATCAGGGATAGGCCCTTTGATAATATTGGCAATTTGGACAAGATTTAGGGGTTTTCAGAATCAGGTTTACCATTTTGATGCTGTCTAAATTAAACCAACCTAAGTTGATATTGTT
>JACQYK010000019.1 GCA_016208255.1 Deltaproteobacteria bacterium | reverse complement strand
CTATTTAAAAGTGATTTTGTCGACTGCTATAGACTAAACTCTATCTCTCCTCATTCGGAAATTCGATGTTTCCGGAAAAAAACTGCTCCACGAGAAATCTTCGTCTAATTGACGATTTTCCCTCCAAAAAATCTTCTTGATCCGATTTTTTCTAATATTTTCAAGATATATCCTCAAAAATACAATATATAGTATTTTTACTTGACATTTATACAATTAGTTGTATAAGGTTTTGACAAAAGCCAATAGGGCTTTTCGGGAAACCTGGCCACTTCCTACCTAACCCTGAGACCACGCTTTGGGGTTTAATTCCCCCCAAGGCGTGGTTAAAAAAACCTGGGGAGAGATTTGAAATCGGGCAAAGGGGATGTTGCTAATAACACCTGGTGATGAAGAGAAGGACCTTCCTATTAAACAGCGCTTCACTTCTTTTCAACGGGCTTTTGGAAGTCAACGGCCTATCCAAAGCTTTTGGTTTTTCCGATGGGGAACCGAAACCCCTCCCGCGTATTGCCATTATTATTGATGACATCGGATTTTCGAGATCCCTGGCCAAAAGATTTCTGGATCTGAGGGTGCCGATTACCTTCGCCATACTCCCCAAACTGGAAAGATCCTCTGACCTTGCGGAAGAAATTCACGCCCTGGGGCATGAAATCATACTTCATCAGCCTATGGAGGCTCATGACAGCAAGCTCAATCCCGGTCCCGGTGCGCTTTTTGTCGGGTATGGGGCGGAGAGAATTGCGAAGGTGGTTAGAGAAAACATTGCCGGTGTCCCTTACGCCCTGGGGGTCAACAACCATATGGGGTCCAGGCTTACCGAATGCCGGGAGGAAATCAACCAGGTGCTCAATGTTATCGAGTACAATTCCCTTTTTTTTGTGGACAGCATTACCTCAAGCCGGTCCATTGCTTATCAGGAAGCCAGCCGGAGGGGCATCCCCTCCGCCTTCCGAAATATTTTTCTGGATAATTTTCGAAGTGATGCCTACATCATCAACCAGCTTCGAATATTGGAGAAAGAGGCCTTTAAATATGGCCGAGCCGTAGGCATAGGCCATCCCTTCCCTGAAACAGCCAGGGCTATCTCCCGTTTTCTCTCCGGATGCGGAAGCCTTTCGGAATATCTGGTCCCTATATCAGCAGTCCTCAAGGTCTAAGTTTAATTGACAAGCTCGTAAAGGGGAGCGAGATGATTTTTCCCCTTGACCACATATAGGCATATCTTATACTCTTCCATCCCAAAGAATGTTTGATTCAAGAGGCCGCATGTTCATTACTTTTGAAGGAATAGAAGGTTCAGGAAAAACCACCCAGATCAAGCGGCTGGCTAAGGCGCTCAAGGAACGGGGGATACCCTGCCTGGTTACCCGGGAGCCGGGAGCCACCAAAATCGGCCTGCAGATCCGGGCCATTTTATTGGATCGGAAGAATAATAAAATGGATCCCCTGGCCGAGTTGTTTCTTTATCTGGCTGACCGTTGTCAGCACATGAGGGAAAAGATCTCACCGGCCCTGGCCCAGGGCCGATGGGTTATTTCCGATCGTTTTTGGGATGCCACGGTGGTTTATCAGGGATTGACCAGGGGTTTGAATCTAAAATTCCTCAATCAATTACGTCCCAAGATCCTGGGTTCGGTTTGGCCGGATAAAACTTTTTTATTGGACTTGCCGGTCAGCATTGGCCTGGGCCGGGCCTGGGAGCGGATCAATAACTCCGAGGCATCCCGGAAGGAATCCCGTTTTGAAAAAGAGGCCGAAGCCTTTCATCAAAAAATCCGCCTGGGCTATCTCAATCTATCCCTCAAGGAACCGAATCGTATTGTGGTGATCGATGCCACCCATTCCCCGGATCAAATTCATAAAAAGATCCTGAAAAACTTGTTTGATTAATATGAAAGATAAGGCGGAAAAAATGAAAAATGAATCCGGGAGCAGGCCGGCCGTTGCTAATTTTTCCTGGGGACTGGTGCCGCTTTTTGTTTTGGCCCATTGTACCCATCATATTTTAACCGCCCTTCCCACCCCGTTCCTGCCGATGATCCGCGATGATTTTCATCTCAATTACACCCAGTCGGGTTTGTTGCTTTCGGCCTTCAGTCTCTCCTATGGATTGGGCCAGTTACCGGCCGGATGGCTCGCTGACCGCATCGGCCAGGTCATCCTCATCACCATGGGGATCTGCGGAGTGGCTATGGCCGGTCCTTTGGTCGGGTTTTCGCAAACCTATACCATGGCGGTCATTTTCCTGATCCTGATGGGTCTCATGGGCGGGGGATATCACCCGGCCGCTCCGGCCCTGATATCAACGTCGGTTAAGGCGGAGCACCTGGGACGCTCTTTGGGATTTCATATTATCGGGGGCAGCTCCAGCTATTTTCTGGCCCCCCTGATCGGCGTGGCCATTGCCGCCGCCTTGGGCTGGCGGGGGGCTTTTATCGGACTGGCCCTGCCTACCGTCATCCTGGGGGTCTTCTTTTTTTTCCTGATACGCCGCAGAATCGGTGGTCTAAAAGCGATTCAACCTCCGGGAGCATCAAGTCTCCAGGAAACAAAGGCCCTACCCGGGCAATACCGGCAACTGGTGGTGATGATTATCCTCAGCACCTGCACGGCGGCTACCATGATCTCCACCATCTCCTTTATCCCTTTGTTCCTGGTCGATCACTTCGGGGTCAATGAAAAAACGGCGGCGGCCCTGTTATCTATCATCTATTCCGGCGGGTTGTGGGCCGCCCCCATAGGGGGCACTCTCTCGGACCGGCTGGGCAAGATCCCGGTTTTGCTTTTTGTCTGCTTTCTGGCCGGCCCGGTGATCTTCCTGCTGAATTTCTTTTCCTATGGGATAGGGACCTGGGGCCTGCTCCTGGTGCTGGGCATTTGCCTGGCGGTCCGAATGCCGGTTATGGAATCTTATCTGGTCAGCCATACTACCGTCAAGAACCGCTCCACCGTTCTGGGCATTTATTACTTCACGGCCATGGAGAGCGGGGGCGTCCTCACCCCGGCCATGGGTTATCTCATCGACCGATTCGGTTTTTTCCCAAGCTTCACCATCGCCGGGGCCGCCTTGCTTTTGGTAACCTTTATCTGTTCTCTCTGGCTGAGAGAGAAGCGAAAATAGAAAATGGAAAACCTCTTGTTATTCACACAGCAAGGTGGACAACAACAAGAACTGAAAGAGAAGAATGTAGAGATCTAAAGAATAGTTTATTCTCAAATTACTGGGCATAAAGAGGATTTTTTTCTTCTTGACCTTTCTCAATTTTCTGTTTTATACTTTCTAATAAAAAATCAACAAGTTAAATATATCGAGGGGGTGATTGTTTGAACTTCCTAGACCGCATTGAAATAAATCCAAAAGTCTGTAATGGACGGCCTGTAGTTAAAGGAACCCGGATACCCATTTCGGTTCTTTTGGAACAAATCGCTGAAGGGGACTCTTGGGAAACCATCCTTGCAGGTTATCCCGAGTTGAAAAGAGAAGATCTTCAAGCTGCTCTCTTTTATGCCAGAGAATCAATCGATCACTCGGAAATAAAGGCGGTCAATGCCTAGGTTTAAAGGTTTCCGATATTCAACACCAAAGTGATTCCGTATCCTCTTGAGAAAGTTCAACAGCGTCCCATTCCTTCACAAATATTTCTCAAAATGGATGGTAGCCTGAGTGCCATATAGGCCTTCGCCGATTTGGATGTACCCGTGATTCCTGGTTACAAAAAAAGGATTAAGGACTCCGGAAACGCAGCCTCAAAAACCGGGGACGATAAAAGCGGGCGTCTGATTCGATCAGGGCCGGATCAGTGGAATTGGTGGTATAGGTGACCAGGATTTCCTCCGGAGAGATTAAAAATTCGGGATGTCCTTTGGCGGCATAGCAGAAGATACGGGGGTCCCACTCCACCTCGGGACAGCGATAAAAGCGGACCGATTCGCTCCAGGGGCCCTCGGGTTGGGGGGCCAGGCGGAAGACCATATGCTTTGAAAGGCTGTCCTGGGTATACAGCATCAGGTATTGACCCAAGGCCGGTTGAAAGGAGACCGAGAATTCATTGGCCGCATTAGGGATGATGGGGCCGGCCCTCTCGGCTTCGGCCACCCATTCCCCGTTTGCAAAAAAACGCCATTGGCTGAAATTCAATAGTTGGGCCGCCGGCACCCTGGCCAGGATTACCTGCTTTTGTCTGACCCCTCTGGAAACCTCATCCACTGTGCCGAAAATATAGCAATTCTCCCCCTGCACCAGAACCGCAGACCCGAACAGTCTGTTTTCTCCGGACCAGGGAACCTTACGCTGTAAAACCTGCCAGCCCTCGGGCCGATCATCCGGGTTGCTGACCAGGGCCAACCAGGTGGCCACGGTCCGGAAATTAAAAGCCGGTGGTCCATCGCTAAGCTCAACCTGAATCAAAAAAAGAAAAAGGCCCTCCCTGGTGCGCACCCCATGATAGGGCCAGAACCAGCCGCCTTCGTCTGCAGGCCGCAGGAAGGCCTGCGGTTTGCCCCCAACCGGGTCTCCGTAATAAAAAGTTATATTGCCAGGTATGGGTTCTGTGCCCCTCTGCACTGCAATCGTGTTGTTGACCAGAACAAAATTAACGTGCTGCCCCTCCTTAATTTCGCCGATAAAGGTGTCGCCGAAGAGCCATAAAACCCTATGGGGGTCCAGCCCCACGGAAAAAACACCGTCTCCCCCGGTCCATCCCTGGTCGCGCTGAAAAAGGGCTTCGTAAAGGGGCAGGGGTTCAACAGTAAACCGTGGCGGATGATGCTGGCCGGCGCAGGCGGACAGCAGGAGAATTACAAAAACAAGAACGGCCCGATAGCCAGGTCTCCGCCCGACCCTGGTATTAACCACATGATTATATTGGCATGAATGGGTTTTTTTCATTTTTTGTTGGCCTTGTTTATTTGAGCATTCCTTAAACGCCTTATCAATCAGCTATTCAGTCTGAAAATTCTTTTAAAATTTGATGAATTCGTAATAAGCCGTCACCAAGCCTGCCCCGGAAAGTTTTAATCCGGGGGTGAAAACCGGGGTCCAGAAAATTTTTAAGTGACTTAATCTACTGGATTCCGGCCCGGCTTCCTGCCGCGCGACTTTGTCGAGCTTTTGGGGAGACTCTCTGAGGGAGTCGGTTTGGAAGTCTCCTGCAGCTCGGCAAAGCCGAGCGCGAAATGACATAATGCGAAGTTCGGTGACTTTTACGAGTCTTTTCTTTTGACCTATTTTAATCTCCTTTTAATCAAAAAGCCATTTCCTCCAAAATTTAATACAGGTTTGGTTGGCTTTTTCTTTTCATTGACTCAGAGTAGAACCTGTTATAATCTCTAAATCTGCTTTTAACAATTATCAAATTAAGTCATAACCACCAGGACCAAACCGCGGAGGTTCTCTTCAAACCGAAGTTTCCTAAAAAAACCCGGGGGAACCAATGCCCAAAGTCATCAGCCTAAGGAGGTGCCCAAATGCAATTAAAATCTGTTGATCAAATCAGTTACGCGGTAAATGACATAGATGCGGTCATTGAAAAATGGTCGGCCTTGTATGGGATGGGGCCCTGGACCTTCAGGGAAAACGGCGGCCAGGATGCCAAGGGGCGGCCCTGGAAAATAAGGATGGCCTTTACCTATATCGGGCCGGTACAGATCGAGCTGGTCCAATGTACGGAAGGAAGGATTTTTCAGTCGAAATTTCTCGACAAATGGGGAGAGGGGGTTCATCATTTGGGTTTCTACGTCGATGATGTTGACCGGGAAGCGAAACAACTGATCGAAAAAGGGGCCAAGCTTCTCATTCAGGACCCGGGCAATTTTGCCTACCTCGATGCCGGCGGTCCCGGAGGGGCCATTTTTGAATTGATGAGAAAGTCCTGAAAGATTTTATTAGACAAAAACTTTTTAGACAGGATTTACCGGATTACGTGGATTGTGTGCCTTTCCACCTGCTGGCGGGCAGGGAAAGGCACACACCGAATCCTCCTGCGGAAAAACCTTTGGTCCGCTGGAAGCGGAACGAGGTTGCTCAGGGTCCTCCGGAACCTGAGCAAAATACCTGTAAATCCTGTTGATCCTGTCAGACAAAGATTACAAATTTTTTAATCAGGAAGGTTCCCTATGCTGCCAAAGGAATACGATATTAAAGGAAAAGTTGTTTTTATCACCGGGCCGGCCGGGGTATCGGCAAGGGAATCGCCCAGGTTCTGGCCGAGGCCGGAGCTGATATTGCCCTTAATGCCCTGACCGACCGTTATGTAGTCAACACGGCTCATGAAATCGCCGAAGCCAGCGGGAAGTGGGCCTGCTGGCCCTTTATCTGGCTTCGTCGGCCTCCGACTATATGACCGGTCAAACCCTTTATCTGGACGGAGGGCTCAGTCTTTAATAGATTCGTATCACCGCAGAGCCGCAAAGGACGCAGAGAAGAACATTTTTGCTTTCCGTTGAGAGGACGGAAAGCAAAAAGAGCTTGTTTCATTTGCCGCCTCTCACCGGCAAATGAAAAGCTTATCTCAGCCTTCTCTGCGTCTCGAACGAGTCTCCCTTTCATCCTGACGAGTGGGCGGTGAAAAAATGTTTCAGTGATTTAACCTATTTTATGCTCTTGTTAATTAATGAGAGGGCAGCTTTCCAAACACAAGAAAGGAGGAACACCCTATGAGTAGTCCCACACTATTAGACCAGTCCTTTCATACCATCATGAAGCGCATGGTGGAAACGGGCCAGGCCCCTTTTTACACGGAACTGGCTTCTAAACTCGGCCTTCCGGTGGAAGAAGGGAGGAAAACCCTCCATGACCTCTTTTCCGCCGGAATACCGGGATGGCTTTACCCCCGGACCGACTACATCGTTTCCTTCGCCCCTTTTAACAATCTCCCCACCCAGTACCGCATCACCATTGACGGGCAACAGAAATGGTTTGGCCAGTGAGCCTTTGAATCGCTGGCGGTCTGCTGGCTCTTTCCCGGCAAGAAAGTAACCATCGATTTCCCCTGTCTGGATTGCGGCGAATCCCTTCAGGTCGTGGTCCAGGACGGAAAGATTCTGAATGACCAGGAATCGGCGGGGTATAAGACCTACGTCTCCGTGCCTTTCTGGAAATGGATGGAAGATGCGAGCTTTGCCTGAAGCACCATGAATTGCTTCCGGTCGGAAGCGCATGTTAAGAACTGGGCCTCCTATGTCCAGGGCACCGAGGAAGGCATCACCCCCTTACCTGATATGATGAAACTTTTTTCCGGTTCTTATTTCAGGCGGCGGATGGATGAAGACTATGTCTCCCATATGTTTGAATACGGCCGGGAGATGGTCCAAACCATGAAAGAACTCGGCAAAACCGGACCTTTCTGGAAGCGGCCCAAATAATTCGTTACACTTTAGACAATATGAAAATATTTTCTGACAGGATTAACAGGACTTACATGTTTTTACCCAGGTTCTGGTGATCTTGAGCAGCCTAGTTCCATCCCCGGCGGAAAGAAGGGCCTTTCTCCGCAGGATGATTCGGTTTGTGCCTTTCCCTGTCTGCCAGCAGGTGGAAAGGCAAAAAAATCCAGGTAATCCGGTAAATCCTGTCGGATAAAATCATTGGATTTTCAAGAAGGTTTCACCATGACGTCGATCAACCCGACCGCCCCCCCGGCCTTTCACCTTCTGGCCAAACCGAGGGGGGCGGTCTGCAACCTGGCCTGCACCTACTGTTTCTACCTTTCCAAGGAGAAGCTCTACCCCGGCAGCGCCTTCCGCATGACGGACCAGATGCTGGAGACCTATATCAGCCGGCTCATCGAAGCCCACCGGGCCCCCGAGGTGACCATAGCCTGGCAGGGCGGCGAGCCTATGCTGATGGGCCTGGATTTTTTTCGGCGGTCTGTGGAATACCAGGAAAAATATCGCCGCCCCGGAATGACTATTCTAAATACCATCCAGACCAACGGCACGCTGATCAATGACCAGTGGGCCGCCTTTTTCCGGGAGCATAACTTCCTGGTGGGGATCAGCATCGACGGTCCCCCTCAGAGGCACGACGCCTTTCGGCGGGACAAGCAGGGCCGGCCGACCTTCGATCGGGTGCTCCAGGGCCTGGAGATAATCCTGTGGAGGTCTCCCGCTTTCTGCGGGATGACCTGGGAATCCGCTTCCTCCAGTTCATCCCCATTGTCGAGCGCGGGATTGGAAGCCGGGCGGTCAGCGATTTCTCCGTCACCGCCGGACAGTACGGCCGCTTTTTGATCGCCGTCTTTGAGGAATGGGTGCGCCGCGATGTGGGGGAGACCTTTGTCAATATGTTCGACGTAGCCCTGGCCAACTGGGCCGGGGAAATGCCCGGTTTATGCCTATTCGCGCCGACCTGCGGGATGACCCTGGCCATGGAACATAACGGGGATATGTACTCCTGCGACCACTTCGTCTCCCCGGACCATTTCCTGGGCAACATCACCGAGGTCCCGATGATCGAAATGGTCACTTCGGCCAAACAACAAAAGTTCGGCCAGGACAAACTGGACTTGCTGCCCCGCTATTGCCGGGAGTGCCGGTTCCGTTTCGCCTGCCATGGCGGCTGTCCCAAAGACCGGTTCATCAAGACGCCCCAGGGGGAGGGCGGGCTGAACTATCTGTGCAAAGGATATAAGGCCTTCTTCAAGCATGTCGATCGCCCCATGCGCCTCATGACCGCTCTTTTGCGTGAAAACCGGGCCCCGGCCCAGATCATGCAGGTGTATCGAGATTCCCGGCTTTGAAATATCAAGGTAACCAAGAAGACCTAATGACGAATGATGAAATCGTAAAAAGTCGTCACCCCGGTGAAAACCGGGGTCCAGGGGTTTTAACTTATTGAAGTTCCTGGATTCCGGCTTTCGCCGGAATGACGTTTTTGGGGTTCCAACGACTTTTTACAAACCTATCAAGAATATCCCTCTTTTAAGCGAAGCCTATTATGGATTAGTCTGGAGTCGGCGACCCCCCAGGATCGGGCCGGAATCTTTCAGACCAGCAAAACAGGCTGAGAACCAAAATGGAAGCCCTCCGGACGAACTCATAACTCCGAACTTTCTTTTGAATCCCCTCCCGCCGCAGGCTCCTTTTTACTCCGAACTACGAACTGCCCACTCGGAACTATTTTTTATCTCGGATCTCCCCCCCGGTTTTGTCTTCGAACGACGAATCCAATTTCGTTCATTGGCCAGGTCCTTTTTTGTTGAATATTGCATTGCAATAGATTACAATGCACCCCAATAAGATTAGGAGAAAAAAACCATGTCATCACAAATAACAGTCAGGCTCGACGAAGAATTTCATCAACAGCTCGCTAACGTCGCTGGAAGACTCCGGCGTAAGCGGTCCGATATCGTCAGGTTGGCTCTTGAAAAATTTATTTCTGAACTCGATGGACTGAACGGATCAAAGCCGTATGAACAGGAAAAAGGTCTGATCGGTTCAGCGGCCAGCGGGATTCCCAATCTTCGGGAGGCCCATAGTGAATACCATATTAAGGCAGACACCCTTCGTGAGAGGGATTTGAGGGGGGCCGGGCGGCAAGTAACGGAATTCTATAAGGAAAAAATATTGGAAGAAACTCAAGGGCTTTCCGAAACTGAAATGGAAAAAATCATAAAAATGATCCATTTAATAAAAAATGAATTTCTCGTTGAAAAGGACAAGGCCCGGTTTGAAAGTTTCAAAAAAGCCAAAGGGGCCTGGAAGGATGTTGATATTGATAGCATCTATAAAAACCTCAATGAGGGATGGAAAAATTGGAAGCCTCCCGTATTTGCGTAGATACCGATATAATCATTGATTATCTTCGCGGAAGAAACGAAAACCGGGAAATCCTGCCTGCCTTGATCGAAAAGTATGAGGTCTATATCTCACCGGTCTCGATTTACGAGCTTTATTACGGGGGATACTACTCAGGAAAACTGAAGCCGGTCGAGGATGTTCTGTCCATGCTGATTCCATTCGATTGGACTCCGGAAGATTCAAAGAAGTCGGCCCAAATCCACGCCACCCTTTCCAAGGCAGGAAAAACTCTGAACATAAAAGATATTCTCGTTGCCGGCCCATGTCTAACCCGGGCTATTCCTCTTGTAAGCCGAAATATTTGGCATTTTAGAAAGATTAAAGGACTCAAGGTTATTGAAGGAACAAGGTTTTTAAAGAAAAATCCGTAATCTTTTCCTGATCCTATCGGCCCGAACTCCGCACTCCGAACTTTATATTGTTTTCCGCTTTGTACCTCCTGCCTTTTATTCGCCGAACGCCCTTTTCTTGTTCCCCCTTCAGCACTGGAATCTAATTTTTTGGTTTTTTATTTTGAATTCCGTTATAATACAAAAATATAAAGTCCAAAACTTAATAACGGGATTCCCTGTTACCTTCGCGGTAAAACAATTATATGAAAAGGCTAACCCGAAATAATAATTACAATTTCATTGCCGATAAGGGAGCCGATGATCGAGCCATCGATTTGACGCTGCTGGAAGAAAGTCTTCGCTTGACACCCTGGGAAAGAATGCTCGCCAACGACGACGCCTTGAATTTTGCCGAGACACTGCGCGCCGCCATGAAACGCCGACATGCAGAATCTTAGCGAACTGGTGCGGCGGTTAATTGTTTCGGAGGTCGAATTCGTCCTTGTGGGTGGATTTGCGGCCGTGGCCCACGGGGTCACCCTGGTCACACGCGATCTGGACATTTGTTGCCGGTTCACGGAAACCAATTTAATGCGGATTCAGAAGGCCTTCACAGATCTGCATCCTGTTCATCGCCCCAGGACTGATTTGCCATTGAATCTCACCCCTGAGCAGTGCGCCGGCCTAAAAAATCTCTATCTAAGAACAGACCTTGGTAATGTGGATTGTCTGAGCGAAATTCTGGGCCTGGGTGATTTTGATGAAGTATTCCGGCAGGCTATCAAAGTCGACCTTCCCTCGGGAATGTGCCCTATCCTGGACATTGACCCGTTAATTCGTGCCAAGGAAGCCATGAACCGCGACCACGACCGGATCACGGTAAAACATTTAAAGGAAATCCAGAAACAAAAGCCAAAGAACTGATATCAAGAGCGGTTTCCTCCCTTCATCCTCCCGGACTCTCGCCTTTTTCCATTCTATGAGCTGATTTTTTACCCCTACCGCCTCATACCCCACGCTCCTTGGTTTGATCGACGAACGACGAACGCACAACGCCGAACGTACTTTTCCTCTTTTTCCCCTTGGCATTCCCCCTTTTCCCTTTAATTTTCTTAGTGGTATCTTTGTGCTTTCTGTTTTGAGCTTCTTTAAACCCAATTGACCATATAGAAAAAAACAGACCTGATTGCCGGTCGAAGTGATAGCTGACAGATGGTCCGTTTATTGGAAAGTCAAAAACATAGCCTTTGTAAAAAAATACTTAATTAAATCAAATTAGAGAGAGAGTCAAGAGCAGACTTGACCCCTTTCCACTGACCATTGAGGCAACGAAGGACCCTGATTTTTTTGATAAATGAATGGCCAGAAATTAGTTTTTCCTTTGGAAAGATTCAAAGTCCAAGCCTATGCCTGGCCACGTTTACCGCGGACGGTTCTTTCCTTGTGCGGGATGGAGTATTTCTCCACAAACTCTTTTGGCGAAAGGATGGGGATACTTCTGTAAGTTTTCAAATTCAATAGATGCGGATCAGCGGAGACAACACACTCCACCTTTTCATCCGCAGCGCAAGCCAGTGCAAAGTCATCATCACGGTCTGGACTAACCGCGTTTGGGGTAGGGACTCCCGGGGTGAGGATGGCAAATGCGCGTAGAAAGTCAAGGAGAATTTCGGAGTTTTCGGCGGCTTTGGGATATTTGCGAGTAATGTGCCGGCGCAAAATGACCTTGCTGAATTCTTCGAGCAAGTGTGCGGAGGTGACCAGTTTGATTTCTTGACGTTGGGCGGCATCCAAAATGGAAGCAGAATATCCAGAGGCAATGATCCCGCTGATCAAAACATTGGTATCAAGAACGACTTTTCGCATGACTCGTCTTGCGCACCTGGTGCGAAGCCTTGATTGCGTCTTTCATCACTTCTTCTTCACTGAAATGAAGGTAGGTTTTGCGAATGGAATTGATAGAAGATGCAAATCTTAGGGCAATGGCAGGACGGTCGAGATCTTTATCCAAAAGGCGCCAGAGGGCTATTTTCTCCTGTGGCGGCAATTGGCGCAAAGCCTTTTTGATTTGATCAAACGGTAAATCCAATCGGACGGTGTTCATTCTCGGTCTCCTTCACGGCCTCCAGCAGGTTACCCGATTAATCAGGCTAAAAACTTTCACCGCGTTCAATTAGTTGAAGACGTAGACGATAAATTTTTTATTAAAATAGTATAAGGTAAGGAAATGAAATGGTCAAGGTGAAATCCGGGGAAAAATTGGACAGCGCTAAGATCTTGTTGAAAACAGAAGCGAATTTATTGCTTCGCAAAAATAAATCGCTTACCTGGACACGCTTCGCCCCTTCTCGTTTTTTCTGGCAGGTCAGGTTAGCGCCTCGCGCCTCAGGCCTCGAGCCTTTTTATTCGCCGAACGCCGAACGTTTTTTTTTAAACTCCCCCTATGAGCTACAAGCTATCAGCTATGAGCTGAATTTTTACCCCTACACCGAACTCCCAACTCTGAACTTCTCTTTCACTTTCTCCTCAAGCCTCCCGCCTCAAAGCTTGCCCCCGTTCTCTTATCTTATTTTTTTAGCTTTTAATTCTATATTCTGATAAAATAAAATTTATTAACGCTACCCAATAATAAGTTAAGTAAAAAAATAAAGGGAGGAATATGATACCTATTGAATATGATATTATAGTTTTCAAGGAGGACAATACTTACGTGGCCTACTGCCCCGAACTCGATATTTCAAGTTGTGGCCAGGATATTCAACAGGCCAAAGAGATGCTGAAGACCGCGGTAAGGCTTTTTGTCGAAGAGGCTGAAAAAATGGGAACCCTTGAAGATATTCTCGAGGAATCAAGATACAAGAAGGACTCTGCAGGACGCTGGATACCCCCCAAGCTCGTGGCTACCGAATTGGTAACCGCCTATTAAAATGCCCAAAATCACCCCGATACCTCCTGAGCGTCTTAAAAGGGTATTTGAGAAGGCCGGATTCCGATGTGTGCGAACAGAAGGAGATCATTTTGTTTATACCAAGGAAGGGGTCCCAAGACCGGTAGTCATCCCTGACTGGAAAGAAGTACCAGTGTTTATCATTAAGAACAATTTGCGAACCGCAGGATTAACGCGGGATGATTATTTTGTGTTATTGGCAGAGCTATAAGGCCATTATCCGATCTTTTTTCTACTTTTTCCCCTCTCCATACTCTGAACTTTCCACGTCGAACGTCGAACGCCGAACGTTTTTGCCTTTTTTCTTGACATTCCCCGTTTTCCCCTTTATTTTCTTTATTGCTTGTTGACTCTACTCACCCATTTTTAGGACATTAAATCATCGCGAATAATCGTCGATGTGGACACACAAGCTCTAAGCAAACGATGTCGGAGGGGACATCCTATATTGATCCTGTCAAGAGAATAAATGCAATTTAAGAAAAATAACGATTTTAATGAGATAAGAATTTCCCCATTTTTTAAACGCACCTTTGGTTTCCGCCTGACAAGCAGACGTTCATACCTTGGATTCCCCGGTGCTCACCAAGAACGGACCTTAAACCTCAACGTTATCTGTATCCGGTATATCCCCCATTGGCAGGATCACCCATCATCCCTAATCCAGGTTTTAAAGTCTAGTGAGCGGCCCATCATTGTCCCCCCTGAGGTCCGTAATCGGCCTCCACGTTGTTTCTCGGGCTCGCTAAAGGGATATAAATGTTTTTATTACACCTGGTTAAGCAGCAGAGGATCAAAAGGCTCCAGCTTTTTCATCAAGGTCCAGGCGATGACCAAAAGTTTGGCCGAGAGTTTAACCCACCGTTTGGGTATTGATCCCTTTCTCCTTTTCTCGTCCCACCATTTGCTGGGAATAATATCGACTGAATTCCTTATTCCGGGTGGAAGCAATAAAGGCCGCCTGATATAAGGCATAGCGAAGACCGGCCTTGCCCTTTTTGGATATAACCGGAATGGCGGAATCAGATGTTTTACCACTCCGGTCAGCACTCAGGTCCAAACCGGCCAACTTGAGGACCTGTCTTCGGTTTTGGAAACGGAAAGGATTGCCCAAGGCCCCCATCACTTTAGCTGAAACGTCCGGACCAAAACCGGGAATGGTCAAAAGATATCCGTATTCAGGAAACTGCCGGCAGATCTCCTCGATCCGATCATCGGTGGATTGGATGGCCTTCCGAATGTAACGTAACCCATCCACCAGGATCTGAGCTTCAAATACGGCCCCTTCCCCCATCTCGCAACCGATAGACTCTACGGCCAGGTCCTGGATGGCTTGCAGACGTCGGTGCAAAGCCTGTGTCTTCCGGCCAAGGGCTATCTGATTCATAAATTGATCATTCTCCAATCCCGCTATCCGGGAAGGATCCAGGCACCAACGGATAACGCTCTCTACCTCAGGACGTCCACTATAACGATCCAATTCCGGGAAATATTGGGCTAAGAGTTGATTACGAATCCGGACCCGATAACTATGCTCCTGTTTCTTCAGTTTTCGTTTTAACGAGAGCAAGCTGCGGAGATCCCGGAGCCACATCCTCGGATATTCATAAAACAGACACTTGCCCTGGGATATTAAGTCAGCAATATTGGCGGCATCTTTGTCGTCATTTTTGTCCCAACGCCCATCCAAAAGCTCCCGGTTGCGCTTGATGGCCACCCCGGAAACCAATACGACCATCAGAGCGCATTTAATTAAATGTTCCCCCAACGGCTTGTGATAGTTGGCCGTGGGTTCTAACCCAAAAACCACCTTGGATAGACTCCGGGTCTCTTGGATCGCTTGCACCTGGTCCAGCAACTTCCTAAATCCTTCCAGGGTATTGTCAAAGATCAACCGCTTTAACAGCGTCTTCCCCGTAGCCGTTCCGAAAAAGGCATGGTGCTTTTCCTTGGCCACGTCGATCCCGACGATCAGATACTCTCCGGAACCCCGAATCTCTTTCTTGAGTTGACGAAACTCCCTCAGCCTGATACCATCTTCTTCGTTCATTGAACACCTCCTGTTTAAGAGTTTAAGTTTGGTGATGCTTACTTATTCTCTTAACAGGAGGTTTCTCTTTTTGGTAGATTATATCTTTTCTTTACTCGTGTCAGGCTCCCGAGCCTACCCTCAGATTATCTCAATATATAACGTTGTTTCTGAATTGATTTATTTTAATCGGAAGCGGGGAAAGGCGGTCTTCACTCCTTCCGAGCGGCCTGCTCTTTTCTTCTATTGATCTGGGCTGCAGGAATAATAAGGATAGTGCCAAGAATTTTCATAAGCCCACTCTGGCTTTTGAACAGATCTCTCAAGGTGAATAAAACCTTTCCGGCCACGGTCTCGTCATAGAACCAATTGGAAAGAACCTCGCCGGACGGGGATTCCTGTCCGGGTTGTGAGGTGACGGCTTCAAAATAAAAGGCCTTCAAGTCATCCGTGGCCAGATTAATCGTATAAGGGAGGGCGATATCAGCACGCGGATTGTCCGGGGTTTCACCTTTCAGGAAAGCGCAGAGGAAATCCGCCAAATCCTCCACCTTGACCCTGCTCACCCCGACGGTGCTGCGGCCGCGTTTTTGGACCGCAAAATCAAACCAGGGCCGCAGGGAGGTGAATTCTTTCTTGAAGGCCAGGCACAATTTCTCCCTGTCGGTGAATTCCCTTTCCGGCTGAGGAAAATCAACAGGGCAGGCCATGGCTTCCGTCCCGCTTTTTGAAATGGGGGCCTCGTCGGGAAAATCCTCGAGGACAGGACCGTTTTTGGCCTCGAGCAATTTTAAAGCGGCTAAAAGTACGCGTTTTTGAAATGAGGGATTATTGGGCACACCCAGAGGGCGCCCGAGATCGAAGGGGACCCACAAGGCCCTGGGAGGCTTGATGATCTCGGTATGAAGACGGATCAGGCTGATCTGGGTCGTTGGGATGCCTTCTTCTTCAAAAAAATGTGCAAGCCCGCCCACGGCGCGCGTACACAGCGGTCAAACCGGAAGGAGTAAAAGAGCATCGACTTGGTCCTTTTTAAGGAGCGAAGCCAGGCTTCTGGCCTCCTGTTCCATCTGCAAAGGATCGACAGCCCCCATGAAGGAATAATGAAAATCGGCCACACTGCCGATGATTCCCTCCTTGGTTAATTCATTGAGACGGTCAATGGGGAACACCACATTCTGGTCCTGCTGGAATCCGGAATGATCAAAATTGGTGGATACATGACTCATCAGGAGATCATCCGCCTTGATGCCGCCGGGGAGTATTCGATAGTAATCTCCCGGGTCCAAAGTGAAGGGCCTGTCCTCTCGGCGATGCAGTCCTGCCGTGGAAATAATTGCCACCCGTCTTTTCTCCAAGGGGGGGCCCTCAACCCAGGGGCTGGTCTCAAAAGTGGGGCACTTGACCTCTTCGATATGTTTTCTTTCCGGTGGGGACATAAGATCCAGGCGAGCCATCCGTTTTAACTCCTTCCCGATTAATTTCCTCAATTTACTGTCGAAAAAGCTATTGTTTATGAAGAGATTTATCCCGGCACCCTTATGTTTCATCATCAAAGACAGATGCGGGGTCCGGGATGTGATCGGGTAGGCAAGACGCCCGGAATATCCTGGATTGTCCTCCATTTGGGAACAACCCGCATTACCTGCCTTACGGGGGGAATCTTTTCTCCGTTTTTCAGGCGTTCTGTTAAATTATCTGATTCTTCAAGACTCATTTCCCTGAGCAGATCGAAAAGCTCAAGGTCATCATATTTGGGATGGGCTGACCCGACAAAATCTTTCACCAGAACCAGGTTGTTGACCAGGTTCCAGCCCTTCCGGCCGCGTGTAGCCAGACCGCGTTCAAACAGATACTGCAGATCTTTTTCTGCCACGTTTTCATCTACGGCCAGGGCCTTGGCAATGGCTTCCAGGGTATTGGGCAGTTCACGGAGGATTCTGGCTTGCTCCAGATTGGCGATCCTTTTCAATACCCTGGGGAGTGTTCTATTATCTTCCTTGGTTATCTTTTTGGCGATCTCCAGGTAAATGGGTTCAATAGGGTCCATAACGATCCTTTCGATTTATGCTTTTTCTCAGATCAAGGTGATTTCTGATGTAAAAAACTACGCCTCGTCCGGGAGTTCCCCGGAAGAGGTGGCCCCAAACGGGACAGTTAATTTAAACGAACGGCATTTTCTTTCAGCCATTCCGGTCGGTCGGTTTCACCGACCTCTATTAAGAGACCTCCAAAGGAGGTCGAGTGAAAACCGGAATCCAGGAATAGAAAGCTTTTCTGGACCCCGGCTTTCGCCGGGGTGACGGAGAAGGAGACTGATTCCAATAATATAAACCACATCGACAAAACTTTGTCGATGTACAGTCGCTAAGCGCCTAGGGTTTTTGATGAGATGTCCACGATCTTAACCGGTCCGGCCGTCACCGACCAGGCATGATGGACCCCGGCGGGGATGAAATAGCCCTGGCCCGGTCTTAAACTTTGTTGTTCCTCTCCGATAGTTAAGGAAAAATTTCCATCCAGGACCAGCCCCGTTTGATCAAAAGGGTGGGAATGACCGGGGTCTTCCCGGCCGGCATCGATGGTCATGACCGCCATAATCAGGTACTCTCCGATTTGGGCCCAACTTTTAATTCCCGGCCGGAAATCTTTCAGGTCCAGAGCGGAAAAATCTAGAAACGGCATAATCCCTCCTTAAAAAAAAGAATTCTTTGATGTACGCCAATTATTAATAAACGGGAGTTTGAGGTTTTGAACCGTTGAGGAATAACCCGGAAGAAACCGGATTAAGTCCAGGACCATTTGATATGGCCACTGTCTTCTTCCTTTTTCATATAACCGTGACTGATCAAATGCTCCACAGCCGGTTTGACCATTTCCGGTTTTTTTTGGATACGGCGGGAAATGTCTTCCACCAAAAGCCCCAATTCACTCCCGTTTGATTTTGGAAATGAATCCAGGGATTCAATCACATCTTCAGACAGCAGCGCGTAGACGATCTCCATTCTCTGATTTCCCTCAATGACCATCAACTCGGTTGGAGTGCATTGCCCTTGGGCGAACCGTTTGGCCAGATCTTCCTCATCCGAACGGACTTTTTTGTTGTAATAGTCCTCAACGAATTGGGTAATTTCCTCCGGAGACAAGCCGGAGGTTCGGACGATGGCCTGGTTGGCGTCAAATTTTGACCAGTCCTGGGTCAGGAGCTGAAGATCGTAGTCGCTGATTTTTTCTTTAACGGTGGTTCCGGGAAATGGGGATAGAAAATGATACCCATAAAGTACATCCAGTTCCTGAGCCAAGGCGTGCGAGTCCCTCAATGTTTCCATAGTCTCTCCGGGTAAGCCCACGATAAAAGACCCAAACACCCGCATACCCACTTCCTTGCAGAAAGCAACGGCTTGTTTGATCTGATCCAGCTTGATGCGTTTGTTGATACGGTCCAGCATTGCCTGGTTGCCGGATTCTATGCCGAACAATACCGAATGACAGCCGGCCTCTTTCATGGTTTGCAGGATATCGCGATTCACCGAGTCGGCCCGGGCAAAAATAGTCCATCCAAAGTTTAAATTCCTTGCTTTAATCTCTGCGCAAATGGCCTTGACCCGGTTTTTATTAACGGTAAAAAAATCATCGGCAAAATTGATTTGCTCGAATCCCATTTCAAGCAGAGACTGAATTTCATCTAAAATCGAATCAATGCTGCGGGTGCGGAATTTTTGTCCCACCATTCTATGACCCACGCAGAATATGCATTGATTGGGACACCCACGGCTGGTGATAATACTGACCGGGAATCCCAGGGCCAGGTATCTGGACAGGGGCAGGAGATGCCTCGGGGGTTGGGGCAAGGTATCCAGATCGGAGATGAATTCCCGTTTGGGGGTTTTTACCAGATGATCGTTCTCCCTAAAGGCAATCCCGTTAATCGTACCCCATTCCCCCCTATTATGGATAACCGGGACCAGCTCGACAATGGTCTTTTCTCCTTCCCCAATAACGGCCAGATCAATTTCCGGGTGTTTTATTAAGGTACCTTGGTAATCAAAAGAAATATGGGGACCCCCCATCAGGGTAATGATCCCGGGATTATGCTCTTTTACGGCTTTCAACAGCGAAACCGCCTTATCGTGATTCATGGTAACGGAGTTTGTTCCCACAATATCCGGTTCAAAGGCATCCAGTTCTTTTTTTAATTTTTCCAAGGAATAGCGTTGGATAATAAAATCCAAGATTCGAACGTTACATCCGGCAGTCTGAAACCCGGCTGCGGCATAACACAGACCGAGAGGAGGCGAGGGGAACTCTTCCAGGGGGTAGGGGGGGGCTAAGAGCAGTACATTCATATAATCACCTCTGTGAGGAAATTAATGGTTTGGAAAAAATTTGTTGGATGGATATTGCCTTGACTTAATCAATCGGAAGCGGTTATCCCAGCGGTGATACCCAACCCAGAGAAATCCAGGCCCCGACCGGATATACCGAGGCCCAAGCCTATAAGACCAGTAAACAGATGGATACCGGTTCGGTGATGACCAAACCGAGTTTTTAGGGCTTCGGCTTTGCCCAAACGTTGCCAATAAACATTATCGGAGAGGACGTTTTTTCTGAATGATTTATATCAATCGGAGCGGCTATCCCTTAGTATCGGTTTTCTTGATACATCATCAGGGATAGATCCCACGAAGTTGTACGGCCTTGGCCACCCGGCCCACGCCTAAAATATAAGCGGCGGTTCGCATGTGGACCTTTTCTTTTTGGGAGATCTCCAATGTTTCCGCGAAGGCCTTACACATGATCTTTTGGAGACGATCGGCTACTTCCTCCTCACTCCAGAGCAGTTCCTGCAGGTTCTGGACCCATTCGAAATAAGAAACGGTGACGCCACCGGCATTAGCCAGGATATCCGGAACCAAAAAAATCCCCCGATCTTCGAGAACAGCATCGGCGTCAGGGGTGGTCGGGCCATTGGCCCCCTCCACCACCATCCGGCAATCCAGTTTGGAGGCCTTCTCCGCAGTGATTTGATTGCCCAGGGCCGAAGGGACCAGGAAGTCGCATTTCAATTCCAGTAATTCCTCATTGGTTATCTCTTCGGCATTTACCCTTTCGGTTAGGAAACACTGATATTGATTCTTACAGGCCAGGGCTTGGGGGATATCCAGTCCCTTTGGGTTGTAAAGTCCTCCTTTGGAATCGCTGATAGCCACTACCCTGGCTCCCGCCGAATGGAAATATTGGGCAGCTACTCCGCCCACATTACCGGCCCCCTGGATTGCCACCCTGGCCCCATTGATGGATAACCCGAGATGACGGGCGGCCTCGGCGGCTGTAATAAAAACCCCTTTCCCGGTTGCTTCAAACCGGCCTTGGGAGCCGCCTAATTCAATCGGTTTTCCGGTAACCACCTCGGGAACGGAGTATCCTTTAAGGATACTGTAGGTATCCATAATCCAGGACATAACCTGGGGATTGGTATAGACATCGGGGGCCGGGATATCGCTTTCCGGCCCGATAAAGGGGGCAATCTCCCAGGTAAAACGGCGGGTCATATTCTCCACTTCCTTCAGCGACATGGCTTTGACGTCACACTGGACCCCGCCTTTGGCCCCTCCAAAAGGGATGTTGACCACCGCGGTCTTCCAGCTCATCCACATGGCCAGGGCACGTACTTCATCCAAATCCACATCCGGGTGATAACGGATACCCCCTTTGGCCGGACCCCGGGCCGGGGAATGAACCACCCGGTAGCCGGTAAAGATCCGGATCCTGCCATCATCCATTTTAACCGGAAAATGGACGATCACCTCCCGCTTGGTTTGTTTAAGCATCTCCAATACCCCTTCATCCACCTGGAGATACCTGCCGGCTATTTCCACTTGCTGCTGGGCGATCTTGAAAGAATTTAACGATTCCATAAAAGGGCACTCCCCTCTCTCTCAGGTATCTTCATCTTCCCGCTCCCTGATAATTTGAGTCCTTTTTACTCGGCGGGCTTTCATGGCCGCGGTCATGCCGGCCTTTAAGGCCGCCAGATTCAGCTGCTCCGTACCCCTGGGCACCCTGGCCAGCAGGGCCCGCTCCAGGGCCTTCGGTGTTACGATGGTGGTTAGTTTGGCTATGGCCCCCAGGGCAACGATATTGGCCGCCATCTCCCTTTTCAATTTATCCCGGGCGATCCGGGTAAAAGGAATCTGACAGGCCCCGGGAACCGGAACCTGATGGACCAGAGTGGAATCTACGATCAATAACCCATCGGGTTTCAGGTCCAGGTAATATTCGTCGCAGGACTTTTGATTCAGGCAGAGAAGGAGGTCCAGAGCCATGGCCTTCGGATAGTCTATTTCCGCATCACTCACCACTACTTCGGCTTTGCTGGTACCCCCCCGGGCCTCTGGTCCGTAACTCTGGGTCAGGGCCACCTGTTTCCCATCATAGATTCCTATAGCCTCGGCCAGAATCAGGCCCATCAGGATCAATCCCTGGCCCCCGGATCCGCTCAATCGTATATCATAACGAAAACTCATGCCCTTTTTCCCTAATCCTGCCCAAAGATATCTGAAACTCCAGTGCTGGTTGCTGGTTACCGGTTACGAGTTACTCGTGAAAACTCGCAAAAAGTTCCCGAAAGTCAAATTTCGTCATTCCGTACGGTCGGCTTTGCCGACCTTAAAAGGAGACTTCCAGAGGAAGTCGAGAGAAAAAGGGAATCTAGTGTTTTTTATAGGTTGAGGATAGTCTGGATTCCCGCATCCGCGGGAATGACGACTTTTTATAAAACCATCACTCGTTACTGGTTATCTGGTTACTGGGTTTATGGTTTTAACGAGCAGCGAGCAACCGGTAACGAGAAACGTGGGCTGCCCGCAAGATAGAAATGTTAGAGATAAATCCTTAGTATTACCAGGGTGATTAAAACCCTTGTTTCTCCCCGGCCTCCTTCGCCCGCTGGCGCACTTTTTCATATTCCTCGTTATAAACCGGAAGCTCCTTATCCACCAGCAGGCCAATGGTGAATTTGTCCTTCAGCTCTTCCCCGGTCATCCCGGCCGCCTTCTCCATGGTGACGGCATGGTCCCTCTGCCAGGTCATCATTTCAACGGCCGAGCCCATCCGGTTCAATTTGCCGAACTGAGTATGACAATGGGATATGACTTCGACCACGGAGAAGCCCTTCTTCTGAAAAGCCCTTTCCATAAGACGGTCCAATTGCCTGGCGTGGTAGACGGTCCCCCTGGCCACAAAAGGGGCCCCGGCACAGACGGCCAGCTCGGCTATATTAAAGGCCTGTTCCACCTGGGTGTAGGGGGAGGTGGTCGTCCTCGACCCGTAGGGGGTAGTGGGCGAATACTGTCCTCCGGTCATCCCGTAGACGCTGTTGTTTAAAATGACCGCGGAGATATCGATGTTTCTTCGGGCGGCATGGATAAAGTGGTTGCCCCCTATGGCCACGGCGTCCCCATCCCCCATGACGACGATGACCTTAAGATCCGGTTTGGCCAGTTTGACGCCGGTGGCAAAGGTCATGGCCCGGCCGTGGGTGGTATGAAGGGTATTGAAGTCGATATAAACAGGCAGCCTCCCGGTACATCCTATTCCGGAGACGAGAACTATTTCATCCTTGCTGAACCCACGGGCGTCTATGGCCCGGATGAGCGCCCCGAGCATGATCCCTATGCCGCATCCCGGGCACCAGACGTGGGGGAACTTTTTATCGTGGCGGAGATACTTATGGATCAATTGGGTCACTTCAGCCATGGGCCACCTCCCGGATACGGTCCAGGATCTCCTCCGGGGTGATAATCGACCCGTCAACCCTGTTGATGGTAACAACCCTAGCTGAACCCTTATTCACTCTTTTGACCTCTCTGGAAATCTGCCCCATGTTCATCTCCGGGACCATGATCGTCTTCGAGGTCTGGAGAACCTTCTCCACCGCGGTCCTCATAAAGGGCCACAGGGTATCCAGTCTCAGGAGGCCGATTTTCATTCCCTCCTCTCTGGCCTCCTTTACCGCCCTCTTGGCCGACCTGGCCACACAGCCATAGGCGATAACGGTCATCTCGGCATCATCGGTCTGAAAAAATTCGCCGCTTTGGATTTCCGGAAAATGCTGGCTTATCTTTCGGAATAGCCGCCGGATAAAAGGGTCCACCTCATCAGGGCGGGTGGTCGGAAATCCCCGGATGTCGTGGGTCAAACCGGTGACATGGAAGCGGTAGCCCTCCCCAAAAGCGGCCATGGGCGGGACGCCTCCCGGGGTATCTTCGTAGGGGATAAACCATTCCGGCGGAACCGTTGGTTTGATCCGGTTGAACAGCTCGACCGGTTCGTCTTCAGACAGGGTGATCTTCTCCCTCATGTGGGCCACCACTTCGTCTACCAGAAGAATGACCGGGGTCCTGAATCGCTCCGACAGATTAAAGGCCCTGATGGTCAGGTCATAGCACCCCCTCACCGTTGACGGGCAGAGGACGATGATCGGATGATCACCGTGGGTACCCCAGCGGGCCTGCATGACATCGCTTTGGGCCGGAGAGGTGGGAAGTCCGGTGCTCGGTCCCCCCCTCATGGCATCGACCACCACGCAGGGCACCTCGGCCATAGCTGCAAATCCCAGGTTTTCCTGCATCAGGGAAAATCCGGGACCGCTGGTGGCGGTCATGGATTTCATCCCGGCCAGCGAAGCGCCGATGACCGCCCCCATACTGGCAATTTCATCCTCCATCTGGATAAAGGTGCCGTCCATCTGCGGCAGCTTGACGGACAAAAGTTCCGAAATCTCTGTGGCCGGGGTGATGGGGTACCCGGCAAAGAAGCGGCAGCCAGCCTTGAGGGCCCCCTCGACGATGGCCTCGTTACCCTGGAGGAGCAGTTCCCTTTTCCCCGGTTTCTTTGATTTCTTCATCCTTTTTTCTTCCTTCTTTGGATTGCTTTCGGACGGTAATGGCAAAGTCGGGGCATCGGATTTCACACCAGCCGCAGTTTGTGCATTGGCTAATATCTTTAACATAGGGATACCCCGCTTCATCCCGGGCCAGGGCACCGGTGGGACAAAAGCTGGCGCACAGGCCACAGCCCTTGCACCAGCGCTTATAAATATCGATAGTCGGAGGGTTTTCGGCGTCTTTTGATTTTTTGCTCTTGGTACCCGGTTTCGCTTCTGCCATTATAATTTCCTTATGAGAATGAGGACGCGCCTTAGGCCCTTTTTGACCTTGACCCTGTCTTTTACCTTCCTTATACTCTTTCTGTTGAAATTCAAAAAACATATATCAATTTAGCTTTTTGAAATTCAAATACTATCTTTGACAGGATTTAAACTTTTTGAACGTTAACAACTTATTAATCTAAGACAGATAGGGAGAAGAGTCAATGGACTTCCACAATCTCATTTTCAAGGAAATCGAACCCGGCATCGGGTTAATTACCCTCAACCGGCCCGACCGTCTCAATGCCCTGAGCCTCGACCTGCTTGACGATTTACACCGCTTGTACGACGAACTGGAAGACTCTCCAACGATCAGGGTAGTAATCCTAACCGGTGCCGGCCGGGGATTTTGTGCCGGGGCCGATTTAAAAGACGAGCGCTCGAAAGCCGAGGCTGACCAGCTCCATCAAAACGCTGCTGCTCACCTGTTTAAGGTACAAAAAAAGTTTTCATCCATCATCATCCGACTTAGGGCCATCCCCCAGCCCGTCATAAGCGCGGTCAACGGTCCGGCGGCGGGCGGCGGGATGTGTTTGGCCCTGGCCTCCGATGTGGTCTTCGCCACCTCCAAAGCCGCCTTTACCCCGTCGTTTATAAATATCGGTCTTTCCGGTGGAGAACTGGGGAGCACCTTTTTCTTGCAGAAGGCCGTGGGCTCCATCCGGGCCGCCGAAATATTGCTCACCGGCCGCACGGTGGATGCTTATGAGGCTCAACAACTCGGCCTGGTCAACAGGGTGGTTGAAGAGGAAAAATTATTGGAAACCGTTTTAGCCCTGGCCAGGCTCATGATAGAAAAAAGCCCCACGGCCTTAAGACTGACCAAGGAGGCTTTAAATCAAAACCTCACGGCCCCATCTTTAGAGGCGGCCATAAACCTTGAAGACCGCAACCAGAGCATTGCGGTCTTTACCCCGGAATTTACCAAGGCGGTGGAAAATTTCGCCCGAAAAAAAGTTAGCGGATAGAGGATCCATCAAAATATTCTTTTCAAACGGTCAGAATTGACGAATCGTCCAGAAGTAGTTGAGTTTCCTGGATTCCCGCTTCCGCGGGAATGACGAATTCGGGCTTCCGGCTACTTTTACGAGTCCATCAAGATTGATGGACTTGTAAAAAGTCCATCAACAGGCCGAGGACGATTAAGTCCCGGCCTGGGGTGAAGGTGGAACCACTTGAATTCACTTCAAGTGGCGGGAGAGGGGAAGCCCTTTCCCGCCTCGTGAAAAGCCGTTTTTTGACTTTTTACGAGGTTATCAAGATTAAAGGAGAGTCAATGATAAAAAGAAAAGTATTGTTGGGGTTGTTCCTTGGATTAATGGTTCTGGCCCTGATCACCCCGCCGGAGGCTTTCCTGCAATCAGGGGAATCAGGACAGCCATCCTTTCTACCCCCTTCGGCGCCGTTTATCGGTCGTACGGTTATGATAACGATGCGTGACGGCCAATCGCTGGCTGCCGATCTCTACCTGCCCAAAAGCAGTGGAAAATTTCCAGTGATATTGATTCAGACGCCCTACAACAAGGAACCGATGCGTACCTGGTGGCTGGGTGAAGGACGGTGGGGAGCGAATTCGATCTTCACCGATACGAACTACGCCTTCGTGGTCTCAGACTGGCGCGGCAAATTCGCTTCTAAGAATGCTCAGGTGCCCGGGAGGCCGCCGAACCTGGGGCAGGACGGATTTGACACCATCCACTGGATCAGCCAACAGGAATGGTCCAACGGAAAAATTGCCACCTGGGGACTCTCGGCGCTTGGCCGCGTGCAATATGAAACCGCGCGGGAGAATCCCCCTGATCTGGTTTGCGCCGTACCCATGGTTATGCCGCTTAATCTGGATTATGACATTTGCGAAGGCATTCGAAGGATGCGCCTGCGCCATTCAACTTCCCGAGAAGAGCTGATGAAACCCGGTGAGGTCTATCCGGTGACGATAGAACTGAGCAGCACGGCCCAGACCTTCCTCAAAGGCCATCGGCTGCGTTTGATCCTCTCCTCGTCAAATTATCCCAAGTATGCACTCAACCTGAATGACGACGGCCCCATGTATCGCCAGGGAACCGGGCTGGTGGCCAAAAACAGTGTCTACGTCGACCAAAGGCGACCCTCGGCCTTGATTCTGCCGGTTGTCAAGCGTTGAGAACAGTATGTCGCGGACCCGGTTCTACTCCGTGGTTATGACCTTTTGTGCCTTTTCAATTAGATTACGAAAGGGTTGAAGGGAGTTGAGCAATTCGTCCTCGGCTTGCTTCCGTAAAGTGATATCGGTGAAAAAATTTATGGTCGCCGGGCTTCCTTCCCAGTGAATCAAGTCCACCCTATCCTCAACCCAGCGGATGGTTCCATTCTTGTGGAGGATCTTGAAGAAAAAGACCTGAGGAAGTTCCCCCTCGTTTACTTCTTTGAACAGGAGTTTGTCCATCTCCCGATCATCGGTATGAATGAATTCCAGAACCGGCTGGGAAGCGAGCTCCTCCTCTGAATATCCGAATATCCCAATAATCCCGGGATTAATAAATTTAAAGAGACCTTTCTGAATCACACCGATGGCCACAGGGGCTTTTTCAACCAGCCATTTATGTCTCTCTTCCGACTTCTGGAGAGCCTTCTCCAGACTCTGACGGATTTCCTCCGTCTGCCTGAGCCTTTCCTCCGCCTGGTTTCGTTCCGAGGTTTCCTGTTGAAGTTTCCGGCTTGTCTCCTCCCGTTCATCTTCAGCCTGTCTGAGCCTCTCCTCCACTTGCCGGCGTTCCGAGGTCTCCTGTTGAAGTCGCTGGATGGTCTTTTCCAGTTCATCCGTCCGGTTGGACAGAAGATCTTCAATCTGGGCCCGTGTTCTTATTGCTTCTTCTTCTCTGTTTTTCTCTGGGGTGATATCCCAGAAAATACCTATCAAGCCGGTGATCATTCCCTTCTCATCCCGGAGGGGAGCTTTGACCATATGGACGATAAACTCCTGACCATCAACGATATATGGGTCTTCAATATTAAACAACTCACCGGCTTCGAGGACTTTTTTATCGTCTCCCATGAATTTTTCAGCCAGATCGTAGGGGAAAAAATCACGGTCCGTCCTCCCGATAATTTCTCCGGGTTGTTTTTTTAGGTCATCCGCATAAGGCTGGTTGCAGTAACTATAAGATAAGTCCTTGTCCTTGATAAAGAATCTCAGAGGAATATTTTCGAGGAAGGTCCTGTATTGGTTTACATGGCCCTGAAGGTCCTCGATGCTGCTTTGCTGCTGGATTTCCATTTCCTTTAATTCTTTAACCAGCCGATGCAGATCAATCATTCCGGTTATGCTTTTTTCAATCGCTAAAATTTTTTCCATGCCTCCTTCAGGAATATCCATATGGGGTGCCTCCTTTATTCGGAAAAATAATTGAGATAAAAAATATTTACGCTCAATTGGTCTAATGCGAAATGAGCTCGAACCACTGATTGATATAAGCCGCCTTTTTAAAAGAGTATAAAACAAGACGAAGACGGGATCAAGAAGATAAAAAGAAAAGATTCGTCTCCGGGTACCCATTCACTCCGGCAGCTTCACTGGTTCGAACCGAGGGAAGGGGATTAGACAAAAAATACTGGTTTCACGTTATTGCCTTTGAAATCTATATGAATAATAATTTTAACAAAGGAGCAAGAGGTCATGAAAAGAAAAATTTATTCAACTCGGCAGAAAGGAGGACTATGGCGGTGAAGACAGAACCCTTAGTCTGGGTAAAGGACAATGCGGGAAACAGATTTTTGTGTCCCTTGGATGCACTGCGGGATCCAAATTCTTTGAGTGATGAGGAAAAAAAGAATTGTGTGGATGATGCCTCAAGACTTAAAAATCCCAAAAGTGTGCCCGGCGAAGGAAAACTCAAATTTCCCTAATCGCAAGCGCCAATTCCAGATCAACCCTTTCCGGCCCGGTCCCAACCGGGCCATTTTTTTTTAACACTTCTCTACACCCCGAACTATCTTTCGAGAAGATGCCTTCCCCATCCTGGAAGCGTCCGGAGGAGGAGGTGGAAAAAATGAAATCCGGCCCTGCTTTTGATTCACGATCTCGGTATTGCAGGACGGGAGTTTCCTGCTCTTAATATGAAAATAGGATTCTAGCCTTCCCTCGCCCAGTCCTATTTTCATGTCCCGGCTTCTGTTCGATCGGCCAAAGCCGATCGAACGGGAGCCGATGGCCCGACCGTATCGTGGTCTCACGCCCCTGGCGGGGCATGAGGCTTTGGTTCCAAACTGCGGACTACCTCCGCCATCACCGGTGAAATATCCGCGTGGTGGTGAACCGCCTTCCAGACCCCGGCTTCTCGGCGGTAGATATTGGTGACGCGATGCTGCATGGAGACCAGCTTTCCGCCAAGCTTAACCTGCCCCTCCTCGGTACCCACTTCGTAGGCGATATCCCCTTCAACTCGAATTAATTGATCCTTCAACCGGATCTGTCCGTCCGAGGTCAGCCTGGCCAATTGATCCCATCTTTCCCGAACCTTGTCCCATCCGACTTCCCGACCGCCAGTGGGATGCATGGTGGTCACGTCCGAGTTGTGCGACCAGATACCATCCATCAGGCAGGAATCCCCATTGAGCATATGGGATAAAGCATCATAGAGATGTTCTGACGCCTTGCGGCACTCATCTAAGGTTGACATGTAATCTTATCTCCTATTTGGGAGTGAATGGAGAGTGACTCATTTTTCCCAGTGGATACAGGAGACCGCGCAGGAATCTATAGCCTCCTCAATACACTCTTTCGGTCCTCCTTCCGGCAGGATCACCTCAGCTTTTCCCTTGTCTTCATTCATCTTGAATACTTCCGGGCAAAGTTCTACGCAAGTCTCGCAACCGAGACATTCTTCTTCATCTATAATTACTTTCATTCGATCCCCCTTATATTACGGAAATAGGTTTCGAGGTTATCCTTGCCCAGTCCCTATTTTCATGTCCCGGCTTCTGTTCAGAAGCCTCCTGATTAGGTCACCAAAAGTGACCGTATGGTGGTGCCAGGCCCCAAAAGGCGGGCATGGCGGTTTATTCTTTATACCTTGGCTCCGGGAGCATAAATAAATAAAGATACCTTTAACGTTGCAAAAGCCGAGGATGCGCAGGTCCGAGCACTAAAAAATAATTACAGCTTTGCTCAAACAGGTCCTAATGGGAATATAGGCAGGAGAGTATTTTGAGGAAAAAAATATGGTATTTGAAAGGGTAAGCATCCCATCTTTTCAGTTTCATCTGAAAATCGGGGAGTGCTAATCTATCAATTCCGTAAGCGGACCCCTTTCAATTGGATGTTGACATTAGCGAAGAAGGTCAATAATATATCATATAACATATAGCATTTAACCGAATCGGCCGGAAAACGAATTGATTTTTTTTCTAAAATATTGACCTCCGCGCAATCATCGAAAAGACCATCACAATTTAAAGAATAAGGTTGTCCATGAAACTCATTAAGGTCAAAAGAGATAATCTCAACGATAAAGTATATCAACAGATCAAAGATGCTATTATGTCCGGACGTTTTCAACCCGGAGAGCGGCTCCCCATTCGTCAACTGGCTGAAAAAATGGGCACCAGCATAACGCCGGTGAGGGAGGCCCTCTTAAGGTTGGTTTCTTACGGGGCACTGGAGATGAAGCCCGCGCATCCCATTACGACGCCTATCCTGGACAAAAAAGGGTATCTGGAGAATCGAGCCATACGAATTGTAAACGAAGGTTTGGCAGTCGCCGAAGCCGCCAAGAAAATAAAAATCCGTCAGTTAAACCGGTTGACCAGAATTAATGCGGAGATGATCAAGGCTGCCAAGGAAGGCCGATTTAAAGATTCCATCGCCAATAATTATGCCTTTCATATCGAAGTTTGTAAGGCAGCTGAAATGCCGGCCTTATTGGAAATCATCGAGATCTTGTGGCTGAAAATCGGCCCCTTCTTGAACAACCTTCAACCCCAAGACTCAGAAAACATACCCAAAACAAAATCGAATTATCACAGACAGATTTTACAGGCACTTGAAGCCAAAGATTCCCACGCTGCCAAATCGGCCATGGAAATGGACCTGATTCATGGCGGTGAATTGTTGCTGGAGTTTTTTGACAAAGGGTATTGACATGATATATCATATATGATAACCGATAGTAAATCATTTTTCCGGCCTGCTCGAAAAGTATTTGAATCGGAGACAAAAAATCCGTTGTATCGATGAGAAAACGCATTAACAAGCAACCCTGTGGTGAATTATGAAAACTTTCAGTTAACCATTAAGGAGAGAAGACATGAAAAGCAAAAAAGTTTTGATTATCCCCATTCTTTTAACCGCGTTTATCTCCCTGACTTTATTATTTTGGACAGGACCGGGGCAGGCAGCGGCCCCGGAGCCAAAGGGTAAACTCACCTACGCCCCCTCCACAGGAACCTTTTCCTATCGGAAGGCCATAGACCCCCATACCGGGGTCGGGGCCGAACAGACCACCATAAACACCCTGCTCTTTGACAGCCTGATCGCCAAGGACCCCCGGGGGCGGGAAATCCCGGCCATGGCCGAATCCTGGACCATCGGCCCCAATTGGGCCTATTATGAGTTCAAGCTGCGCAAGGGCATCAAGTTTCACAACGGAGATCCCTTCACCGCCAATGATGCCAAATTCAGCATTGAACGGGCCATGCGCGAAGATCTCATGTTCATCTGGGGCGCCGAACTCCGGCGGCATGTCGACCGGGTGGAAACCATGGGGGATTATCAACTCCGGGTTTACCTGAAGGCCCCCTATCCGGCCTTCCCTGTCCGTCTATTCAACAACCTGATGATGGTTCCCAAAAATTATATTGAGAAGGTGGGAGACGCCGGTTTTGCCGCCAAACCAGTGGGTGCGGGACCATTTCAGATCATGGACTTTAAACATGACGATTACGTGCGGGTCAAGGCGGTCCGCAACCATTACCGCAAGACCCCCCATGTGGATGAGGTGCATTTCAAAATCGCCGAAGAACCGGCCACCCGTCTGGCCATGCTCAAGACCGGGGAGGCGGACATGATCATGTTGAATGCCCTGCATATCCCTGAAGTGAGAAAGGATCCCAACTTGAGGATCATCTGGAGCCAGCATACCTATGTGACCACCATGGTCTTCCAGGACCTGGCCCGGCCCAATGAGCCTAGCCCCTTCCATGATGAGCGGGTCAGAAAGGCCGCCAGCCTGGCCATTGACCGGGTTGGTATATGTAAAAACGTTTTAAATGACCAGACTGAACCGTGGGGCTCTTTTCTGGCTCCTTACAATTCAGGCTTCGATCCCAAACGCAAGCCCGATCCCTATAATCCGGAGTTAGCCAAGAAACTCCTGGCCGAAGCCGGATATCCCAACGGTTTCAAAACTACCTTTACCACCGGCTCCGGCAGTAAAATGCCTTTTGACATCCTCACCGCGCAACTGAACGAGGTCGGCATCAAGGCCGAGTTTGTCGTGCTGGAGCATGGCGTCTGGCGGAAAAAGCATACCCTCGGTGAGCTTCTGGGAAGCTGGGCCCCGGTGGGTCGGACCATGCCGGAGGTGGTGGAGACCTGGAAAAAATTGAATAGTGCTGAGGCCAAAGACATCCCCAAAGCGGCCAAGGAGTATGAGGATCTCCTTTTTAAGAAAGGGTTCCGTACCCCTCTTTGGAGTGTTCATGTCCCTTATGCTGTAAATAAGAGGGTGGAGTCCTATGATCCGGTGTCGGGCTTGATTTTCCCGATTCGTTTTGAATACATTAAGCTTAGGAATTGACGGGAAATCCTAAAGTGCAAGGCATAAGGTTCAAGGTTTTAGAAAAACCTTACACCGTACACCGGTATCTTTTTTAATCCTTGGATCCCATTTTCAAACTAAGCACTCATGCCCCTGTGGGGCGCCACGATACGGTCGGGTCCCCCGACCTAAAAAGGAGGCTTCTTATCCGACTTCCTTCGGAAGTCTCCCCTGAGATCGGCAAAGCCCGATCGAACAGAAGCCGGGACATGAAAATATTACCCAAGCGTCAATTAGGTCGTCATTCCTGGCGAAAGCCGGAATCCAGGTTATTGCATAGGTATCAAAGTCCCTGGATGCCGGATCAAGTCCAGCATGACGGAGAACAAACAAGCCTGGAGGTTATCCAAGACTAGTATTAACCGATGAACCAGAATTGCTGAAAGGAGGAGATGAACAATGAAAAGAAAAAAAATTTCAGATGTCCTGATTGTTTTAACGGCCATGTTTTCCCTGCTAGTATTTTTTGGTGCAGGAGCGGCAGCACAGGAGCCAAAGGGTAAACTCACCTACGCCCCCTCTAACGCGACTTTTTCCTATCGGAAGGCCATAGACCCCCATACCGGGGTCGGGGCGGAACAAACCACCATAAACACCCTGATCTTTGACAGCCTGATCGCCAAGGACCCCAGGGGGCGGGAAATTCCGGCTATGGCCGAATCCTGGACCATCGGCCCCAATGCAGCCTATTATGATTTCAAGCTGCGCAAGGGCATCAAGTTTCACAATGGAGACCTCTTCACCGCCAAGGATGCCAAATTCAGCATTGAACGGGCCAAGCGCGAAGATCTCTTGTTTGTCTGGGGCGCCGAACTCCGGCGGCACGTCGATCGGGTGGAAACCATGGGCGATTATCAGCTTCGGGTTTACCTAAAGGTCCCCTATCCGGCCTTCCCTGACCGGTTATACAACAACCTGATGATCGTTCCCAAGGATTATATTGAGAAGGTGGGGGATGCCGGCTTTGCTGCTAAACCGGTGGGGGCCGGACCGTTTCAGATCGTTGACTTCAAACACGACGAATATGTCCGGGTCAAGGCCGTTCGCAATCATTACCGCAAGACTCCCTTCATCGATGAGGTGTATTATAAAACCGCCGAGGAACCGGCTACCCGGCTGGCCATGCTCAAGACCGGTGAAGCGGACATGATCATGTTGAATGCCCAGCATATCCCCGAGGTCAGAAAGGACCCTAATTTGAGGATTATCTGGAGTCAACATACCTTTCTAACCACCATGGTCTTCCAGGACCTGGCCCATCCCAAAGATCCCAATCCCTTCCTTGATGAGCGGGTCAGAAGGGCGGCCAGCCTGGCCATTGACCGGGTTGGAATTTGTAAAAACGTTTTAAATGATCAAAGTGAGCCCTGGGGCTCTTTCCTGGCCCCTTACCATGCCGGCTATGATCCCAAACGCAAGCCTGACCCCTACAATCCCGAGCAAGCCAGGAAACTCCTGACTGAAGCCGGATATCCCAATGGTTTCAAAACCACCTTCACCACCGGCTCCGGCAGTAAGATTCCCTTTGACGTCCTTACCGCTCAGTTGAACGAGGTGGGCATCAAGGCCGAGTTTGTCGTTCTGGAGCATGGCGTCTGGCAGAAAAAGCATACCCTCGGTGAACTGCGGGGCCTGAGTTATGGATCGGGTCCCTGGTGGGCCGGCCGGGTGCACCCGGCCGTGGCCTTGGAGAGTCATACTATGGGAAGCTGGGCTCCGGTAGGCCGAACCATGCCGGAGGTGGTGGAATCTTGGAAAAAAATGAATAACGCGGAGGGCAATAAGGCCATTGCCCAGGCGGCCAAGGAATATGAAGATCTCCTGTTTAAAAAAGGGTTCCGTGTCCCTCTTTGGGCTGTCCACGTCCCTTATGCAGTGAATAAGAGGGTGGAGTCCTATGATCCGGTGTCGGGCTTGATTTTCCCGATCCGTTTTGAATACATTAAGTTGAGGAACTAAACAAAAATATTTGAATTTTTTCGGTTGCAGGTTACGGGTTATTAAAAAAAGGTTCGGCTTATAAAACACGCACCTCGCAACCCGTAACCCGCAACCCGTAACGGAGAGTTAGAGAACTTCCATGCTAAATTATATCCTGAGAAGACTGGTTCAGGCGGCTATTTGTCTTTTTGGCATCAGTATTATCGTCTTCCTGTTGAGCCATCTGAGCGGCGACCCGGCCCTGCTCATGGCCCCGCCGGAAGCCAAACCGGAGGATATCGAGGCCATCCGGGTGACCCTTGGTCTGAATAAACCCCTGTACGTTCAATTTTGGCTTTTTATCTCCAAGGCCGTTCAGGGGGATTTCGGCAACTCCATCCGCTGGGGGAAACCCTGCCTGGAACTATGGCTGATGCGCTTTCCGAATACTCTAATGCTGGGTGCCGCAGCCATGGCTTTTACCCTCATTGTCGGTATTCCGACGGGTATATTTTCCGCCGTCAAGGCCGGACGCTGGTTTGACAATTTTGGCAAGGTCTTTGCCCTGGCCGGCCAGTCCCTGCCGGTGTTCTGGGCCGGGCTGATGCTGATGCTCCTTTTTGCGGTGGCCTTGCGTTGGCTCCCGACTTCGGGAATGGGAAGCTGGCAACACTTGATTATGCCTACTTTTACTTTGGGCTGGTATTTCACCGCGGCCATCACCCGCTTGAGCCGTTCGGCCATGCTGGACGTCCTGGATAGTGAATATATCAAGATGGCCCGCATCAAAGGACTTCCCGAGTATGTGGTGATCATGAAGCATGGTTTTAAGAACGCCATGATCCCCATTATAACCCTGGCCGCCCTGAACATCGTCACTTTGCTGAATGGAACGGTGATAACCGAAACGGTTTTTAACTGGCCGGGAATCGGACGTTTGATCGTGGACTCCATTTTTGCCCGGGATTACCCCATGGTTCAGACCTGCGTTCTAATTGCCTCGGCGCTTTTTATTTTTATCAATCTGGTTGTCGACGTTCTCTACGCCTACATAGACCCCAGAATCAAATATCAGTAATTTATCATCCGGGAGGAAAGGGTGTGTTAACTTCTCAAGCGGTTAGTGAAAAAGAAGAAAAAGGGCAAGCTTCTAAGGGATTTCGTCTCAAGAGGGTGCTGCGGGGAATCCCCTGGACCCCTGCTTTTATCTTGATTTTGTTCTTGGTTTTCGGCATTTTCGGCAACTTCCTGACCCCTCATGACCCGTTGAAGACGGACCTTAGAGCTGTTAAAAAACCTCCGTTTTTCCAGCAGGCCGGTGACTTCAAACACCTATTGGGGACCGATAACATTGGTAGGGATATTTTAAGCCGGATCATAACCGGGGCCGGGGTCTCGCTTCAGGTGGGGTTCGCCGTGGTCGTTTTCGCCGGTGCCCTGGGGGCCATTGTTGCCCTGTTTTCGGCCTATCTGGGGGGATGGGTGGATGTGGTGCTGATGCGAATCACGGATATGTTTTTGTCCATGCCCTTTCTGATCATCGCCATCGCTCTGGCCGCTGTCCTGGGACCGAGTAAAAACAATGTTATTCTCATTATGGGGATTTTGGGTTGGGCGGGCTATGCCCGGGTACTCCGAGGGGAAGTGCTGCGTATGAAAAACGCGGACTTTATCAAACTGGCCATCGTCGCCCGGGCCGGCAAGATGCGGGTGATGTTCCAGCACATATTTCCCAATATCGTCAATACCCTGGTGGTGCTGGCCACTCTCCAACTGGGGAATGTCATCATCATGGAATCTTCGCTGAGTTTTCTCGGGCTGGGAGTGCCGCCACCCGAACCGGCCTGGGGATCCATGGTGGCCGACGGAAGGGTGATCATGAACACGGCCTGGTGGATCTGCACCTGGCCGGGCATCGCCATTTTTTTGGTGGTGATGAGCAGCAACCTTTTAGGAGACTGGCTGCGCTTGCGTCTGGATCCAAAATTTAGGCAATTATAAGGGATCGGTTAAACATGAATTCCAATGAAACTATCTTAGAGGTTCAGGACCTCAAGACCTATTTTTATACCAGCCTGGGTGTGGTTAAGGCCGTCGACGGGGTCAGCTTTGAATTGAAGAAGGGTGAAACCCTGGGACTGGTCGGCGAATCCGGGTGCGGCAAGAGCATCACCTGCTTTTCGATCATCCGTTTGGTTCCTCCGCCGGCCGGGCATATTGTCGGGGGCAAGGTGCTGCTCCATGGAGAAGACCTGTTGACCAAGAGTGAGAAAGAAATGACCGGAATCCGGGGCAGCCGCATCACCATGATCCTCCAGGATCCCATGATGTCCCTGAATCCGCTTTTCACTATCGGAGAGCAGATAGCTGAGCCCATCCGCTTCCATCAGAGACTGGGCAAGTTCGAAGTATGGGAGAAGGTCAAAGAGATGCTTCGGCTGGTTCATATCCCTTCCCCGGAGGTGCGGATGCGGGAGTATCCCCACCAGATGAGCGGCGGAATGAGGCAGAGAATCTCCGGGGCCATGACCCTGTCCTGCCAGCCCGAAATTCTCATCGCCGATGAACCGACCACCGCCCTGGATGTCACCATCCAGGCCCAGTTCCTCAGTTTGTTAAAAGAGATCCAGGAAAAAGCCCATCTGTCCATGATCGTGGTCACCCATGATTTCGGCATCGTCGCCCGCATCTGTGATCGCGTCGCGGTCATGTATGCCGGAAAGATTGTGGAAACCGCGGCTACCCGGGAGCTCTTCAACAATCCCGGTCATCCCTATACCAGGGCCTTGCTTAATTCTCTTCCCAAGATGGAAGCCAAAGTGGATAAACTGTATACCATCGAAGGGCAGCCGCCCGAATTGCACGCCTTGCCGCCGGGATGCAGTTTTGCACCGCGATGTCCCAGCGTCAAGGAAATATGTTTAAAGGAATACCCGTCTCAAAAAGAAATCACAGCAGACCATTATGCCAGATGCTGGCTCCATGGCTGAGAGGAATAGTATGGCGAGTGAAATCCTGTTGGAAGCCAGAAACCTGACCAAATATTTCCCGGTCACTAAAGGGCTGATATTCACCAAACAAATCGGGGCGGTCAAGGCCGTCGACGGGATAAGTTTTACGATCAATAAGGGCGAAACCTTCGGTCTGGTGGGAGAATCGGGCTGCGGCAAGACGACCACCTCCAGGCTGATCCTGCTCCTGGAAAAAATAACCAGCGGCACCATTCTTTTTCAGGGGAAAGATCTCAACGAAATGCCCCGGGATGAATTTGAACATTACCGGGCCTCGGTCCAGGCCGTGTTTCAGGACCCCTACAGCTCCTTAAGTCCCCGAATGAAAGTGGGGAAAATCATTGCCGAACCCCTGATCATCAATGGCGGCCTTGGTGGGAAGGAAATTGAGGAAAGGGTGGCTTCGCTGCTGGACCTGGTGGGCCTGAGAAAAGACGCGCCGATACTCTATCCTCATGAGTTCAGCGGAGGACAGAGACAGAGGATTGCCATCGCCAGGGCCCTGGCCCCGGACCCCGAAATAATCATCCTGGATGAACCGGTCTCCGCCCTGGATGTCTCCATCCGGGCTCAGATCATGAACCTCTTGCGGGAAATTCAGAAAAAAACGCAAAACACTTTTCTGCTCATCGCCCATGATCTGGCCGTAGTCAAGCATATGAGTAACCGGATCGGGGTCATGTATCTGGGAAAGCTGGTGGAGGTGGCCGAAAGTGAGGAACTCTGTTCCCATCCTGTCCACCCCTATACCCAGGCCCTGCTTTCCGCCGCCCTGCCCTCCCACCCGGATATTGTCCGGGAATTGATTATCCTTCCCGGGGACGTCCCCAGTCCGCTGAATCCGCCGAAGGGTTGCCGGTTTCACACCCGTTGTTTTAAACCCCTGCCGATCTGCTCCGAACAAACCCCGCCCCTGAAGGAGATATCCAGCGGACATTTGGTTTCCTGTCATCTGGCTTAGCCGGGCCTAACAGGGAACCTCATTACTTCATGAATCAGGCGGCTCGGTCCAGGTCTTTCCTCACCGCCAAAATAAATTGACGCCCTTGGTATGACCTGATAAATTCAGAGCCTTTAAGTCTCCGGAAGGGAACACAGACAATAAAATTGGAACAAAAGGGGGCTTTCTTACCGGGAGGAGTCGAGGGATTGGCAGGCAGATGCCCATGACTCCGAGCCCTTAGCGAAAAATTCCATCCTCCCTGGAGACTCGATAACAATTTTAAAATAAAAGTGGTATGAGGAGAGAACATGATTGAAAAAATATTTGATGACCTGTACCGGCTTGAAATTCCCCTTCCCAGAAGCCCTCTGAAGGCCTTGAATTCCTACCTGATCAGAGGTGAGGACCGTTTTTTGATTATCGATACCGGGATGAACCGGGAGACTTGTCTTAAAGCCATGCGTTCCTGTCTCCAGGAGCTGAACGTGGACCTGAACAAGACGGATTTTTTTATCACCCATCTTCACGCCGACCATCTCGGTTTGATCGGTCATCTGGCAACCGACACCTCGAAGGTCTATTTCAGCCGGGCGGAGGCCAGGGTCATCTCGGGAAATGAGAAGCCGTCCGCGGAGCGGCGGGCCGAGGGTATGAAATTTTATATCGCCTGCGGATTTCCGGAAGAGGAATTGAAGACGGCCGTGGAAAATCATCCCGGGTTTCGCTACAGCCCGCAACGAAAGGTGGATTTTACCCAATTACAAGAAGGAGATACAATAACGATAGGCGGTTATGCCTTTTCCTGCATTGACACACCCGGCCATTCGCCCGGTCACATGTGCCTTTATGAGCCCCGAAAGAAGCTCTTTATCTCCGGGGACCACATCCTGATTGACATCACTCCCAATATCACCAATTGGGCCGACCTGGACAATTCCCTCAAATCCTATCTTACCAATTTAATGAAGGTTTATGATTTGGAGATTGACCTGGTTTTGCCGGGGCATCGCAATCTCATACGAGATCACCGAAAAAGGATCGATGAGCTTCAGGAGCATCACCGGGATCGGTTGGCTGAAGTCCTGGTGGCCTTGAAAGAGGGTGAAAAAACAGCCTGGCAGATCGCCCCCCATATCACCTGGGATATTGATTTCCGATCCTGGGAAGATTTTCCCCCGGTTCAAAAATGGTTCGCCCTTGGAGAAACCTTGGCCCATATTGATTATTTAAAGGCCGAAGGGAAAATCAATAAAAGAGAGGAGAAGGGACGGTTCCTGTTCTCTTTGGTGAAATTATCTGGTACCGGTTTAGCTTTTTAAAAATCAAAATACTTTTTTTTTAGACAGGATTTACAGGATTACCCGGCCTGCAGGCAGGCAGGGAAAGGCGCAAACCCTATCATTCAGCCCTTAGAAGCCTTATTTCCGCTGGAAGCGATCGAAGTTGCTCAGGGTCGTCCGGAGCCTGAGCAAAGTACATGTAAATCCTGTTAATCCTGTCAGATAATTTATTTTCATAAGACTAAAGCATTACAAATTTTCAAATGCCTTTCGCAGGTTTCAATCCGGAATTTTAAACTAAAGGAGGGACCATGCCGGACTGGAAGCAATTAATTTCCAAGCAGGTTGGCGAGTTGACGGAAGAGGTGATAAAAATCCGCCGTGACCTCCATCGACATCCGGAGGTTTCCGGCAAGGAAGAACGAACTTCGGCCCTGGTGGCCGATTATCTGGCGGACTTAGGGATCGAGGTGGGAAGGTGCCGGGAAAACTACGGGGTCACAGGCCTTTTACGTGGAGCCAAACCGGGGCCAACGGTGGCCCTTCGGGCCGATATGGACGCCTTGCCGCTGACCGAGGAGACCGGGGCTGAGTACGCTTCAGAGGTTCAAGGGGTTATGCACGCCTGCGGACACGATATCCACACCTCCGTCCTGTTGGGTACCGCCGCGGTCCTGCAACGTTTGCGGGACCGGCTGGCAGGTAAGGCCCTTTTCCTCTTCCAACCCTCCGAGGAATTCTTTCCCGGCGGAGCGGTGGGGATGATTCGGGAAGGGGTTTTAGATGATCCAAGACCGGACGTGGTTTTCTCCCTCCATACGTCCTCCATCCCGCTGGGGCAGATCGCCATTATCCCCGGGCCGATAATCGGATCGGTAAGCACCCTGAGCCTGCGGATCCTGGGAAAAGGCGGGCACTTTGCCGGCCCCCACCAAACCGTGGACCCCATTGTTGTGACCTCCCACGTGGTTGTGGCCCTGGAATCGATGATGACCCGGCGGGTGGACCCTCTGGACCCGGCGGTTCTCACTTTCGGGATGATTCAGGGCGGAACGCGGGACAATATCATAGGCGATATGGTGGTTCTTCGAGGTAATATCGGCGCTCTGGATGAATCCCTTTGTAAATTTCTCATGGAGGAACTGGAAAAAACGGTCAAAGGGATTACCCAGGGGATGGGGGCGGGCTACAAGCTCAAGTACATCCATGGTTATCCTACCCTGCGCAATGATCCGCAGATGACGGCTTATGTGCAAAGGATAGCCGGGCCTTTGATCGGAGAAGCGAACATCAAGACCTGCAAGCCCACCCTGGGCGGTGAGGATTTTTCCTTCTTCCTGCAGAAGGTTCCCGGAGCCATGTTTTTCCTGGGCACCCATGACCCGGCCTCCGGGCCGCCGATTTCCAATCATGATCCCCGGTTCAACCCGGATGAAAGGGCCATACCACTGGGGATGGAGATGATGACCCACCTGGTGGCCGGGTTCAAGGAATTCGGTCGACCTTAAACTGATCATTAGGCGCAAGGGGAGGGGAAGCTATCTTTTCCCATGGAAAGGAGGGTTGCTGTGATCATCGCCTGGGCCGTGTTTTTTGTCCTGTTTCCGGTTTTGGTCATCTTTCTCTGCCAGAAATTTCCCGTTCTCAATAAGCTGGGTGCCGTTGTCATCTGTTATGCCGCGGGCATCATCGTCGGCAACCTAGGTCTTTTACCGGAAAACATCTTCAGCTTGCAGGACACCTTGATGACCCTGGCCATCCCTTTGGCCATCCCCCTGATTTTTTTCTCCGTCGATATCAAAAAGTGGTCCAGGCTGGCCGGCAAATCGATGCTCTCCTTTACTTTTGTGGTGGTTTCCGTGGTAGCAGTGGTCGGTGCCGGCTATTTTATTTTCAGGCCCTGGATAGGCGTTGAGACCTGGAAGATGGCCGGGATGCTTATCGGCGTCTATACCGGCGGCACACCCAACCTGGCGGCCATAGGCACGGCCCTTCGTATCGATCCAGTGGTATATGTGGCCACCCACGCCTCCGACGTCGTTATCGGAGCCGTCTGGCTGCTCATAGTCATCACCATCCTGCAAAAGATACTGCTCAAGTTCCTGCCTCCTTTCCAACGGCTGGGGGATGAGAATCAGGACCGGGAGCAGACCGATTTCGATTCCTATGCCGGGATATTCCAGCGCCGGGTGATACTGCCGCTGCTGGCCGCTTTCGGTATCGCCGTCGGTATCTTTGCCGCCGGCGCCGGCCTGACCCTGGTGGTTTCCAAGGAATTCGCCATGGTGGCGGCCATCCTGACCGTTTCCAGCCTGGGGATAGCCTTCTCCTTTATCCCAGCCGTCAGGCGAATTCCCATGACCTTCCAGCTCGGGCAATTTTTGATCTTGATATTCTGCCTGGTGGTCAGCTCTATGGCCGATATCCAGAAGATGTTAAATACCGCGCCGGCCATCCTGGTGATGGTGGCCTTCGTCTACTTCTTCTCCGTGGCGGTTCACGCGGCCCTTTCGGCCATGGCCCGAATCGATACCGATACGGTCATCATTACCTCGGTAGCCGGTCTTTATTCACCGCCTTTCGTCCCCATGGTGGCCTCAGCCCTTAAAAATAAGGAGATTGTCGTCTCCGGTGTTATCACCGGCATCATTGGATGGGTCATCGGCACTTATTTGGGGATTGCCGTGGCCTATATCTTGTCCCTGTTTTGAGGATGACAGCTTCGCAAAAATTCGTCATCCCGCGAGGCGGGAATCCAGACCATATGTAACTATTAAAAACACTGGATTCCCGTTTTCACGGGAATGACCCAAATAGGTCTTGGGCAACTTTTTGCGAATGAATCGAGCATGATTGTTTATAATTATATGTAAGGTTATTGGAAGCAAGGAAGGAGAAAAAGGAATGGCCAATATTGAATTCCCTCAGAAAGGAATGTCCCGTGAAAAGCTTTTTTCTGAACTCCGTTCGCTGAAATCAGGGGACAGCGACTGGAAACACGGCCGGATGTTCAGTCTTGTTTTCAATCCGGGCGATGAAACTTCCGCTGTTGCCGAAGAGGCCTACACCTTGTTTATGGTGGAAAACGGGCTTAGCCCCTTTGCCTTTCCCAGCCTGCTGAAAATGGAAACCGAGGTGGCCTCCATGATGGCCAACCTTTTCCATGGCGACCAGGATACGGTAGGCAACATGACCTCCGGAGGGTCGGAGAGCATCATGGTGGCTGTCAAGGCGGCGCGCGATTACAGCCGGGGGAAAAAACCTCACATACTACGGCCCGAGCTGCTCATGCCCCTTTCGGCCCATCCGGCCTTTAACAAGGCGGCCCATTATCTGGGACTGAAAACCGTCATTGTGCCAACTGGAAAAGAAACCCTGGCCGCCGATATTGAGGCCATGGGCCGGGCGATCACCGAAAACACGGTTATGATGGTAGGCTCAGCACCCTCCTATCCCCATGGAATCATTGATCCTATAAAAGACCTGGCCGGGCTGGCCGCCGACCATCAAATCTGGATGCATGTGGATGCCTGTGTGGGGGGGCTGGAACTGCCCTTTGTCAAAAAGCTGGGCTATCCCCTGCCGGATTTTGATTTCCAGATCCCGGGGGTCTGCTCCATTTCGGCCGATATCCACAAGTACGGCTTCACCCCCAAAGGGGCCTCGGTAATTTTATATCGGAACCCGGAAATGAGAAAACACCAGATTTTCGCCTATGCCGACTGGCCGGGCGGCGTTTACGCCACCCCGAACGTCTCCGGTTCGAGACCCGGGGGTCCCATAGGCTCGAGCTGGGCCGTGTTGAGATACCTGGGGATGGAAGGGTATATGAATCTGGCCGCCAAAAGCATGGAGACCACAAAAAGGCTGATCAAAGGCATTGAATCCATTCCGGAGTTGTACGTGCTCGGGAACCCGCCGACCACTGTTTTTGCCATCGGCAGCGAGGTGTTGAATATCTTTGCTCTGGGGGAGAAAATGAAAGAATACCGGTGGACCATCGACAGCCAGCATCTACCCCCCTGTCTGCATATGACCATCTCTCCCATTCATGCCGGGATTGTGGATCCCTTCCTGGCTGATTTGCGCCAGGCGGTGAAAGAAACGGCCAGGCTGAAGCCGGAGGATATCAGCGGGGAGGCGGCCATGTACGGTATGATCGGCTCCCTGCCTGACCGCGGCCTGGCTGAAAGTTTTGCCGTGCAATACCTGAACGATCTTTACCGTGTCCACTGAGGGAGGCCATGATGGGGACGATCTTCCTCCTGGGCTGTATCCTGGTCCTGGCTCACACGGTTGAGACCCTGCTGGGCTTCGGCGCCACCCAAAAATGAAAAACAAGAATCCAGAATCCAGTAGCCAGAATTCAGAATAACATCCTTAAATTGCCGTTGCCCTTCCAGGGCCAGTGGCTATACCTTTTTCCCTATGTCTCCATCCGTTTCCACCAAAGGATTACTGAACCTGATTGTGGTTTACCTGGTCTGGGGGAGCACCTATCTTTTCATCCGCTTGACCGTCCAGGAAGGAAGCGGTTTCCCACCCTTTGCCATGGCGGCCGGCAGGACGCTTTGCGCCTCGGCAATTTTGTTCGGCTTGGCCATCCTATTGGGCCATCGGCTGCGGCTGATGGGACCGGACCTGCGGGTTTTGCTCCTGTCCGGAGTCCTCCTCTGGGTCGGAGGAAACGGCCTGGTGGTCTGGGCCGAGCGTCATGCCGATTCGGGGTATGCCGCCCTGGTCATAGGGACCACACCGATGTGGCCGGTCATTATGGAATCCCTGTTGGAGCATAAACCGCCCTCTCTTCTCCTGGCCCTTTCCCTGCTGGTCGGCTTTTCCGGGCTGGCTGTTCTGGTCACACCGGTTATTATACAAGGTCTGGGCCTGGATGTCTCTTCGACGGCGGCGCTCCTGGCAGCGGCCATGGCCTGGTCCGGGGGATCACTCCTCATGCAACGAAGACCGCCCCAGACCACAACGATTTTAATTTCAGCCTATCAGCACCTTTTTGGCGGTCTCGGTTTGGGAGGGATCATGCTGATCACCGGAGAACCATGGCCGCAACCCACAATAACAGCCTGGCTGGGCTGGGCTTATCTGGTAACCTTCGGCTCATTGATAAGCTTTACTTCTTTTCTTGTTGCGGTGCGCACCCTGCCCATCTCCCTGGTCATGACTTACGCTTATATCAACCCGGTCATCGCTGTGCTATTGGGCTGGCTCGTCCTGGGAGAACGTATCACCTCAACAACCGTTATTGGAACGGCCCTGATCTTTATCGGCGTTTCAGGTGTTTTTTGGAAACGATTTACAAACAATTCCGGTTGACCTTTCAGAAAATAATCCTGATCGTCTTCGGCGCGGCGTTGGAATCCGAGGCGGAAGAGCTCGTGCAAAACTTAATGAAAAAAGTCAAGGACGTCTCTTTATGAAAAAACAATCGGTAGTGACCCGACGGGATTTTTTAAGGGGAACGGCCGGCCTGGTCATGGCCATGGGTTTGGGCGGACCGGCCCTGGAAACAGTGGGAGCGGAAGACCGGACCAGGGTTATCCTGATCAGACATCCTGAGGTAATGGGACCGGCTGGGCGCGTGAATGGAACCATCCTGCAGCAAATGCTCGACGAAGCCGTCCGGATGCTG
>JACQYK010000018.1 GCA_016208255.1 Deltaproteobacteria bacterium | reverse complement strand
TAGCGGGTATTATTCTGCGTGTCCAGCCATTGGCCCATGCTGCGGGGAAGCTGAGGCCCTTTGCTGGTCGGGAAAAGAAGCCCTTTCTCGTACAATTCCCGGACGTAGCCGTCGGCCGTTTTCTTGTCCAAATTCAGCTTTTCGGCGAATTTTTGGGAGACCTCCAGGCGACCCAGGGAATTATCCCGGTCCTGATCCGGCAGGGCCAGGACTAGCCCGGCCTGATCCACATTCATTAACCTGGCCATGATCCAGGGGAAATATTTGGAATTTTCCAGCCCGGGCTGGACCCTTTTGGAGACTTCCTTATAAATGGGATCGATTTCCCTCCTGATCATTTCTTGGGCCTTAAGGATGTTCTCGTCCATGCTCTCCCTCCCCTCTTAATTTATAGCTCCGAACTTATCTTCTTAAGCGCCTTCATGCCTATTTTAGTGATCAGGGATGAAGTCTGAAAACAGGTTTTCGCCGAACTCCGAACGCTTTACGACGAACGGTATTTTAGGAACGTCCTAGGCTAGGTTCGGAGAATAGCCCAGGGCCGTGTTGGCGATGATGGTCGTATGCATGTTCGAGGTCCCTTCCAGGGTCTCGAACTGCTTTGAATCCCTTAAGAAGCGGCCGCAGGGGTATTCATCGGAATATCCAAAAGACCCGAACAGCTTCATGCACTCATTGGCGGCATGGACCACCACCTTGGCCCCATAGAGTTTGGACATGGAGGTCTCCATGACATTGGGGACTCCCTTGTCTTTGAGCCAGGCCGCCTTATAAACCAGGGCGGCTAAGGATTCGTGTTCCATCTTCATCTCGGCGATCTGCTGCTGGATCAGTTGATAACGGCCGATCTGTTGTCCGAACTGGGATCGTTCGTTGGCATATTTGATGGATTCCTCCAAGATAGCCCCGGAAAGACCAAGGGCCCCGGCGGAACACCCCAGGCGGGTGCTGTTCAATTGGGTCATGCACATCTGAAATCCCTTGTTGACCTCTCCCAGGACCAGATTCTTGGGCACCTTGACGTCTTCAAAGATGATTTCCGCCGTATCGGAGGCTTTCAAGCCCACCTTGTCATGGATTTTTCTCCGGGTGATCCCCGGCAGGCTGTAATCCATGATAAAACAGGTGACCCCCCTGGCTCCGGCGTCCTTATCCGTTTTCACATAAAGCAAACCGTGGGTGGTTACCGTTCCGTTGGTAATCCACATTTTGTTGCCGTTGATCAGATAATAATCCCCTTTATCCTCGGCCCGGCATTTCATCCCGGCCACATCGGAGCCGACATCGGTCTCGGTCATGGCAAAACTGCCGATATATTCGCCGCTGACGAATTTGGGGATATAATGATTTTTTTGTTCGGCCGTACCGAATTTCTGGATGGTCAGAGCCGGCCCCCAGCACTGCATGTTAAAGGGCATGCGCCAGGAAGTGTGGACCTTGGCCACCTGTTCCACGGCCAGGACCCCTTCCAGAAAACCCATCCCATTGCCGCCATATGACTCTTCGATACAGAAACCGAAAAAACCCAGTTCAGCCATTTTGTCGAAGATTTCTTTGCGCCAGTGTTCATTCTTTTCATCCTCTTCCACATGAGGTTTGATTTCATTCTCGGCAAAATCCCTGGCCATATCCTGAAGCATTTTTTGTTCGTCCGTTAATGCAAAATCCATCGCTTTTCCTCCCGAATCCTTGATAGCGTTTAATGATTGAATGCTCTTTGCAGGCAACAGAAATATAGTTAAAAGGACTATGTCCGTCAAGAAGGAAATGACCTGCCGGATAAGTTCAGATTCTCTGACAGCCAAGCTCCCCAGGGTATTTTTTGCTATTATGCCAGCTGATAATATACATCGTATACGTTTTTGATATGTGTTTGAACCGCTCTTACGGCCTTGCTTTTATGACGTTGTTTTAAGGCATCCAGAATCTTATGGTGCTGAGATTGAAACGCAAGGAGATCCTCGAGTGTCACTCCCAAAGTTATCCTTTTCAGTCGATCGAGATCACGGAGATTCATGATGTAAGTGGTCAGCAGTTCATTCCCTGAAGCACGATAAATTTCTTTGTGGAAGAAGCTATTCCAGTCATGATCGGCGTCGGGATAACTGAAAGAATGCAGTAGGCCATTTTTTATGCTTTTACTTTGGGTCGCCAGGGCCTCATCAAATCGGACTAAAAACGAAGCAGCCCGTTCAATATGTTCGTGGCTTGCCTTTTCGCAGGCCAGCCTGATGGCGGTGCTTTCCAAAGACATCCTGACTTCAAAGGTATTACGAATATCTTGGGGAGAATGGTATACAACCGTGTACCCCACCGAGTGGCGTTTTTTTAACAGTCCCTTAATCTCAAGCTGCCTTAAGGCTTCTCTTAATGGCGTTCGGCTGATCCCCAATTGATCGGCCAGCTCGGCTTCAATAATATGATGGTCCGGTCGAAGTCCGCCGGCCAAGATTTTATTTTCAATTTCCTGTCTGGCTTTCTCGGCAAGGTTTTTTTTATCTTTGTTCTGACGGAGGGTCGTCATGGCATTTTTCCCTTGACATTGAATTCATTATTGTATACAAAACAAGTCACATTTTTACCCCAGTACTCTTTTTTTGTCAAGGAGATCATTTATTTTTCTTTTCATTAATGAAGAAAATATGGGAGGATGGGTCTGCAACAAAACCTAATCATATATTTATTAAGGAGGGCCAAATGAAGATGGAAGAAAAGAAGGAAGGATTGGAGCTTAACCGCAGAGACTTTTTAAAGGGAACCGCGGCCGCAGCAGCAGTGGCGGCGGTCTCGGGACCATTTTCCCTGGCTCGGGCCGCCGGCCCTGAGATCCGGGTGGGCATGACCCTTACCTATACCGGGGTCTATGCCATGGTCGGAAAACGGGTTGAAAACGGTATTAGATTGGCCTTTGCTCTGTCCAAATACAAGGACCAGGTCAAGTTTTTTACCGAAGATACCCAGGGAAAACCCAATGTGGCCATTGAAAAAGCGCAAAAACTTTTTGAAAAAGAACAAATTCATATATTGGCCGGACCGATTGCCGGGCATGAATCCCTGGCGGTCAGCGAAATGCTCAAACCGAAGAAAAAGCTCATGCTCCTGGCCTATGGAGCCAATATCAAGCTCTGCGGCGAGTCCTGCAGTCGCTATACCTTCCTTTGCGGCCACACCCCCTGGAATCAGAGCTATCCGGCCGTGGACTGGTTTTTAAAGACCTTGGGCAAGAAGGTTTATCTGATCGGAGCCGATTATTCCACCGGGCATGAGGTTGTCAAATTTTTCAAAGAACCTTTTGAGAAAAAAGGCGGCCAGGTGGTAGGCTCTTTCTTCAGCCCCTTGGGAACAACTGAATTTGCACCTTACCTGGCCAAGATCAAAAGTGCCAGCCCTAAACCGGATGGCATCTTCGGCTTTATCGGTGGAAATGATCTCATCAACTTCGTCAAGCAATATGCCGAATTCGGCCTCCAGAAAGAAAAAATTCCCATTATCGTCGGATTGGGCGGTTTCAGCCCGGTGTTAGTTCCTGCCATGGCCGAGGCGGCCGTCGGGAACTACCATGTTTTCCATTATAGCAATTGGTTGGAAAACAAAGAAAATGAGGCCTTTAAGGCCGCCTATATAAAAATGTTCCCCGGTGAAATTTCGGATGAAAGCGTGTTGCTGGGATACGAAGTCGGAACCATGATGGTCAAAGGACTGGAGGCCGCCGGTGGTAAACCTGAAGACACGGAAAAGATTATCAACGGGATTGAAAAAGCGGATTACCGAAGTCCAAGGGGACACGTCAAGATGGATCCCAACCATGTGGCCAATGTCCCCATTTATATTTTCCAGGTGGTCAAACAGGATGGGAAGTATATTCTCAAAACCGCGGCTTATACGGGTAACTACGGCACCCCATATTCAGGACCGGATGCCCCCGGCGGGGAATGCAAAATGGGCAGATAGATCCAATGATTCGAAATCCGAGTATTTATCCAAGACCTTTAGACGTTTAAAAGCTAACCAAACCTATTTGAAATTGTGGGACGGACCAAGGGGGTCTTATTTTTTGGGGATTGTCCAAAGGGCGACTTATCGCCCCATCCCGGCCCGTCCAGCAAAGTTTGATTCGAGGCAGGGCCTACACCTTAGCCCGTTGCGGGCAACGGAAAAGGCCTGCTTCAGACTTAGTTAAACCATTTGGCCCGGCAAAGAACCTCAAGCGTTGGGGTGGACAACCCCAAAAAATAAGACCCCCTTGGTCCTTAGTATCGAAAGTGAGAGATAAATTCTCAGACTTATGATTATAGAATCTATAGCGATTGACGCTCGTTGCTTGTTTACAATGAGTAAGGAGCAACCAGCAACAGAAAAACTCCAAAATATTTTGGTTGCGGTTTTATATCAAAAAAGAGGCCTACGATCTTGGACATTTCACTGTTATTGACCAATCTTCTCTATGGGGTAACCATCGGCAGCGCCCTGATCCTCATCGCCAGCGGATTATCCCTTACTTTCGGGGTCATGGGTGTGCTCAATTTTGCCCACGGGGGCCTGTGCATGCTGGGGGCCTATTTTGGCTACACCCTGGTCCAGGTCAGCGGAAACTTCTGGCTGGCCATGATCCTGGCCCCACTGATCGTGGCCGTCATTGGGATTCTTATGGAATCCTTTACCATTCGACCTCTCTATGGACTGAATCCTTTATACCAGCTTTTGCTGACTGTTGGTCTGGCCATGATCATCGCCAATGCCGTGCTCCTTTTATGGGGAGGGGATCAGCATTCGATCTCCCTCCCTGATTATTTCAAGGGGTATATCAACTTTTTCGGGATTTTCTACCCCCGGTTTCGTTTATTCGTCCTTCTTTTCAGTGCAGCGGTTTCAATCGTCCTTTGGATCACCATTCGCCGGAGCAAATGGGGGATTGTCATCCGGGCCGGGATGCACGATCTGGAAACGGTGAACGCCTTCGGCATAAACATCTACCGGGTATTTTCCTTTGTCTTCGCCATCGGTTCCGGATTGGCCGCCCTGGCCGGGGTCATTATCGGTTCCATGAGGGCCATCAACCCTGAGATGGATTTTGAGCTGCTGACCAGCGCCTTGCTGGTCGTGGTCATTGGCGGTATGGGCTCTTTTCGGGGGGCCGTGGTCGGCTCCCTGCTTTTAGGCATCACCGACGCCTTCGGCGCCCAGTTTTTTACCGGAGCGGCTAAATTTACCGTCTGGGTATTGATGGTGATAGTCCTCCTTTTTCGACCGGAAGGTCTTTTAAAGGAGGATTGAGATGAAACGGTTCTATTTTTCCTTAATTATTCTGGCTGCCTTGATTGCTTTTCCCTGGGGAGGTAATATTTTTTACAGCAGTTTTTATATCTCTTTACTGACCCGGATTTTTATTTATGCCATCATCGTGGTCGGCTTTGATTTACTGGCTGGATATACCGGAATGATTTCTTATGGTCACGCCTTGTTTTTCGGGACCGGCGCCTATATAACCGGCATGATTCTGAAACACTGGACCCCCTGGTTCTGGCCGCCGATTTTCATCACCATTTTAGCCAGCGGCCTGGTTGCCTATGTCATTGGCTTTTTATCTATTCGGACACGTCATATCTATTTTGTTTTTCTGACCTTCGCCTTTGCCCAGTTTTTTTTCGTCACCGCCAACAGCTGGAATTTTATTGGGGCTTCCAACGGACTTTCGGGGGTTCCCAAACCGGTCATCTTCCCCGGATTCAGTCTTTCCGGGGAAAATTCTTTTTATTATTTCACCCTGGCTGTCCTGGTAGCCGGTTATCTTCTGGCTCGCCTGATCACCCAGAGCGCTTTTGGAAAAGTCATGGTCGGGGTCAGGGAGAACGAAGACCGGACTCTGTTCCTGGGTTATGACACCAGAAAAGTCATCCTGAGGGTTTTTATTATATCCGGCATTTATGGCGGGTTTGCCGGTGCCCTGATGGCCTCCTTCAATTCCTTTGTCTCCCCCACCCTCTACCACCCGGCAATCTCCGGGGAGATCATCATCATGGCCCTTCTGGGGGGAATGGGAACCCTGGTGGGACCCATTATCGGGGCCGGTCTGGTCATCATCCTGGGGGATGTCCTTTCAAGCTGGCTGGCTGAATCGTGGATGATGATTTTGGGTGCTGTTTTTGTCGTAGTTATCCTGTTCAGCCCGGGTGGGGTCGTGGCCCTCAGCCAAAAAATAAGCCGGTTGCTGAAAAGAGGAATCATCCATGGCCATTCTTAAATTAAGGGGGGTAGGAAAAAACTTCGGCGCTTTAGAGGTGTTGTCTGAAATAGACCTTGATGTCGAAAAAGGGCAAATAACCAGCGTGATCGGTCCCAACGGCGCCGGAAAAACCACCCTTTTTAATGTCATTTCCGGACGCTTTCCGGTGAGTTCCGGAAACATCCTTTTTAAAGAGCGTGACCTTGGCCGAATGAAAGAACATGAAATCACTCTGGCCGGGCTGGCCCGTTCCTTTCAGATTACCAATATCTTTCAAAACTTGACGGTTTGGGAAAATGTCTTTTTGGCCGTACAAACCCGGTCCCCCAAAAGAATGAGCTTGTTTACCCGGTTTCAAAAACTGGATGGGGTTAAAAGCCAAACCGAGGGAATCCTCAACCGTGTCGGTCTGAGCCTATGGAAAGATACTCCGGCCGGTCAACTCAGCCATGGAGATCAACGTCATCTGGAGATCGGTATGACTTTGGCCACCGGTCCGGAACTTCTCCTTTTGGACGAACCCACCAGCGGGATGTCTCCGGCTGAGGCCTCCCAAACCATGGACTTGATCAAGGACTTGGCCAAGGACGTTACCATTTTTCTCATTGAACATAACATGGATATCGTTATGAACGTTTCCGACCATATTTTTGTATTGAATTTCGGCCGAAAAATTGCGGAAGGTTCACCCGAAGAAATCGCCGACAATCAAGAAGTATGCCGGGTCTATCTGGGGGGGGTATGACGGTTCTGACACTGGAAGATATTCACAGTTATTACGGCACCAGTCATGTCCTGCACGGATTGTCGCTGGAGGTACAGGAAGGGGAAGTGGTTTGTCTGTTAGGAAGAAACGGGGCCGGAAAAACCACCACCATCCGTTCGATTATCGGTCTTACCCCTCCCCGTTCCGGGAAAATTTTTCTTTTCGGGAAGGAAATGCAGGGGAAAAAACCCTATGAGATTTTCCGCAACGGTGTCCGACTGATTCCCCAGGGCCGGCATATCTTTCCCATGCTCACGGTAGAGGAAAACTTGAAACTGGCCCTGGTAGGCGCCGGGGTCAGGGATGAAAAAAACGAACTGGAAAAGGCTTATACCCTGTTTCCGGTTTTAAAAGAAAAAAGACGGGATAAGAGTCGGACTCTTTCAGGAGGTCAGTTGCAGATGGTGGCCAATGCCCGGGCGCTTCTGGGTCCGGCAAGGCTGATTCTCATGGACGAGCCGACCGAAGGGTTGTCACCCCTTCTTATCGAACAGATCGGCCAATCAATTTTGGAAATGAAACAAAACGGAAAAACCGTTCTGCTGGCCGAACAGCACCTTCAGATGGCCCTTACCGCCGGAGACCGGCACTATATTATCGATAACGGCCATCTGGTCTTTCAGGGAACTTCTCAAGATATCCAGGACAACGAAGAGGTCAAATCAACTTATTTAGGGATTTCTAAAAAAAGTATTAGAATGCAAAAAAGGGAGTGTGACTGATGAACTGGAAAATCCACGTACTCTATCTGGGGGATATCACCCTACCCAAAGGCATGGGGACCATGGGATTGGACCTGAATCTGGTCTTCCCGGCACCCTATCTGGCCTTCCTTCTGGAATCCGGGGACCGAAGAATTATGGTCGATACGGGTATTCATTCCCGTTTTATCGTCGACGGCAAGGCCTGGGCCGGAGCACCGGCCAAAGGGGGGGAATCTTTTCTGTTGGAAGCCATGAAAAAACATCAAACCTCACCGGAGGAGGTGGAGGCGGTTCTCTATACCCACCTGCACAACGATCACGCCGGGAACAGTCATCTATTTCCCAAAGCCCTTCATGTTTTCCATTATGACGAATGGAACGAACTCATCAATCCCCTGCCCTCGATGTGCATCCGGCAGGATTTCGATCCGGCGGTCATTCCCATCCTGGAAAAATTTCGCTGCCGGAAGGTGGTGGGAGATGGAGATTTCACCGATGGCATCCGTTATTATCACACCCCCGGTCATACCATCGGCGGTTTAACCTTTGCCATTGATACCACCGACGGCCCCTATGTTATTCCGGGGGATATCATCAATATTTATCAGAACCTTTTTCCCAAAACGACCTGGATGCTGGGATTGGACGGGAAGCGGGCAGATATAACCCCCGCTCCCGAAAGGTACGGTCCTCTGGGGGTTCCCTCGGCCATCCTCTATGATCATTATGCCTGGTACCGCTCGATCTGGAAGATACGGGGCTTGCTGAAAACACCGAAGCATCTTTTGCCTTGTCATGATCCGGCCATTTGCGGCAAGACCTTTCCCGGAGACAGAATTGATTTGGATATACCGGAATAGTAAGAGACCGTTGAATTAGATTCTTAAACTTTAACACTGAGAATTTATCTCTAACTTTTGACAATCAGGTTTGGACCGTTTCACAATTTCAAATAGGCTTGGTTAGTCTTCATCAAGGAAGGTAAAAATTTCCAACTGATGTCCAGTAAACCAGTTAAATTTCAAGAAGGAGTCCCCAATGAGCAAAGTCATTATTACCGCGGCTGTTACCGGAGGTATTCATACCCCCTCCATGTCACCCCATCTGCCTTTAACACCGGAGCAGATAGCCGATGACGCGGTCAGGGCCGCTGAAGCCGGGGCGGCAATCGTGCATGTGCATGCTCGGAATCCCGAAAGCGGTATGCCCTCCGCCGACCAGGAACATTTTAAGCAAATAATCAGCAGCATTAAAAGACGTTCCAAGGTGATAGTCTGTATCACCACCGGGGGCGGGATCGGACAGACGACCGAACAACGCGTGGCAGCGGTCAGGAACTTCAGCCCGGAACTGGCCTCCCTGAACGGCGGATCTTTAAATTTCGCGTTGTTTCAACTTCTGGATCAGATGAAGTCGTTCAAATATGACTGGGAGCCGCAATTCCTGGCGGCGACCGAAGATCACATCTTCCCCAATACTTTTAAAACCCTGCGGGAATTCTCCGTATATTTCCGTGAACAAAATACAAAACCGGAATTCGAAATCTACGATGTCGGGATGATCAACAACCTGGCTTTTATGATTCAAAGAGGGCATATTGAGCCTCCGATCTACCTCCAGTTCGTCCTGGGTATACTCGGCGGTTTGCCCGCCACCATGAAAAACCTCATGTTTCTTTATGATACCGCCAAGGAGCAGATCAGGGATTTTCATTGGTCGGTTTGCGCGGCCGGTAGATTCCAGTTTACCCTGTGCACCACTTCAATTTTAATGGGCGGCCATGCCCGCGTGGGTATGGAGGATAATCTCTATGTGGAAAAAGGCGTCCTGGCCAAGGGCAGTGCCGATCAGGTGGAAAAAATTATTCGTATCGCTCGAGAACTCGGGCGTGAGCCGGCTACCCCGGATGAGGCCCGGCAGATATTAGGTTTAAAGGGTATTGATTTGGTAAAGTATTAAACCGTCAGGCCACGCTTTTCAGTGGCGTGACACCACGAAGCATGAAAATAGGCTTGTAGGCTCCGAATCCTATTTTCGAACTAAAGTAGTTTCCATCCGGCAACTACGTGTTTCCGGATGGAGTAGACAGTTGTTAGCCTATCACTGATAGCTCTCAACCGGAATAAGTTATGATCGTCGCCGGGGTCGATATCGGTTCTTCTACCTCCAAAGCCGTGCTGCTGGGTGACGATGCGATCTTATCCTACAGTATCATCTTCACCGGATCTGAAAGCGTTCATTCCGCCAATCAGGTTTTAGACCAGGTCCTTCAAAAATCCAATCTATCGTTCAAAGATATTCAATACATCGTAGCCACCGGATACGGCCGGGTCATTGTGCCCTTTGCCCATGAAGCCCTTACCGAATTGACCTGTCATGCCCGGGGGGCCCATTGGCTTTTTCCGGAGGTCAGAACGATTCTGGATATGGGCGGTCAGGATTGCAAGGCCATCCGCTGTGACAGGGCCGGGCGTCTTCAGAACTTCGTCATGAATGATAAATGCGCCGCCGGAACAGGACGTTTTCTGGAATTGATGGCCCGCGTTCTGGGTCTTTCGCTGGACGATTTAGGGGAAATTTCACTCGGGGCTGCCTCGGCCATTAAAATCAACAGCACCTGCGCTGTTTTTGCCAAGTCGGAAGTGACTTCTCTGATCCGGGAAGGGAAAGAAAGAAAGGAGGTCATCGCCGGGCTTCACAGCGCCATAGCCGGCAGGGTTTACACCCTCCTGAGAGGTGTGGGTATTGAACCGGAATTGGCTGTTTCCGGAGGGATAGGAAAAAATAAAGGCGTCGTTCAGGAAATCGAAAAACGCCTGGGGATGAAAGTGCTGCTGCCCCCCGAGCCTCAGATCGTAGGGGCCCTGGGCGCCGCCCTCTTTGCCAGAGATAAATTGGGAAATCCAACCTAACCCGGACAAGCGGGAACCAAATTTGGTAACACATAAGTTGTTAAAAAATATTATTGCCGCAGACCACTTACGGACTTTTCCCCCGGCAGACTAATGCCGGGGGAAAACCCGCATGCCCGAAGGTCAGACAGGGATCTGATTGACAAGTCGTCAATCAGATCAACTTTTATTGTCTTGTTTTTGTCTGTCTTGTCTGCGGCAAAAAAGGGTTTTTCTCTAAAGCTAACTGATAGTGAGGCTCCACCCGCAGAGCGGGTGGCCTCAGGTAGCCCCCCCCGAGGGGGGCTCGGACTTGGGAAAGTTCCGCAAGATCTTTTAATTATTTTTCAAAATTG
>JACQYK010000036.1 GCA_016208255.1 Deltaproteobacteria bacterium | reverse complement strand
TTCGAAATTATTAGGCAAACCAGAGTTCACGCAGCAGCTACTTAAAATCCTTACCGAATCTGCTGAGGTCGGTCGAAAAGCCAGGCCACTGCCAAACAAAAAGCACGATGGGGCCCCTGCGAGGAGTGGGCTTGAGCAGTTGCTGGGAAAGTTGGCAGAATTGGAGCCGGAAAAAAGCCAGCTGCTTTCAAGCTTTCGAGATGACTTACTAACGAAGAATGTCTTACCTAGCATGAGAGATGTGAAGGCATTCGTTTCAGACAATGGGTTAGTAGCAATTAGCGCAACGTCAAGAGCCAAAACAATATTCCCGCTCATCAAAGACCTGTCACGATACCCCTTGGACCAAGTGAAGATGATTATTGAGCGGGTGCAACTCCGGTCACAAGAGGGAGATCGAACCCTCGAAGGATGGGCCAATATCATCTTAAAGAAACCCCGTAGCGGTGATCAGAAATGATGCAAAGTGACAAGGTCTAACTACTTGATACAGCCGACTTGTTACAATCAAGGCTGATCATAGGCTTATATCCATCGATAAATATTTTATGCGAAACAATAACATCCAGATATTAAATAAATCCACACAGGTAGGCCCTTATGTTGACCAGATTATAGAACTTGCTGATTCAAACAAAAAGCTACTAGGATTCATTCCAAAAGATACGTTTCATGAGCAATCTCACCGCGGCAGATTGTGGATAGCCGTACACGGCGATTCGAGTGAATTACTTGGTTATCTACTTTTCGGCGGAAAGTTTCCATCGTTGATGAGGAAATCTGGGGACAGTTTACTTAATTTAATGAAACTAGGGGTGATGGCAAACAAGTAAGAAACTCATTCGGTATATATGGTAATCATATCAGATGCTCTCTTATGGTATTTTACTTTATTATCAGAATCTCCATGACCCATTATTTTTAATTAAAATTGGACTAATCTCTTGGTTCGTGGAGATATACGGAAAACTTTAGAATAACTTGCTGGACATGGGAAATAAATGGTTAAGAAAATAATCTACAAAAATATAGAAGCTAAAAATAAGGCGGGTTTAATAAAACGGATAGACGAATTAATGGAGGTTCCATCTGATAACGTTGTCATTTTTTTTGCAAATCAGGATAGCACGAATAGACCGGATTATAAACCTGAATATGACAAATATTATGACAATGAAGCTTTCTACCTGGATAGAAGAGAAGACAAGAGATTTCCGCACATCTGGCCAGATGAAATTCAAGATGATTTAGAAATGTTTAGGAAGAATCGTTGTGAGCATTTTATTTGGATCTCAAAAAGAATAGGCGAAGCCGAAGAAATTCATTTTGCTTTGATATATTCACACGAATTACAGCATCTAAAACAGAGCCTAAAGAATAAGTATCTTTTAATTATAGCAAAGTTGCTTGAATACAATGATAATTATGGGGATTTAAATATAGATCTTCCAACTGAAGTTGAATGTGAAGCGAAGGCCAAGGAAATCCTGGCTAAAATCTTCAATCAAGAAACATTCGAAGCATATATAAAGAGGATGAGAGAACGTGGACCATACGAAAGTAAAAGGTACGGTAGACTTCTGGAATTAAACATTCCTGTAAACTTCGATGTAGAGCTTGAGATTCAAAAGGATATTTGCAAAAATAAGGAAAAGCTTCGAAAGATTCAGAAACAAAGGGAGGATACACGTAATACAGATTGGAATATTGATGTTGACAAATTGTGTTTTTGCAGAGATCCTCATGAGGGTATCGTATCGTCGGTCGGAAAGTTAAATCAGGACGACGGATTGTGGTGAATGCGCTAACCCACGCAGCATGCTACGGGGAATGTACTCGCTATTCATATTCAATAAAATTTGGGATGCTGGTAAATAAGTTAGAAACTCATTCAGTATTGAAAATGTTAGGGATCGAGCCGTTAACTTAATCATTGAGCTTCTTAAGTACCAGAATTGGAGATGAGTTATGCGTACCCTATAAATCTATCTGACCCCAAAAACCAGTCGGCTGATTAAATTGGTGAACAAATCAATCCATCGATCAAAGGAAGGAGGTAAGCCATGACAACCGTTAATATTCTTGCTGTTCTATTGTCACCGCTGATAGCATTGCTCGTAACTGTTCACTTGCAGAACCGTAAGCAAAAGCGGGCTCATAAGTTATGGATCTTCAATACTCTTATCGCCACCCGGCATTCCCCATTAATAGAAGCGAATGTACGTGCTTTAAACATGATTGATGTCGCATTCTACGATCGCCCAAAGGTAAGGGAACTCTGGCATGATTATTTTGATATGCTTTCTAATGAAGGGCTTGACAATGAACTAGGTTGGAAGCAAAGACAAAAAAAGAATCTAGAAATGATCACTGAAATTGGAAGAGTGTTAGGATACGGTAAGGCAATAACGCACCTTGATGTTGATAGAGTTTACTACCCCAAGGGTCTTGGAATTCAAGTGCAAAAAGCTGCGGATATTGTAGACGAGCTCCATCGTGTCTTGAAAGCCAGCGGAGGTGTCCAATTCGCTCCCCGATCGCCTGATGATTCATCGTGGGGTTAGAAATGGAAATTTGGGATGCTGGGAAATAAGCAAGAAACTCATTCGGTATATAGATTTCAAATCGGGGGACACCATACTCATTTAATTTTACTCCTTTCCCAGGTATTCCGGGGACAGTTTACTTAATTCAAGTTAAGAGGACTATTTCCAGAACAAAAAATGGAGATTGATTAATGGCCGTTCCAGATTACCAGAGCATGATGCTACCGCTTCTCCGGTTCGCTGGAGAGAAAAATGACGAAACTTCCACGGGGGAGGCCGTAGAAATCCTCTCAAAGGAATTTCGACTGACAGATGAAGATTTAAAAGAGATGCTCCCAAGTGGCATTCAAGCTACCTTTTTTAACCGGGTGGGTTGGGCGTCTACTTACATGAAGAAAGCCGGTCTACTGGAAGCTACACGAAGGGGTTACTTTAGAATCACGACTCGCGGCCAGGAGCTTCTCAAGAAGCAACCAAAAACCATAAATGTAAAACTTCTGAAACAGTATCCTGAATTTCTTGAGTTCCAACAACTCAAAGGAACGAGAAGTGGCGATAGGGAAATTTCCTCACGAGGGACCCTTGACGTGACGACCGCCACCCCCTCTGAAGCATTGGAAACAGCCTACGAAAATCTTCGCAATGAGTTGGCTGATGAGTTGCTCTCCAGGTTAAAGAAATCATCCCCATCCTTTTTTGAACAAGTCGTTGTGGAGCTGCTCGTAAAGATGGGATATGGGGGCTCACGCGCCGATGCCGGAAAAGCTATTGGAAAAAACGGGGATGGAGGCATCGATGGAATTATTAAAGAAGACAAACTTGTGGTATTCCAGGAAGAGAAGGGGTCAAATCTTCATTGATGACAAATATCTTCGCAGAAATATTTTTTATGTCCACAATGAAGATTTGACCCCAATGATTTTTTGACCCCAATGATTTGACGGCCACCCCTGAAACCAGCACAGTCGTCAGCCCGCATCGGATTAAATACTCGCCTAACGGCTTGTGAAAGTTGGCCGTCGGCTCCAATCCAAAAACCACCTTCCTCAGTCCCTGGGTCTCCTGAATCTCTTCTACCTGGGACAGCATCCGGCTAAACCCCTCTATATTGTTTTCAAAGATCAACCGCTTTAAAAGCGTCTTCCCCGTGTTTAAGAGTTTGAGTTTGGTCGTGCTTACTTATTCTCTTAACAGGAGGATTATTTTTTGGGTAGATTATATCTTTTCTTTACCTCTGTCAGGCTCCCGAGCCTACCCTCAGATTATCTCAATATATAACGTTGTTCATTTGATTCAGTAATTAATATATTGTATATTGAAAAATCAAGAGGACTATGGCACTCAAATAAACAAAAAAGGAATAACTGAATGGAATGAACAACGTCCCCAAGTATAACAAAAGACCAACGAATAAGCAGTGTGAATGAAGGAGAAATTGGATGTGCCCCTTCTCAGGTTCCTGGCCCGAAGGTTAGCCCAAACCAAATTCGGTCAAAAAGCTCTGTCCCAACCGGGGAATGGGCTATCTATCCTGAAGCAGAGGCCTGGCCCGCGAGTTTACCTCGGCCTGGCCTTAATGACGATCAGTTGTTTGACGGGTTTGCCGGCCCTAGCCTTCTTGGGTTACCTGTCGGTGAAAGTAAACAGGGTGATGATAATCGCCGCTGGCGCCCCCGTCATATTTTTACTGGTGCACATCGTGTTCGGGGTAGGCGTTTATCTGGCCGGGCAGAACTACGCTAAGGAGACCCTGCTTTGGGCGACCAAACGATTTCTGCAAAAATTCGCTTAACTGAAATTCTCATTTTCTCTATGAGGCCGGGAAATTAGGCAACATTTACTGGCCCATTAAGCGGAACGATGGGAGCCCTGATGTGGGATCAAATCTTTTTCTTTAAAATGCCCGTCATTTTTTTAAGGAAAAAGGGCTTTCTTTGAGCGTGAATAAAGGGGACGGTTTAATCTTAATTATTGCATTTCCATAAAGAATTATTCATACTCCCCTGACAATACAAATTTCTCTACGGAGAAACCTATTACAAAGGAGGGTTAACAATGCCCGAAGGAAAAGTTAAATGGTTTAATGATTCAAAGGGATTTGGTTTTATCGAGCAGGACGGTGGCGGCAAGGATCTATTCGTACATCATTCCGCAATACAGGGAGAAGGGTTTAAATCGCTGGCCGAGGGCGATCGGGTCAGTTTCGATGTTGTCCAGGGGGCTAAGGGTCCTGCTGCGGAGAATGTTCGTAAGCTGTAAAACTGAATATGGGGGTTTAATATTTTAGGCACCGCATTTGATATCCGTAAATAGGGACGGCTTTCCCTATTTAAAACATAAAATTTAAGAGGAACCTGTTGGCCGGCGCTATGGGAGAGAAATTTGAACCGAGGAACCTGGTATGCTGTGGGGGCTTATGTAATCTGGGGGTTGTTTCCCTTGTATTGGAAGGAAATCCGGCATGTCCCCGCGCTCCAATTGCTTGGCCATCGCATTTTGTGGTCCTGTCTGATCCTGGCGGGAATCCTCCTCTTTACCCACCAGTGGAGGACCTTCCGCGCCGCCGCGCTGTCGCGGTCCATAGTTCGTATTTACAGCGCCGCCGCCTTGCTGATCGGTTTTAACTGGCTCGTTTATGGTTTGGGCGGTCAATACCGGGTTCATTATTGAGGCCAGCCTGGGCTATTTCATCAACCCCCTGATCAGTATTCTTCTGGGGGTTATTTTCTTTCGCGAACGCCTGCGTCCCTGGCAGTGGATCTCCATTGGATCAGCAGCGATCGGCGTAATCTATTTAACCTTCACTTACGGCCGGTTGCCCTGGATCGCCCTGACCCTGGCGCTCTCTTTCGGTCTCTATGGCCTGGTCAAAAAGGCCGCTCCCCTGGGTTCGCTTTATGGCCTGACCCTGGAGACCGGCCTCCTGTTTTTACCGGCTTTGCTCTACCTGGTATATGCCGACCAGGCCGGGCAGGGGGCTTTCCTGCATACGGGCGCCGGTTCAGATCTACTAATGGCCGGAGCGGGATTGATGACGACTGTTCCGCTCCTTATGTTCGCCTCCGCTGTGCGGCGTATCCCGCTTTCCCTGGCAGGAATTCTCCAATATATCACCCCGACATTACAATTTCTTTGCGGTGTATTGATCTATGGAGAACCGTTCACTTCCGCTCAGCTCATTGGCTTTGGTATGGTCTGGGGGCACTGATTATCTTTGTCATGGAAGGATTTCTTGCCCTTCACCGGCCGGTGGTAAGGACCTGAGAACCATCTCAACCCCAGCACGAGTCCTGCAAAATATGAAACAATCTTCACTGCCCTTTCTTTCCCTCCGGAAGGCCTCGTTTCGGCTGGGTGACCGGATAGTGTTTGAGAATACCTCCTGGGTCTTCCGACGAAACGAGCATTGGGCGATTATTGGCCCAAACGGTTCGGGCAAATCCCTTCTGGGAGAGGCACTGCGCGGTCAGTTACCGTTGGTGCAGGGGGAATTAAGCTATCATTTTCGAACGCCGCCGGGCTTGATGCCGGAAGAGTCCATCGGCCACATGTCCTTCGAGGATCGAAGGCTCGATGTTCAGGAGATGGTCGTCCAGTCTCGCTGGAACAGCATTGAGGAGGAAAGCGCCTTGCTGGTGCGCGACTTCCTTTCTTTTGAACAGGTCATGGAGATCAATCCCTTCGAGGTCAGGGACCCAGATGACCTGGAACGCGGGCGATTCGAACGGCGGAGGCGCCGGGCGATGAGACTGTCGCGAATCGAGCCTTTTTTGGACCGGACATTGATTTCTCTGTCCAATGGGGAAAGACAACGGGTCCAACTGGCCAGGGCTCTTTGCCGCCCGTTGCGGCTGCTCATGCTCGATGAGCCGTTCGTCGGCCTGGATGTGGGGACACGGAAGTATTTTCATAAACTACTGAATCAGCTTATGCGGACACCGTTGCGGGTACTGCTTATCACGGCCCGGATCGAGGATTTGCCGCGCCGCGTGACCCATTTATTGTTCCTCCGGGAGTGCCAGGTCATAGCAGCCGGGCCGCGGACGAAGGTGTTGGCCCTCCCGGTGGTTAAAGAACTGCTGGCAGCCGGCAGAAAAACATCCGTCAGTCACAAACCGGCAGACAGCGGACCGGTGGCGGCTGCCGGCAAGGGCCTCCTACCGCGAGCACGAACACAGAAAAGACAACCCCGCAACCCAGGTGGGAAGTCCAGCGGAAAACCGCTGGTGCAATTGCGTAAGGTGACGGTGCGTTATGAGGACCGGGTCATTCTCCGCGATATTAACTGGACGGTGCGGGCCGGTGAGAGTTGGGCGCTGCTGGGTCCTAACGGATCGGGGAAGACGACCTTGCTGAGTCTGATTCTCGGCGACAACCCGCAGGTCTATGGCAACGATATGGCGGTTTTCGGCAGGCAGCGAGGCAGTGGAGAGTCGGTCTGGGAGATCAAGAGGCGTATCGGCTGGGTTTCGCCGGAGCTGCATCTGCACTTTGACGATGAGGCAACCTGTTTTGAGGTGGCGGCTTCGGGTTTTTATGACACGATCGGTCTATTTCAGAAACCGAGCCGGCAGAGGCGCGCCGCGGTGCTCGAGTGGCTGGCAGAATTCCAGCTCCTGGAATTCGTGGACAATCCGCTGTGTGCCCTCTCAACCGGACTGCAACGAATGGTCCTGCTGGCGCGGGCCCTGGTGAAACGGCCGCAATTACTCATCCTCGACGAGCCCTGTCAGGGTCTTGACCCGGCCCATCGGGATGTTTTTCTGGAAGCTGTGGATGAATTGATCCGAACCGGGAAGGTGACCACGATTTATGTGACCCATCGAAAGGAGGAGATACCCCGGGCGGTGAAACGGGTGCTGCGGTTGCGGGGAGGCCTGGCCCAGCTATTTTAAATAAAGAGAACGGATCTTTTTATGAAAACTATTGAGGACAAGTTAGATTTTTACATCAGAAATCCGAGGATTTATCTCTAACATTTTATACAAAGGTCATAGGGGGTCTTGTTTTTTGGGGATTGTCCAAAGGGTAATTATGAGTATCCGATCCGGTCAGTCCAGCAAAGTTTGATTTGAGGCAGGGCATCCACCCTAGCCCGTTTCGGGCAATGGTGAAGGCCTGCCTCTGAAGCAAGTTAAACAATTGGCCCGGCAAAGAAGCTCATGGCTTGGGGTGGACAACCCCAAAAAACAAGACCCCCTATGACCTTCCCAATTTTAAATAGCTTTAGTTGTATTAATTTATACGATGAGCATGGAAAGGAGCAATAATGGAAAAGAGTCAGGAGCCGGAAAGCACTGAAGTCAGTCCGGAGATTTTAAAAGCCTTTCATTTGATGTGGGACATGTTCCCGACCCCTGTTTTTCTCTTAAGAAAAGACAGGGATATTGTGGACTTCAACCAGACCGCCAAAGACCGGGGGGTTCGACCGGGAATGAAATGCTATCAATTATCCGGGGATGATTGTATTCATAAACAGTGTCTGGGAAATACGGCTTTGGAAGAGGGGGTGGGCAAAAGATCCGTCGGCTACTATGCCCCCAGCAAGCGGTTCGTGGATTCTTACTGGCTCCCGATCCCGGGCGAAAAGGATTTGTTCGTCCATTTTGCCATTGACATTACCAAATACGCCAACCCTGAACTGTTCAGGACACCTGATCCTGTTAAAGAAGGGACGAAAAAATGAATACGGAAATAAACGGCCGGATCGCTCTCGTAACCGGGGCCAGCCGGGGAATCGGCCGGGCCATTGCCCTGTCCCTGCAGTCCGATGTCAGCCAGGCGGAAGCAGTGAGCCGATTGGTCAAAACCATCGAGAAGGAACTGGGAATCATATCCATCCTTATCAACAATGCCGGAATATCCAAACCCCGGGGCCTGGAGGAAAGTATCAGGGCCAGACCGGACCGTATTCCCATCGGCCGTTTGGGGACCGTGGAAGAGGTGGCTGATGTGGCCCTGATGCTGGTGGGCAACGGTTACATGACCGGACAAACCATCCAGGTTAATGGCGGTCTGTACCAGACCTGATCTTAAATATGACCTCAATAAAAGACTTCCAGGGGAAGTCGAGCGGAAGCCGGAATCCAAGAACTCAATAACTTAAAAAACCCTGGACCCCGGTTTTCACCGGGGTGACGACTTTTTGTGATTCTATCAATTATTAAAGGGAACGGCTTTATTTTTTTTCAATAAACAGATCCATTCCTTTTCTTTGGTCGGGCCCCGATAGACATGCTTTAAAAGTAGCGTTTTAAAAGTCCTTCCAGGGCCCGGGCGTGACGGCCTTCATCCATGGCCGATTCGCCGAAAAAGATCTGGCAGGAAGTCAGACCGCATTGGGCCGCTTTTATTGAGGCCTCCTGCTTGCCCTTATTGGCCATCCGTTCCCCCTTCAGCATCCGCTCGATGTTTTCCTTGGTGTTGGGGGTTATAAGGCCGTTCAGCTCGGCGAACTGGGCCGCGTGGTTGGCTTCCTCCCAGGCGATATCTTTCAAGGCCCTGGCCACTTCGGGATAGCCTTCCCGTTCGGCCTGCCGGCCCATGGCCAGGTAAAGACCCACCTCGGCGGTCTCGCCCCGGAAATTATCCATGACTTCCTTTTCCACATCGGTACCCTTAGCGACTCCAATCTGATTTTCGATGACTAATGTTTCCATTTTGATTCCTCCTTTTTTGATTGTATCAGTTTAGCTTTATTAAAAAGAAGTCTCACCGCAAAGACGCAAAGAGCGCAAAGACCGAGTCCTTCGCGGCTTTGCGGTGAATAAAAATTTTCTTTGTAAACCTCTAACGTGTTACCTGCGTTTTTAAGCAAAAGGCCCGCTCCGGGTAGCCTCAATGGATCCTCTATTTTAGATTCAATAAGATTCTTCATAATTCAAATCTTCTTTGGTAATTTTATCTTTAAAAAGGACATAGGTCCAGATCTGATAGGCCAGGACAACAGGCACAAAAATCAGGGCCACGATCAGCATAATTTTCAAGGTCAGGGGACTGGACGAGGCATTGTGGGCCGTCAGGCTGTAAGCCGGGTTCAGATTAGAGGGAAACATATTCGGATACAGGCCAATGACCCCGAAGAAGGTGGCCCCGACGATGGTCAGGCCGGAAGAAAACCAGGCCTTCCATAAGCTTCCGGAACGCAGAAAAAAACGGACCCCCAGCAGGGCCAGGACCGTCACCAGGATAACCAGGAAAAGCAGGGGATGATTGAAATAATTATCATAAAGCGGGGTTGAATAATAGCTAGCCGCCAGAAAGATGACCGCAACGATTAACAGAAGGGGCCATAATTTCTTTCCGGTTTTGATCGCCCTTTCCTGAAGCCTCCCCTCGCTTTTGATGGCCAGCCAGTTGGCGCCATGAATCAGGAAAAGAATAAGAAAGAGGATGCCCCCCAGGAGCCA
>JACQYK010000035.1 GCA_016208255.1 Deltaproteobacteria bacterium | reverse complement strand
CCGGCCAGCGGAAGGCTTATCCAAAAAGAAAGGCCCAAATGTTAACCTAAGATGCCTGAAAAATAAGCGCCGAGCCCCATAATGCCCGCCTGCCCCAGACTGAACTGGCCGGTCCGCAGGATAAGCCCGAACCCCATGGTGGCTATGGACCAGACCGCCGCCGAAATAAAGAGGGAAAGGATAAAGTTGTTGCTGGTTACCGCCGGCTCGCAAAATATGGCGACCACCAAACCGGCGACGACCGTGAGGGTATGCTTCCCGGGGGCCAGGGTCACCAGGTTCATGGGAGGACTTTGCCCCGGAGATCCCGCAGCTTGCCCTGTTTCCGCCTGGCCGAACAGCCCCTGCGGTCTGACCAGTAAGACCAGCACCACGAGTCCGAAGAGGGCAATCTCATAGAAATAGGTGATGTAGTAAGAAACGACGCTCCCAAGGAAACCCAGTATCAACCCGCCCAGAATGGCACCGATTAAACTGCCCAGGCCGCCGATGACAATGGCCAGAACGGTCATAAAGAGCGCTTGAGATCCTATGAAGGGATCGATCGAGAAAAGGGGGGTTACGATACCACCGGCCAGGGCGGCCAGGCTGCAGCCGATCCCCATGACCAGAAGCCCGATTCTCGAGACCTTGATCCCGTAAAGGCCGGCCGTGTGCCGGTCCTGGGCTGTGGCCCTGGTGGCCAGTCCGGCTCTGGTTTTATTCAGTACCAGATACATCACGGCAAACAAGACGATGGTAAAGACCACCACAAAGATCTGCTGATAGCTTACACCGGCCTTGCCGATGGCCACTACGCCCTTAAAGGGACTATTCATCCCCCGGGGAAAGGCGCCGAAAAACAGGGTGGCGGCCCCCTCCAGCAGCATGGACAGGGCAATAGTGGCCACACCGACAAACACCGGGCCGAGAACCTGCCTCCCAACGGATTTGGCGATAGGGCGAAGAATAAACTGTTGCAGGATTATGCCTATAGCGCACATCGCCAGGCCTGACAGTATCAGGCTCAGCAGAAAGGGAAGGCCGAGGCTGACGAAGCTAAAATAGGCCCCATAGGCACCGATCATGTAGAACTGGCCGTGGGACCAGTTCAACAATCTCGTGATACTGAATATGAGCACCAACCCGGAGGCCATGGTCATATAAATACAACTCAGTACCAGTCCATTTACCCAGATTTCAGTAGGAGGCATAGGTTCCTTCCTTACACTTTACTCAAGAAGAGTGATGGCTATGGCAGGTTATCCACGTCCGTTATGGGCGTTTCCCCCAGGTAGACTTCTTTTCCGTTCTTGAGAATCGAGGCCATGCCCGGGCTTCCAAAGAAGACCGGGGAACCGTGTTTTTTCTGCCCGGTCATCTTGAATTTGCCCAGCAGGCTGTCGAAGGTACCGCCGCGTAAGGTCTTCATGAGTGCATCCGGATCGGTAGTGCCTGCCTGTTGAAGGGCCTCCACAATTAACGATAGTTGACCCATTGTATAACCGAAAGGAATGGTGCTGATCGTCTCAATGGGATCCGTGTACTTCGCTATCCAAAGGTCTCTGAATTTTTTCATATCGGCCAGGTGTTTCGGCGAAATCTTGGTCACTTTGTATTCCCAGGGAGCATTATACTCAGAAACAATGTTGTTCGAGAATTCAAAGGAACCCATGGCGGCTATAAACGCTTTCAGATTGGCATACCCGCCGGTTTGAGTGATCGGGTATTTCTTCCCCATGGATTGTCGTAATTTGGAAACGGCCATGGCATCAGAAGCGGGACCGGCTACCATCACCAGGTCCGCATTCCCCTCGTGCAGTTTTGCCAAATAAGGGGTAAAATCCTGGGTCCCGAGCGGGTACCAGATCGGTTCCAAAATCTTTCCTTTGCGTTTTTCGATAAAGGTCTTTATGCGATGGATCTGGTCATCGAGTATGCCTTTATTGGCGGTTGAGATTAACAATCCTATCGTTTTGATTTCCGGCATGGCCGTGCAGGCGGCGTAGCCAAGTCCAGGCCAGACTTCGGCAACTAAATTGAAGTAAACGTTGTAGGGCATTGTTTTGGCATTATAGATAAACCCTCCGGCCGTCCGGCCGACCAGAATGACCTTATTGGCGTTGGTCAAGGGCGATAAGGCGGCATTAGACGGGCTATAGTGGGTTAAAAATTGGACTTTATCGCTGAAGATTAACTTATTGGCCGCCGCCACGGCCCCTTGGGGGGAAAATTGATCGTCGGCGTAGATCAGTTCCAGCCGATAGGTATCTTTCCCTACCTTAATACCGCGCTCATTCAAAATCTGAGAGTAGATGTCTAAAGCCTTCTTATTAATGTCACCTATAGGAGCGGGGGGACCACTCAAAGAAAGCAATGCCCCTATTTTAATAATTTTCGTTTCGGCGGCAGAGACCGACTGGGCCCCCATCACCCCGCTGAGGATTAACGCTGAAACAAGGACTGCTACCAACCATGAGCGTTTGTTCATTTGTCTTTCTCCTTTAGTTTGGAAATAACTCCAAATAAGCTTGGAGTGGTTTACTTTTGAAATATAAATTCACCTGGATTCCGGCTTTCCGGCGGGCCTGCCGGGAAATGACTCCCCTTTCTTTAGCGAACCAATAATTGTTATTATTGGTTCGCTAAAGATCGGTTTGATCTTCGTCCAATCTAGGCCCTGCCCGATATAGCCATTTTAGAACGTATTCTTTCATTTTCATCCATCCTGGCCTGCTTCAAGGCTCTCGACAGAAACACCGTTCTTCGTCCGATGATGCGGGCTGACTGAAGGCCATGTTTATCCTGGAGCACCAGGTGCTTGTCCGGCTTTTCTCCCTCGGCCAGCTTGGGCAGCACCCCGCTTCCCTGAGGGGTGGAATAGCCGATGGCGCCGTATTTACGGGAGTTGAAGCCGCAGGCCGGGATCATGCCCATGGTCAACACACGCCACATCATGCTCAGCAGACAGGTCTCGGCCCCGGATTCCCTAAACCAGAGGACCGCCAGATTACCGACCACTTTGTTGTCCAGGGCGCCTTGAAAGTAGTTGCTGTGAGCCAGACACCGCCAGCGGTCCATGAACATGTTGTACAGCCAGGAAGGATTGGAGCCGTAGACCGGGGACGAAAACAAGAAGCCATCCGCTTCGATGATCTTAGGCCAAACTTCAACCATATCATCCTTGATGACACAAGGCGGCAGGTCCGCCTGCTGCTTGTCCTCACACCAGTGGCAGTGGATACAGCCGCTTTTAATTTTTAAGCTCCTGATGTTGATCGCTTCCGTCTTCACCTCGCCCATGGTCTCCGCGGCTTTGAGGGCGGTGTCCAGAAAGATCTCCGCGTTGCCTTTTTTGATGGGACTGGCGCAGATCCCTAAAATTTTGGTTTCCATTGTTCTCTCCTTTTTAATTTATTGTGTTAAAATCCTACCTTTTCAAGCAATCCCATCAGGTCGTCACCCCGGCGAAAGCCGGGGTCCAGAAGTTCTTCCAAAGACGTCCTGGATTCCGGCTTTCGCCGGAATGACGGTCCAGGGCAAGGTTTGGTCCATATGTGGAAAGCAAACTTCAATACCAGACCTTGAAACCGGAATAGTCGGCAATAGTTTCATTGCAACCGCTCAGCCGCAATAAGAGCCGCTCCGAGCGCTCCGTTGATCTGGGGTTCCGGGGGTATCAGAAAGGTGGTGTTCAGCATTCTTTCCAAACTTCTGACCACTCCGCTATTCTTAGCCACTCCTCCGACCATCACCACTCTTTCCTTCATCCCTACCTGACTGACCATGCCGGTAATTCGCCTGGCAATGGCCTCGTGGATGGCCGCGGCAATATCCGCCTTGCTGCATTCTTTGGATAAGAGAGAGATGACTTCGGACTCGGCGAAAACCGTGCACATACTGCTCACTTTGACCTGCTGTTGCGATTGAGCCGATAACTCTCCCAGCTTACCTATCTCCACATCGAGCGCGGAGGCCATGACCTCCAGAAAACGTCCGGTCCCGGCAGCGCATTTGTCGTTCATGGTGAAATTAGCAACCCCGCCCCGGTCATCAATACTGATGACCTTGCTGTCCTGGCCCCCGATATCAATGACGGTATGCACCTCGGGAAAAAGGTGTTTCGCCCCGCGGGCATGGCAGGTGATCTCGGTCACCCGGCTGTTGGAAAATCCCACTATTTCCCGGCCATAACCGGTCGAAACGGCGAACCGAATGTCTTCGAGCCGCAGCCCCGCCGATTTCAAGGCTTCCTCCACGGCCGTTTCCATGGCCTTCCGGAAGTCGCTGCCGCTCCGGACCATATGAAAAGATAAAACCCTGTCTTTTTCCGCGGAATCCATGAGCAAGACCTTGGTGGTCAACGAACCTACATCGATCCCGGCAACGATGGCGCCCATTACCTCATCCCTGCGGCTTTATTTATTCTTCGAGCATCTATTGTCTCCAATAAAGCCTGGAGTCTGATGTCCAGCTGCGCTTCAGAAAAAAACTTGGGATCAATTTGATCGGCATCAATGATGACCCCGGGCACATCGAACCCCCGGTCCATTTCTTTCAAAATATCCTGAAAGGCGCCGACCCCCCGGCAGGTGCGGGCGTTGAGGGCGAAAATCCCATCAATGGAGTAGTCTTCGATGAACTCTGCGATCAATCTTTCCCCTTCTTCCGCGGTCGGCCAGTTCATTCCCCGCAGGAAGCCCTTGGCAAAAGAATACAACGGGTTACCGGGATCAATATCCTCGGGGTAGGGCCATAAAAAGTTGATGTATCGGGAAGTGACCAGGCAGGCACCCGCCTGGGTCAGTTTCCGGGCCAAAGGCCCAAACCAGCGCCACATCATGAAGGCGGCATCGTAAAGCAGGCGATATTTTTCCGGCTCCACGCTGCCGATCCCCTGGGCCACTCTTTCTTTTAACTCGGCCAGGAGCTGCTCGAGATAGTTTAGGGCCACGGGAGTTCCCCCGAAGTTCTGAAGCGCTCCGGAAGTGACGCACATATCAAAAAAAGACCAGGGGGCGGGAATCGTCTTGGACAGTTCCACACATTGATTTCTTATTCCCGTAGACCCTCCACGATATAATGAACGACCTTTTCCATCATGTCGGCATCACCACCATAAATCGGCGTATCCACAAAGGCGACAGGAACACCGGAGCGGCGGTGAATCGCGTCCATCATCTGGGGATGTTCCGGGCAGATACGGGGACTGATAACCAAGTCCGGTATGGGAAGCTTCATCTCCGGTCTTACCGGCTTTCCCTTGCTGATGGCGCTGAGAAGACCTAAATGGAGCCTGAAGTAAGAGCACCCCTCCGGTGAATAACCGTCCGCCTCGGCTTCCTCCAGCAAAGCATCGGTAGCGTCGTACCTGGCTGCCAGGCTGGCGTAGGTGGCATAGGTGTGGGTTGGGATACCGACGGCTCGGGGCAGCAAAGACATCATGCCCATGGACCATACCGTGGGTACTCCCGCCTCTTTGGCCCGTCTCAGGCTCTCCCAGTGATCGGAGACGATTTGATTCATGATCGGGGTGGTTTTCAATCGGTTGGTCGTAAAGGGTTTTTCCATCAGGTCGTCTCCAGAGATTCCCCAAAGGCTTGAAGCCTGGTTTTGACTTGCTCCAGCGAAGTCACTTCGTGCTCCATTTCCAGCATCATAGTATGAACCCCGGCCCGGGATAGTTTCCTTTCAATATCAGGGTAGTAAGCCAGGTGGGGCGGACAGAATTTCACCACCAGGCTGATCACTCCAACCGCCTCATTCTGAGTGACCATCTGGAAAAGGTAATCGCTCCAATCCATCTCGGAATCGACCTTGGTGGGGGAAGGGGGGTTCCTCTTTAGGTATCGATTGGTGAGGGCTTCGAGAGGGTCTTCATCCGTTCCGGCATCGTTAATAAAATACCTGGAACCGGTATAGAGGTCATCGTCTATGATCACCATACCGGCCTCTTCGATCAAATCGAGGATAAAGCTCCGGGGAGCTTCGCATAAACTCCCTGAAAGAATGACCCTGGCCCTTGATTCGGGTTTAAGTGCTCTTTTTTCCAGATCCGGAAATAACCGCTGAAGCATTTGGTTGTGTTCTTCCTTTAACATGAGCATGCTGGAGTGAACGATGGCTAGGACCTCTTTGGCTTTGAGCAGGCCCGGATTCCTTTTTCTAAGCTGATAGAGTTGCCGGAGCAGGCCCCGGTTCTCGTTATAGATGAGAATGCTTTGGCTCAGGCGTTCACGGCTGATTTCTTGGCCGGTGAAGCTCTCTAGGCTTTCCGTTAACCTCTTGAGGTTATCTATCATGAATTGTCTGCCGGCTTCGCTGACGACTGATCCGGGCAAAAAAATTCGCTGATAATATCCGTGCCATCCGGTCTTTTGGACTATAAAAGGCAAGTGGCGGGCTTGAAGACAGGTTTCGTAGCTGATGACGCCGTCCAGAAAGTCCAGTTTTCCTCTGGCACTGTCGTCGATAACGCTCCGAATAATCCGGAATATCCATGGGGAAACAACCGATGATCCTCTTTTTATTTTTCTCCTTCCAACGGGTTAAAATCTCACCGGGGGAAGTCGTCCATTTAGTGAATTTGGCCAGAATTTCTTCGCCGGACATCGGTTGTGCCATAGTCGTTTAGCTCTCTTCTCTTACCTTTTTCAACTCAACTCACTTCACCCTCTCGGAGAAGGGTAGGAAGGCGGGGATCTGTTCTCAGGCTCTCAATCAATTCCATTCCCATCGATTGCGAAACCTCATGGAACCGGATTTCCGGCTCGACGACGGCCAGTTCCATGGCGGAGATCACCCGGAGATAAAGGTCTGATTGAATATGCCGATAGAGACCTTCTTTGGTCTCCCACTGCTCCACGTACAGCACAGCGCCCTCGCTTTTTTTCTCCTCGTAGCAGGCGGAGCCCAGGCAACCCGGTAATCCCCAGGTGTGGTCTATCACAGACCGGAGGACCTCCAGAAGGGCATCCCGTTTATTGGAAAGCGTTATAACTTTGAGCAGAGAAATCATCATGATTTGAATATAGTTCAATATTAATGCCAAGCCTGACCGGCGTAATTCATGGATGGATAGCTATGTGTAATTATGATGTTTATTGAAAATGGACCAAAGAGGAAAGATGACGAGAAATCTATAAGAAGGTTGCTATTCCGTCTTAAGGTCATGATAGTGTCTTTTTGAATGAAGGTTTAAGCACTGAGCATTTTTTTCTTTTTCTCAATCGAGTTTAATTCTTTTGGGCCAGCTGTATAGGTTCAGACGTTCTCCCCGGGCAAAGCCGATCAAGGTGATGCCCATATCTTCGGCATAGCTGATCGCCATGCAGGAAGGCGCGGCACGGCTGATAAGAATGGGGAAGCGGTTTCTACCCGCCTTGGTCATGATCTCGGAGGTCACCCGGCCGCTGGTCAGCAAAATCTTGTTCTCCATGGAAACGGATTTCATGAAGGCCTTGCCGATGAGTTTGTCTACCGCGTTATGACGGCCGATGTCTTCGGAGAAGAACAGAATGTCTTGGCCTCTCGCCAGAGCGGCACTGTGGACCCCCCCGGTTTCCAGGTAGAGCGAAGAGAGGTTCCGAAAGGTCTTCAACAGCTGCCGGATGTCATCAAGACTCAAGAGCGGGCACTGGACCCCGATCCTGCGGTCAGCCTCCATCCTGTACTGAGTAAAGGTCACACCCTGACCACAACCGGAAGAGATGGTCCGTTTTTCAAAGAGTTTTGAAAAATCCCGGGGAAGATCGCTCAACTCGATATGAACCGTGGCCTCGGGCTCATTGAGGTCTATTTTTTTAATCGATGATTTTTCGCGCAGTAATCCTTCGGACAGGAGAAAACCCACGGTCAGTTCCTCCAATTCCGATGGGGTACAGAGGAGCGTGACCAGCGGTTCCCCGTTCAGGATGAGTCTGATGGGTAATTCAGTCGCTACTTCATCGATCAAATCCTCGACTGATGAACCCTTTATTCTGAGTATGGGTACTTCTATCTTCGTTTCCACAAAGACACTGCCTCCCCTGGCCTGCGAATCTATGGTTGGGATTTATCGGCGGGGTCCGTGGCCATGCTGAGACCATTGAAAAATGTTCAATTTTGTCCAAGGTCAAAGAAGACGAAAATTTATAATCTGAGGGAAAAAACCGAGGAACGGGCTGTCAAACCGGGCCCACCGGTCCTCGGCCTTTTACATAATTATCCTCAATGGTCTACAGCAATAGCTCAAGACTGGATAATAATAACTAAAGCTTGGCCAACTGAGAGATGCCCAGCATCTTTCTGGTCTCGGCCGGGGTGTTAATTTCACACCCGATCTCCCTGGCGATACGGACTGTCCTGGCTACCAATTGGGCATTGCTTTCGGCGGGCTGTCCTTTTTTGTAAACGATATTGTCCTCAAAACCAACGCGTACGTGGCCGCCCAACAGGATGGACTGCACGGTGGCGGACATTTCATCACCGGCGATCCCCATGCTACTGAACATGGAATCCGGGGGAAGTTCATCCACGAGTTGCATTAGAAGCTTCGGGGAATAACCCATGTAGGCCCGATTGCTCCGGCGCATCCCCAAAACAAAATTGATCCAGTAAGGTTTGGTCAAAAGGCCCTTATTGATCAGGTAGTAGACTTCATCCATCAAAACCGGGTTGAAGAGTTCAATCTCAATTTTTATCCCTCTCTCGAGCATGGCCTTGGCGCCGATCTCGATCTCAGCCAGCGTGGTTATGAATACTTGATCCCCGCTAAAGGCGGCCATTCGCGGAATAGTAATATCCAAAGTGGCCATCTCCGGGTTCATTTCAATGGCCTTTATCCTCCCATCACTCGGCAGCCGCGGCACATAATCCATGGCCGTGCTATGCTGGATAATGATGTCGCATTTCTTTTCCCTGATTCGTCGGTCGATGTCCTTTAATATCTCAGGATCGGAGGTCGGGGCACCGTCCTTGTCCCGGGCATGGATATGGACGATACTGGCGCCCTCATTCCAGGCTTCATAAGCCGCTTGAGCAATCTCTTCCGGCTGCTCAGGAAGATTAGGATTGGCTGCCTTCCCATGGATTGCTCCGGTGGTGGCGACGGTTACAATCAATTTCTCGGTCATTCTAGTTTCTCTCATTTTGGTCATCTCCTATCTTTCGATGTTATTTTCAGAAGAAAAGCATCCTACTTGTACAGAGTACAATAATGGTGCCAGGTGGGACTGAGGGGAACCAATAGATGGTAACTATTTGTAACTATGATTTATTATAGAAATAGTGCCTGGCCAAAAATGTCCCAGGAAGATGCAAGAAGGTTTTTATTTCGTCTTAAGGTCATCATAGTGTCTTTTGACTTATCGCCCTATCCCGGCCCAGTCCAGTCAAAGTTTGATTCGAGGCAGTGCCTATTTGTTGGGTGGCCGGGGTGGAATTTGTTGATAAAGGGTAGTCAAGAAACCCCCGTCAATAACAATATCTTCCCCATGAATATAGGCGGAATCGTCAGAGGCTAAAAACAGGGCCAGCTTGGCAATATCTTCCGGAGTCCCAATTTTCTTGATCGGGATCACTTCAGCCCTCTTTCTATGTCTTTCAGGATCGGAATAGACGATTTCCGTCCCCGGTGTCCTGACGAATCCGGGAGATATGGAATTGACCCGGATATTATATCTCCCCCATTCCAAAGCGGCGAGCCTGGTCAGCATCTTCACCCCGGCTTTGGCTACACTATAGGCATTTCCTTGTAGATGAGGTGAATGGCCGGAGGTGGAGGCGATATTGATAATATTCCCCCTCTTTTGCTTTATCATGACTTTCCCGACCATTTTGCTGAATAAAAATACCCCCTTTAAATCGATACTCATAATGCGGTCCCAGTCTTCTTCCGGGATATCCTCCAGGAAATGAACGGTGCCGGTTCCGGCATTATTGACCAGGATATCAATTTTTTTATATTGATCCAGGGTGATATCAACCAATTTTTTGACCTCATCTCCCCTGGAAACATCCGACTTCATCGTCATACTCTTCGGGCTGTATTTTTTCACCTCGGCCAAGACTTTCAAACAACTCTCCTCATTGATATCGGTGACCACCACCTTCGCTCCTTCCCGGGCGAAGGCGATGGCTATCGCTCTCCCGATTCCGCTGCCTGAGCCGGTTATGATGGCAACCTGGTCTTTTAGTTTCATAATTCTCTTTTCCTCGTTTCCCTCAATGATTTGAGAATACCCCCATCTTAAACCGAAGTCCCATTCCATCTTTAGGATGGCCTGATTATGCGGTTGGAATCGATTCTCGGCGTATTCGGAATAACCTGAATACACCCGATCTTACGAAGCTCTTAAGGCCGCATTCAATTGGTCTTCTTGGCCCTGGATAACAATTCGGGCAGCTGTTTTTTAATGGTGACCTTGTCGTATTTTCCGACGCTGGTCTTGGGGATTTGGCTGGATATAAGAATGTAATCGGGAAGCATCCAGTTGGTGATCTTGCCTTTCTCCACCCCTTCAGTCTTTAAATAATTTAAGATATCCTTCTCGTTTTCCTTGGCTCCCGGCACCAGGGAAACAATAGCCATAGGCCGCTGTCCCCATTTTTCATCCGGTATGCCCACGTAGGCAGCCTCCAGGATAAATTCGGCGGTGGTGGTGAGATTTTCCAGGAGAATGGCCGGAACCATCTCCGCCCCACTGCGGATCATATCAGACTTCCGGTCCGCTATCGTGACGTAACCCTCTTGATCCACTTTAGCTACATCGCCGGTATGAAGCCAAGCATCGCGCCAGACCTCGGCCGTTTTTTCCGATTCATTGAAATATTGCCCCATGACCCAGGGACTTCGGATCAATATTTCTCCCAGGGTCTCGTTGTCCCGGGGGATTGGGTTCCCCTTTTCGTCAACGATTCGCAACTCGACCCCGGGCACCGGCAATCCTGTTTTCACTTGAATCTCATTCAGTTTTTTTTCGGGCCAGTTAAGCGCGGTTTTCTTGACAAAGGCCCGGAGGGCCCGCCCTGATTCAGTGCTGCCGTATCCGGAGGTGGCGTTAAACCCAGGAATAATTTTCTCCGCCTTCATCTTTAATCCCAAGGGTAAGGCACCCCCGCCGACTCCCAGGGTCTTCAAACTGCTTAGGTCGTATTTGTGAAGGTTTTGGTATTCGATGATCATGGCCAGAATCGTCGGCACTACGGCCGCGCTGGTTACCTTCTCTGTTTCAACCAATTCGCAGAATCCTTCCACTGTAAAGGCCCCCGGAAGGACTATTTTATTGGCTGAAAAAACCGAAATAAAAGGGAAAAACCAGCCATGCATATGGTACATGGGGGTAATGAGTATTGGGACCTCGGCCTCTCCCAGATGCAGAGACGAAGGATCAGAAGCAAAAGAATCGCCGACGATAATATGCAGGGTTTGTAAATAGAGTTGACGGTGGGTAAACATGACCCCTTTGGGTAAACCGGTAGTCCCGGTGGTAAAACAAAGGGTGGCATAAGTATCTTCATGGAGGTTGGGCCAGTCCATCTCAGCGGATTGTCCCTGGAGTAAGGACTCATATTCATAAACCGGTTCAATCCTTGATTCGGGAAACCCGGGCTGGTCGGACATATAAACAAATTTTTCTACTGTATTTTTTATACGATCATAAATGCTTTCCAGCAGGGGCCAGAACACATCGTCCACAAAAAGGATCTTGTCCTGGGAATGGTTGATAGTGTGGACAATGTGGTCTAACGAGAGTCTGATATTAATGGGATGCAGGACCGCTCCGCAGCCGGTGACGGCATAATAAAGTTCCAGATGACGATGATGATTCAAGGCCATGGTGCCCACCCGATCCCCCGGCTGATGGGATTTGCCGGGATGAATCGCCAGAAGTCCGGTCAGGGCGTTAGACAATCGGCCGGTCCGCCTGTACCACTCCCGCCAGGTTAATCGAAAATACCTTCCACTAGTGGGATTTCGGTAAACGACACCTATATCATCGGGGTAAATACCCACCGGCCTTTTCATGAACGCCGTTAGTAAAAGATTATAATTGGTGCTGAATTCCGGGTATAAAGGTTCAACGACCATTTTTTCTCCTTTCAGTCAGATAATCAGTCCAGCTCGATAGCGCCACCGGTCTCGCTGAGTTGACTGATAATTACTTAATGGTTAACAGGTGATCTCTTTTGTATAATCAATGCAAAGCAACTCCACCATCGACCACGATCGTTTGTCCGGTGATAAAATCGCTCTCATCCGAGGAAAGGAAGGTGATCACCCCCATGAGGTCTTCCGGTTCCTGCGGCCGCTTAAGAGCTCTCCTGCTCACAAACATCTCGTGCATTTCCTTTGTTCCCTTTTCTTTGCCCGCCTCAGTCATAGTAATACCCGGAGCCACTGCGTTAACATTGATTTTATAGTCGCCAAGCTCTTTGGCCAGCGACCTGGTGAAGGCCACAACACCACCTTTTGAAGTAGCATAATGAACCAGAAAAGGTGCCCCGATAAAATGCACGGCCGAAGAAATGTTGACGATTTTGCCTTTTCCCTGGTCTTTCATAAAAGGGAAAACTGATTTACAGCAGAAAAATAACCCTTTTACATTTACGGCCATGAGTCTATCCCATTCCTCTTCGGAAATCTGGTAAAAGGGTTTTCCTTTAAGCCCGGCCCAAACCGCTGCGTTGTTGACCAAAACATCTATCTTGCCAAACTGCTTGTTAACCAGGTTCGCCATGCTCTCCACATCATCCCATTTGGAGACATCGGCTTTGATGGCCAGGGCCCGCCGTCCTAAGGCTTGGACCTCAGCCGCGGTTGCTTCTATTTCCGGTAAGGTCAGGTCAACCGCTGCTATATGGGCTCCTTCTCTGGCAAAGGTTAACGCAATTTCTTTGCCAATGCCCCTTCCCGCACCAGTGATGATCGCTGTTTTATCCTTTAGCCTCATGGCTTCATCTCCTACATAAGAAGTTTTTTCTTTTGTCCATCACTCTGACCAGAGATCAGGAATAATTGACGCAAGGTTTAATTTAAGGAGGGTGTCAGGAAGCGGTTTACCGCTGGCTCGGTCCCACCCCATTTCACGATAATAAATATCCATCATCTCATTCCACACTGGAGCAATTCCTATGCCGGTGGCCGGGCCGTCAGGGGGCGCTGAGCCGTATCGCGGCGAAGGAGCTTCCCTGTCGGGTGTATAACCATGACGAACATAGAAGGCGCGAAGCAAATTGACGGCACGGAGTCCGGTTTGGATTGCCTCTTCCCATGTACAATCCCATCCCGTAGCCGCATTTAGCATGCCAACCACCAGGTCGGGCACCTCCCGGTTGGACTGACGGCACACGCCCAAACAGTCAAAGAAAGCGGTAACCCCCTTGGCCTTGGCGACTAGGGAGGTAATTTCCTTATGGGCGGTGAGGGAGCTTGGCTCGCTTAACCCCACCGAACTGGCCCGTGGCTGGAGGTGCAGTTCGCTGGTGCCGGTATTGGATACACAGGCATCGAATAGCATGGACCAGGAACGGCGGTGGTCGTGACTCACGGGCGTATTGCCGCCTTGGGTGTGGATGGCAAAATCTGTTGCCAGCCCGCCGATGCTCCGGGCGGCTCTCATGGCCCCTTCCGCCAGCGTGTCGCCGACCCCTTCGCGGCGAGCGATTTTATTGATCATCGCCCGCACCGCCCCCACATTTCCCCAGGTCATCTCCAGGCCATCGGTATCTTTCCGAGTAAGCAATCCTTTCTCGTAGCACTCCATGACCATCCCCAGGACCCAACCCGTCTCGTTGATATCCAGCCCCAGGCGATCAACCTCGTTGCAGAGCGCGGTGACCGTAAGGCCGTCAAAGATCCCTAATTGAGTTCCGACGGCGGCCAGGCCTTCATACTCCGGCTCTTCGCCCTCGGCACCGGCATAAGGCCCCTCAGGGATACGTATGATGTCACAGTGATGCATCGCGCACCCCCAGCAGGGACGGCGCCGAACCAGTGCGAGGCGTTCTCTGAGAAACTCAGGACTAAAGGTCTTTAGCTGTTCTTCGCTCATAGGGCAAACCGTGGTGCTGTAGTTCTTGAAAGGGGGGGTGTAGGGTTGACGGCCTCCCGCTATAGCGCCCATGATCCACAGGGTACCCCAGCGACGTTGGAGATCCCAGGCCGGATCTTTTTTTATGGTCTCAAACATCTGCCTGGACAACGAGGAAAGCCGGGCGTCGTCGTAAACTTTAACCGGCCTATCTCCCCGAGCCACAGCAACAGCCTTTAAATTCTTTGAACCCATGACCGCCCCGGGACCGTTGTGAGCCGCCGTGTGTCCCCGGTCGCCGATCAGTGCCGCAAACCGCACTTGGTTCTCACCTGCCGGACCTATGCCGAAGACACTCATAGCCTCTGGTTTGAAGCCCAGTTCCTCTTTGATCAGCTCCTCGGTTTCCCAGGTATCCTTTCCGGCCAGGTGCCTGGCATCCCTGAGTTCGGCTTGACCATCATGAATATAGAGGTAACAGATGGATGGCGCTCTACCCTGGATGATGACCGCATCGAATCCAGCCAGCTTGAGATAAGCACCAAAGAATCCATTGGCCTGAGTTGAAGTCGGACCTTCGGTCAGGGCACCTTTGGTTACGACACAGAAGTTGGATGAGCCCATGACCTTAGTGCCTGCCAGAGGCCCGGAAGCGAGAATAATGCGGTTTTCGGGGTCAGACCATTTCACCCCCGGAGGAACTTCGTGGTAGAGGATATGGGCTCCCTGCCCCAGGCCGCCAAGAAATTTTCTCATATCTCCGGCGTCTTCATTCTCCATGGTTAACTGATTTTCACTCAGATTCACCCGCAGAGCTTTTCCGGTATATCCGTACAATGGTTCCATAGGTTCCTTAGTCACTACATTAACTGCCACACAGTCCTATCCTACAGCAGCCCCTCATTTTTCGCTTTGGTTACTATTTCCGGTTCAGGCCACCATTTGTCTACGGCCAGGTCCTCGGCCATGGCGTTGGCCGCCCCATATCCTGCCCCCCAGATCACCGTGCCGCCGGGATATACGCTGGAGCCGGCCAAATAGAGATTCTTTATCGGCGTCCTAGTCCGTGAGCAGGCTTCATTACACCTGAAAATTCCCATCTGCAAAGGATGATAAAGTCCCTGCTTAAAGGAGCCCTGGACCATGTTGATGAATTTATTTTCAATATCGATGGGGGTGGAAATGTATTTCCATAATACGGTGTTCTTGTTCATGTTGGGCGCATACTTGTTAAGCGTGGCCAGGGATTGCTCGGCCATCCACTCTTTGAATTTAATGTCGTACCATTTGTCAGGGCCTCCGTCCTTCAACTGGTAAGGAGTCATTCGGGAGAGCACTCCGGTATGTCTGCCGGGAGGGGCCTGTGTTGGGTCGTGGACCGTCGGAAAACAGCCGTTGAACCCGGCCTGGTCCCTCACTTCTCCCTTGAAGATAGCATCATAATCTTTTATTAATTCCTCGGCCGTCTCGAAACCAAGGACGTAGACCAGGGCCTTGTTGATTTCCGGGTCGGAAGGGGCGGCGGTAAAATTGGGCGCTTCCTTCAAGGCCAGATGGAGTCCGGTCAGGCTGTACTTCTCCCATTGCCATCCCTGGATTTGTTCCAGGAAATCTTCATCCAGATGTTCTTCCCCCACCAGTTTCAGAAAGGTTTGGTGAGGATCAATAGTACTGGCCACCGCTTTGGCCGCATGGATCAGGGTCCCGTCATCCAACTCCACTCCCTTAGCCGTTTCATCCTCGATAATAATACGTTTGATCCTCTGGGTATTCAGGATCATCCCGCCATTGGCGTAGATCGCCTTCTGCAGGGCCTGGGCCACCATGTGGGTTCCCCTTCGCACCAGCCTGTAGTTGGTGGCCCGCTCCAGATAAAGCAGAACCAGATAGCCCATGCCCGGCTGATCATAAGCCACCCCCCAGTGCGTGCATAGGTAGAGCATCAAGGCCTTAACGTGTTCATTTTCGAAAAACTCTTCAATGATTTCTTTGGGAGACTTCTCTCCATATTCAGACACTGCCCGGCCCAATTCCGTTTGCTGTAATTTGACCACCTGGTCCAGAAGGGGCATGGGAGGTACATAGGTCCCGGGGGCGATCAAACCGGCGCCCGCCCTTTTGGCTATGGCCTGGAAATCGCGGTAGCGGTCGGCGTCTCGTTTGGAAATCTGGGCTATTGAGGCACAGGTTTTCTCCAAATCGGAATAGAGGCAAAGGGACCTTCCGTCGGACAGGGGCATGGCCACCTGCAAGGAAGGATAGATATGCTCCAGGCCGTACCTGCTTTCCAATTCAAGATCAGTATAAACCGGCGCGTAGTCAACCATCATCATATAGATGGCATGAGTGTTATTCACATATTCCGGAAGGGTTACAAATTCCGTAGCCAACCCTCCGCCCATCTCCAGCCTCCGCTCCAGGACCAACACTTTGAGCCCGGCTTTACTCAGGTAAGCGCCAAGCTCCAATCCGTTGGGGCCGGCCCCTATAATAATGACATCAGCATATTGTTGAACCATTCTTTATTCCTCCTGCCATGGCTTAATCAAAAAATCAGTGCTTTATAGCTCGTTCTCCAATGGATTCCATTTCTTCGCTGGGCCGGTTCTTAATCTCGCAGGCAGCCTGCTTCACCTTTACCAGGGCAGACCTTCCCACGGCTTTCCCAGTCCGAGATCATCAGCGATGATTTTGTAGCAGTTATATCCCTGCCAGGCGGCTCCGCATCCCACAGGGTGCCAGGCCGATCCCGTGGCGTATAAGTTCTTTATAGGCGTTTTATGCCTGGCCAGCTCTGGAATCGGTCTGAACTTGCCGATTTGACCGGGGATATTATCAATAACCGCCCAGTTACCTTCCGGAGCCATATTCGGCAGGCTGCGGGCTACATCGTAGGGTGTGATGGAGGCATAGCCGATTACGTTATCCCAGTTCATATTAGGGGCGAATTCCTGCCAATGTTTGATTACCGCCTCGGCATGGGACTTTTTGAATTCGAGCCATTGCTCCTCGCTGAGACAATTAGCCGGTAAGACAAACTGCTCGGTCATGAGGCTGGTCTTTCCCTCCGGAACCCGTGTTTTGTCGGTCGCCCCCGCTCCGAAACAGGCCAGTTGAAGCTGGCTGGGCATAATGCCCGCCATTCTAAGGTTGGTCTCCCTTAGGGTCGCTTCCGGGTCCTTGCTGATCAGGCATATGGCATCCACGTCGTTCAGGTCCGGATTGGAAACGGCTGCCGCGTAATCGGGCGGATCCTTAAGTGCCCAGGTATACCAGGCAATGCAGGCAATTCTTCTTTCCAGATGTTCCACCCGACGTAAAAGTTGTCCGTTAAAATAATCCCTGCCTATCAGGCGGAAACAGAGGGAATAGGGGTCCAGGGTACTCAAAACCAGTTTCCTGGCCTTAACCTCAGTACCATCAGTGAGCCTGACCCCGGTGGCTGTTCCGTTTTCTATGGTCACCTTTTCAATCGGGTGCCTGGTGAACATTTTTCCCCCATTGGCCAGGAAAATCTTGACTGCGGCATGGGCATAGTTGTGCGTACCGCCCCTGACATTTTGCAACTGTAAGGCAATACCCAGGGTCCACATAAGTTGTAATACGCCGAGCCCCGGCATACCGGCGGGGCGTCCTCCGGACAAGGCGGCCCTGACCAGCATAGCGATCAGAGCCTCGGATTCAAACAGGTCGCGTAGCACCCCTATTAACGACTTACCCGCCCAGGAAGGATCAAACTTCGGGTCCACCATCAGCCGGTCCAAAACGTCAAGCTCCCCTGGCGGTACCGGAGGATTGAGTGCCCATTCTGCAAAAACCGGTGTGAAAACCCCGATAAGGTCCAGGACTTTTTCCATCCAGGTCTCTCCATCTCTCGGAGAAAATTCTGAGATCGACTTGGCGGTGCGCTCTTGAGTTGGATCATCTTTTAGACCGTAGGCAATGATGGAAGAGTGATCCTCTTTAAAGATCGCCCCTATGCCGAGATGACCGTCAATATGCTTGGTCATCTGCCTATACTCTCCCGTCCATTCGGGAAAGTCTCGTTCAGTGGGCAAATGATAGTGAGGCCTGACGGCGTTGCAATGGTAGTCCGCCAGAAAACCAGGGGCGGCCATTTCGTCCGTGCACCAGCCGCCCCCGGCCTCGTGCCTCCTCTCGAATATGGCTACATCCATTCCGCCATACTTGGCCAAATACATGGCCGTAATTAAGCCTTTCGCGCCTCCCCCTATTACGATTGCATCATATGTTTCATCAGCCATATTTTATCTCCTTCTGTTTCTTGTTCCTCTCCAGGTGAGAAGGCCAAATAATTCGGTAATATATCTGTCTGAAAGTACTGAAACTCATTTCTCTGCGGTGTCGAATGCGGTGTTTTTCGGCACGGAAATGAATAGTTGTTCGATGTATCCCTTCTGGTTGGACAAAAATTTACATTTTTCAAAGGCCTCCCCCCATCTAGAACAACCGACTCTGGCTACGCCTGACAGGCCTGACCGGGAGGTCAGTTGTCGCGACGTATCAGGCTAAAACTCTGGGCTGTCGGGCCGATGTCGGGTTGGGTGGCCAGAAAGAGTGCAAGCGGGACGACCTCTTCCGGGGTCTTGGCCCATTCGCCTTCTATGTCAAACACGCTTTGGACTTGAGCTGTCTGCGTCATCCTGGTGATCACTGGTCCCGGAATGAGTTCGTTTACACTGATATTATAGGGTGACAATTCTTGGGCCAGCACACGGGTGAGCATCCACAATCCGGCCTTGGAGCAGGCATAGGCCGAAAGCTCAACCATACCGCGATGCCCGAGACCCGAGCCCACGGTGATGATCTTCCCTGACCCCCGCTGTTTGAGGTCAGGTATTGCAGCTTTTGCACAATAATACGCGCCGAGCAGGTTGATTTCGAGCGTGGTAAGCCAGATCTCGGGATCACTATCTTCGACAGGCTGCTTTTCCCCGCTCGCTCCCGCATTGATGACCAGGATGTCCAACCCGCCAAATGTTTCGACCGTCATTTTCACCATCTGCTGGATAACCGCTATTTGCGTCACATCCGTTGGTACGGCCAGCCCTTGCCCTCCAGCAGCGACAATGTCTTCCAGGGTCTCGTGGATCTCAGCCACTGACCGCGCAGCACAACACACGGCTGCTCCTGCCCTGGCATAGGCCTTCGCAATAGCCTTGCCAATGCCTCTCCCGGCTCCGGTCACAATGGCGACTTTCCCGTCGAGTGGTTGTTCATTTGGCGACATACTCGTCCTCCTGTTTAGATTGCCTGAAAACTCGAGGAGGTATCTCAATCTAAGTACAGTTCTGCTACTTATGAAAAAAACGAATTAGGATACTATAAACCTTAGGCAATATCAGTGCCAAAGAATGTAGACCTGGGAGAAGGGCGGATAAGCTGCTTGTAATATGGGGATTTATAAGAAACTTAAGGATCGAGTTAATAGGTTAGGTGCAGTTTAAAAGGTTGCTATTGCGTCTTTAAGTCATCATAGTGTCCTTCCTCGGGCTTTTTCAACTGACAAGCTCTTCAGGTTAGAGTAACTTTTTTGATTCCTACCATCACCTATCGCTTGATATTGTTGGGTTGTACGCACATCATCTTTAGGACCATTTCGGCTTTAAGACAAATCTCATTGATTGGCATTGTTCGTGCAATTAATCATTCAGGGGTCTCATTTCCACGCCTTTCAATCCGTCTCGGCTGAGGTCGTCGCAGGCCCTTGGCCCTTAAATCCTTTTTCCGTGTATCGTGGCGACTCATCGGTTATGCGGGTTTGGTCCTTCAACTAATTTGGCCGCTACTCAATAGGAGGGTAATGATGTTAGATGTGGCCGTGATCGGCGCCGGCCCGGCAGGAAGCGCCGCCGCCAAGAGATGCGCAGAACATGGGTTGGAAACGGTGATCTTGGAAAAGAAGAGACTGCCAAGAGACAAGGTATGCTCCGGCATGATCATCGGGCCGCTGGCTCAAACTTTGATAAAACAGGAATTTGGCGAGATACCCGGGACAGTGTTGAGCCGACCCCCTCAACTGAATGGTTACCTGTTTCATACTCCTGACCTGGACAACCAGGCTGGCCAGAAACTGGACTTTTTCATCCCTCTTACCTTTAGAAAAAACTTGGATTTCTGGATGACTGAGCAGGCGGGTGCTAAAGGCGTTAAGATATTCCAGGGGGCAAAGGTTACGGAGATTATAGAAGAGAAGCATGGCTTTTTAATTCAATATGAAAAAGGCCTCGAGAACCTTGAGATCGAGGCTAAATTTATCATTGGTGCTGATGGAGGCACCTCTATCGTCAGAAAATATTTATTCCCCCAGCTCAAGGTTCCTTATAATCAAGCCTATGAGGAATGGCATCAAGGGAGCATGGAATTAGAGGCACGATATTTTCACTGGTTTTATCTCCAGAAGTCCTTTCCCGGCGGATTCGCGGTCCATCAGAAAGACAGTCTTATCATATTGGAGTTCGGAGGCACGGTCCATGTGCCGAAAGAGCGTATCCAATGGGCGAAAGAATATTTGACCGCTAACTGCGGCTTTGATCAAAACCAAGAACCTGTTTATCGGGGAGCATGCGCAGTGGCCAGATTAGCCGGAGGACTGGTTTCCGGCACCTTCCTGCCTGCTAAGAAGAATGTATTGCTTGCCGGTGAAGCGGGTGGCTTTGTCCTGCCCATAACCGGTGAAGGAATAGGCACTGGCCTGAAGAGCGGGTTGCTGGCCGCTGAATCAATTGTTCAAGCCGTAAAGTCAGATCGTCAAGCTGATGGAATTTATCTCGATGAGATTAAGCCTATGATCACGGCCTTCAGGGAGTACTCGCTTTGGGTAAATAAAATCGAGGCGGCGGCCAAGGGCAGCGGCCTCCTTCTCCGCGAAACTATGGCCGAAGCCCATGAGGCGAGTCTGAGAATGTTTTAATACAAAAATAGGCTGAGGGCTGAAGGCTGAAGGAAAACCAAAACCTATTTTCATACTTCGTGGTGCCCCAAGAGGCATAAGGATTGGTTGAGAAATAGCTCAAGGACAAAATAGGTCAGGCATTCTGCCTGACTCGGCAGAAAATTAGGCTGAGGAGGGAAAGCAATGAGACTAAAAGATAAAGTAGCCATTATTACCGGAGCAGGAAGAGGAATCGGCAAGACCGTTGCCCTGGCCTTTGCCGCCAACGGATCGGATATTGTGGCCGTGGATCTGGCCTTGTCTTCTGCGGAGGCGACGGCAGAGGAAGTGAAGGCCCTGGGGCGACGGGCACTCGCCGTCAAGTGCGATGTGTCCAAAGGGGACGATGTGGAAAGAATGGCCAAAGTAAGCGCTCGGGAATTGGGCGGCATAGACATTCTGATCAACAATGCCGGTATTGCGGATATTGCGCCAAAGCCTTTTTTTCAGGTCACGGAGGAGGAATGGGACAGGATCATGTCCGTGAACCTCAAAGGCGTGTTCCTTTGCTGCAAAGCGGTCTTTCCTTTTATGAAAGAGCGGGGAAAAGGCAAGATTGTGAATATCTCTTCCGGAACCCATTTTCTTGGGGCGCCCGGGTTGATTCATTACGCCAGCTCCAAGGGAGGGGTCATCGGCCTTACCCGGACCTTGTCGCGGGAACTGGGCGACTATAAGATCAATGTCAATTCAGTGGCCCCGGGTTTCACCATTACCGAGGGGGTTGCGGCTTTAATAGCCACACCCGGGGTGGACGAGATGGCTGTAGGCCGGAGGTCCATCAAGCGGCGGCAACTGCCCGATGACCTGGTTGGAGCCATCCTCTTTCTATCTTCGGATGAGAGCGATTTTATGACCGGACAAACCCTCGTGGTCGATGGGGGAGTGGCTTTGCATTAAGAGATTCATAAACCTGAAAAACATGGATTTAAAAGTGGGGGAGCGAAGGTGAAGAGAGATGGAATGAATGAAGGACACTATAATGACCTTAAGACGGAATAACAACCTTCTTTCTTTTTCTCTGAAAATATTTCTCTTTTGATAAATTATAATATAACAAAGAGTTATCGGATCTTGATCTCCCTCTGCCCGCTTGGCACTAAAATTGAACTATAAACAAACATAGCGATTCCTCTTTGGAGGGTACCAAAAAACATAATCAGGTGTTCAGACTCCTTCCCAGTTATTTGATTAGTGAGAGAGGAACGGGAAAGGACGCGAGGGGGTAAAAATGGCTGACAGCGTATACGATGCGGTGATCATTGGGGGAGGAGCGAAAGGCTTAATCACGGCCATGTACTTAGCCAAGTACGGGGGGATGGAGGTGGCCGTATTTGAGCAAAAGCACGAGGCTGGCGGGGGCTGGTGCAGCGACGAGGGCTCGGTCCCGGGCTTTGTTTTTGATTACCATTGCGTCGGAGTCAGGCCTTATTATCATTTTGCCACCGAACGGGATTTCCCCGAATGGAAAGAAGATTACGGGCAAATGACCCGAATGCTCGATATCGACACCGGTATTGGGGCCATATTTGAAGACCAATCCTCCATTCTTCTGTACAACCTGCTGGAGGATCCCGATCAAGAACGCAGCGCCAAGTCCATAGCCAGATTTTCTCAGAAGGATGCCGATTCCTGGCGAAGACTAATGGAGCTTTATAACCTTTTCGCTCCGGCTTTTGTAGAGTGGGTTCATAATCCACCGCTGGCTCCGGAGGAAACGGATATTTTGGACCGGTTGAGCAAGGACTCGAGGTTTGATCCATCCTGGCCCGGGAAATCTTTGTTCGAAGTCCTGAACGATCAGTTCGAGAGTAAAGAATTGATTTCTCTGCTGTTGAGAGGAGCCTTGTCCGGGGGGCGCCCCGCCCATTTGCCGGGAATGGGAGTGGTGCAGCTGATGTGGACCCTCGGCATTGCCTTACAGGGTGCCTATGTCAACCACGGAGCTCACAACATGGCCCATGCGGCGGTCAAAATTTTTCTGGCCAATGGGGGAAAAATGTTCACCAGACATCCGGTTGACAAGGTGATCATCGAAAACGGAAAAGCGACCGGCATCAGGCTTACCGATGGTACCGAGGTCAAGGCCAGGAAGCTGGTACTGAGCACTCTGGATCCCTACTCCTTGTGTTTCCGCCTTACCGGGAAAGAGTATTTTGATCCGCAAATGTTAAGCCGAATTGAAAAATTGGAGCGCCGATATACGGTCATAGATTATTTCCACTGGTCGCTCAATGAGAAGCCGAATTACCTGGCCGCCGATGCCAATCCGGATATAAACAAAACAGATTGTGTCTTTTTGATAACCAAGGACCCGGAGGCGACAATCAGAGAGACCCATCTCAGGCTGTCCGGGGTCCTTCCCACTGATCTCAATCTTGCCGTTTTTGCTTTTGGCGCCGACAAACTCCGGTATCCGGAGGGGAAGTTCGCCGCTACTACCGAGCAGTTCACTGTAGCCGGGAATGTGCTCAATGAAGACCAGTGGAACGAGCATGCCAAGGCTCATGCCCAGGAGGTCGTCAAGCACTGGCAACGTTAGTGATCGGTTATTTGCCTATGACGCCGTATGACATCGCCAAAAGCCTGCCCAATATGGGTCCGGAAGGCAACTGGGCCGTTATCGATAATATCCCGAGTCAAATCGGAAAGTTCAGGCCTGTCCCGGAGTTAGCCAGGCACAGGACGCCGATTAATAACTTATACGCCACCGGATCGGCCTGGCATCCGGTGGGATGTGGATCCAGTTGGCAGGGATATAACTGCTACAAAATAATCGCCGAAGACTTTGGTCTGAAAAAACCGTGGGAAGGCCATCCCTGGTGATAAGAGAAGACAGGCCAACTGAAATTCAATGGAACTGAGATTTCGGAAGGGAGAACTCCGCCTCACGACCCCGATCGAGCGGAGTGCGTATTCCCCAGAGATTGACCGTATGGAGGAGGATGGGAAATGACCCAGAAGAATGTTGATGTGATTGTGATCGGCGCCGGGCCTAACGGTTTGGAACTGGGCGCTTACCTGAGTAAAGCAGGACTCAAGGTCCTGGTTCTGGAGCGAAGGCACGAGATGGGCGGAGGCCTGATGACGGAATCGGTTACTGCTCCCGGCTATTTGCACAACACCCATGCCGTATACATGATGATGGTGGATTACGCCCCCGTTTATGGTGATCTTGAACTTGAAAAAAAGTATGGGTTGGAGCATATCTATCCCTCCCTGCAGGTCGCCATGCCCCTGTCCGACGGGAGATCCATTTGTCTCTATTCCGATCTGGAGAAGACCTGTGACTCCATTGCCAAAATTTCCAAACGGGACGCTGACCGCTACCGTGAATTTACTGCCTTGGCCAAGAGGGCAGTCGTTGGTTTAATAGGGCCATGGACCTATGTTCCACCCATGCCCCTTTTGGACCAGGTGGTCAAATTACAGATGACGGAATTGGGCCGGGAAGTGTCCGAATACGGCGAGAAATCCCCCCAGGAGATCATAGATGAGTATTTTGAGAACGAACATGTCAAGGCCCTGATGCTCTACCTATGCACGCACTGGGGGGTAGCCTATGACCAGCCGGGCATGGGGTATCTGGTTCTGCTTTATCTGGAGAGGGCCACCAATTACCGGCTAGTGAGTAGGGGGACCCACATGGTGGCCCAGGCCCTGCAGAAAGTAATCTACGAGAATGGCGGGATGATCCTGAATTCGCAGAGGATCAAGCGCATCATTGTCGAGGATGGAACAGCCAAGGGAGTCGAGCTGGAGGATGGGACCCTGATCCATGCCGCCAAAGCGGTGGCCAGCACCATTGACCCCCATCAGACCTTTTTAAAATTGGTCGGAGAAGAACACCTGGATGAAGATTTTCTGGATCAGATCAATGGTTGGCAGTGGGAAAAGTACAGTCTCACAGGACTGCACCTGGCTTTGAAGGAAGCCCCCAATTTCACAGCGGCCGCATCTGACCCGGAGTTCAACAAGGCCTTGGTTTATGTTCTGGGTTTCGAGACGGCCGAGGAATTAATCAAAGATTACGAGGCGACCTTCAACGGAGAAATAAGGGACCAGGCCGGGTTTAACTGTTGTTTTCCTTCAGTCCATGACCCGTCCCAATGCCCTCCGGGGAGACACACGGGCCTTCTTTCCCGTTTTACTCCCTACAATCTGCAGCAAGGCCCAGGACAGTGGTATGACTATGCTTTTCGAGAGAACGTGGCCGAGCAAATGCTGAATACCCTTCAGAAATACGCACCCAATATGAAAAAAGACGTTATTTTGCGCAAATATCTTTCCACGCCGGTTGATATTGAAAACAAATTCATCAATATGGTTCAGGGTTCCTATAAGCAGGGCCTCTATCATCCCCTGCAGATGGGGATTTTCAGGTGCAACGAATCCTGCTCAAAGACCAGGACCCCGATCGATAATCTTTACCTGGCCGGCTCCAGCGTTTATCCCGGCGGCACCGTGATCTGGGGGGCAGGCTATGGGGCGGCCAATGCCGTGGCCGAAGACCTGGGAATTGAAAAGTGGTGGTCTGAGCCGGAGATCATAACTAATGCCCGGGAGAAAGGATATCTGTAGCATGAAATTAACTTCTGCAGGTTTAGGTAAGACAGAGCTCGATGCCGTCATCGTCGGCATGAAAAAGGTGGACGATGTGATCCTTCTGGCCGTAGATGTGACCAAGCCGACGAAATGGCACACTCGAATGGGGTTACAGGAAAAAGACTTGAGGATACTGGCCTGGCAAATACTGAAACCAGGCAATTTCTGGTTTATCATTCGTTCGCTATTATCAAAACAAAAATAACCTTTTCACCCCCACCCCTTCCCCTGCCACCCCGCAGGCCCCTCGGAGGGGGAGGGTGAGGGAGGGGGGCATGAGGGTTTAACCAGAATAAGATTGTCTAGATCATAACCAATTAAAATGGAGAAATAACGTGCGGTTTAGATCAACAGGGCTTGGAACCCAGGAACTTAGAGGCTACTTAGAGTACGTACGTCGGTCCGACAAGGGTTTCCTTGAGGCCCGTTTTCAAACTACTGAGCCCGTGAAGTGGCACTTAGGGGTTACTTTGGAGCCCAGTGATATTCCTAAGATGGTGAAGGTCATCTTCAAACCCTCCCTAATACTTATGACGGTCTTGTCAGTATTCCGGCTGAAGAAAAATCCTAAGGAGCCTGAGGATCTGATGAAGGTAGAATGGGAGGAAATAAAACCTGCCAAGAAAAGCATTCAAAAAGGTAAGCCATAACGGCACCACGACCTTAAAATATCAGAAGGAGACGATATGATCATAAGGATAATTTTTTTTTCAACCACTCCCGATGACTTAGAAAAGGGAAAGAAAATATGGGACGAAGAGATGTCGCCCCTCATCAAGACCCAAAAGGGATTCCACAAGGCTTTCAGAGCGATGGCCCAGGATGAGCCGGGGGGGGGAGTTATGGTTACAGCTTTGGGAAAGCAAAGAAGACGAGGAAGCCTGGCGCTCAAAACCAAAATACCAAGAGGTAATCCGTAAAGTGGAAACCTTCATCCCGGAGTTGCGTTTAGAACGGGATTTCGAAGTCGACAAGGAAATTTAGCCTTCATTTTCCTGCCAGGGGGCTTGCTATAAAAGCTCTTAGCGCTTAGCGTTCAGCTTTAAGCAAACCTTTTAAAATTTTTCCTTGCTGACTGCTATGCTCTGACGCTGTTCGCTCATTCCCGAACCCGAAGCCAATTTATGGTTGACATCAATCTGTCACTATTCTATGCTTTTGCCGGTCTTTCCTTAAAAATTTTCTTTATTTATTAAAAAAACGGTGAGATTTTTCAGCACGGGGGATCGGCTTGTTTAACCGCTGATTATGCCGAGCCTACCGCTGTTTGATGTTGTCTCACAGGAATGGAATGACAGGATGACCCAGGAAGATGCGGTCCTGCGTGCGGAATTTGAAGAGCAGCTGCAGTTCGAGATGCTGCTGACCGAAATCTCTGCGCGTTTCATCAATCTGCCTGCCGAGCAGGTGGAATCCGAGATCCAGGACGCGCAAAGACGTATTTGTGAATCCCTCCATTTTGACCGCTCGACCATCTGGCAAATTTCTGAACCCAACCGGAGCGATGATCCCCTGACACACAGGTATCAGTATCAGGAGCAGGAAGGCGCGCCGATACCGGAGCGGATTGCTACCAAGGAATCTTTCCCCTGGACCATGGAAAAAATCTTGAGGGGGGAGATCCTGACCATTTCGAAAATGGCCGATCTCCCGCCGGAAGCCGCTCGTGACCGTGAGTCTTACTGCTTCTACGGGACCAAGTCCACCGTGGTGATTCCCTTAATGGCCGGAGGGGTGGTCTTAGGCCAGATGGCTTTCGCTACCTTGCGCGAGGAACGGGACTGGCCGGGGATGCTGGTTAAAAGACTCCAGGTGATTGCTCAGATATTTGCCAATGCCATCGCCCGCAAGCGGGCCGACCAGGCCCTGCGGGAAAGCGAGGCGCGACTGAGTCTGGCGGCGGCTTCCGCGGGAGCCGGACTGTGGATCTTGGACGTTTCCAGCGGTCGCTTCTGGACCACCGAAAAAACAAAGGAATTGTTTAGTGTGGCCCCGGAAGAGGAAATGACCTTCGAGAGCTTTATCAACCGGATCCATCCCGAGGATCGGGAAAGGATGCGCCGGACCACGAATCAGGCCATGAAGTCGAGCGTGGTCACCCGGGCTGAATTCCGCATCGTGCTCCCCGACGGGCGGATTCGCTGGATGGTCTCACTCGGCCGTTCTTATTGCTTATCGTCTGTGGAACCGGAATCCTTGATGGGCGTGTCCATTGACATTACCGCCCGCAAGGAGACCGAGAAATCCCTGGAGAAGGCCTACGAAGAGATTAAGCAGCTAAAAGACAGGCTGGAAGCGGAGAATATCTACCTTAGGAAAACGGTGGCCGCGAAGAATATCTATGAGCACATTACTGGTCAGAGCGCCCCGCTCAAAAAAGTGCTCAGCCGGGTAGAGCAGGTTGCCCCCACCGATGCCGTGGTGCTCATCACCGGTGAAACCGGAACCGGCAAAGAATTGATCGCCGAGGCCATCCACAATCAGAGCAAACGAAAAGGCCGATTATTGGTGAAAGTTAATTGCGCTTCGCTGCCCGCGGCCCTTATGGAAAACGAACTGTTCGGACGGGAGAAGGGTGCCTATACCGGGGCCCTGGCCAAACAGATCGGGCGGTTTGAACTGGCGGATCATTCCACGCTGTTTCTCGACGAGATTACCGAGTTACCTCTGGATGTGCAGGCCAAGCTACTGCGGGTGCTGCAGAACGGAGAGTTCGAGCGGCTTGGCAGCCCGAAGACCATCCGGGTCGATGTTCGACTGATGGCCGCAAGCAACCGCGATATTGTGAAAGAAGTGCAAAGGGGCGCTTTCCGCAAGGACCTCTACTATCGACTGAATGTCTTTACCATTGAAGTGCCCCCTCTCCGGGAAAGGCTGGATGACATCCCCCTGCTGGTCGATGGGGCAATATACGGGAACTCCGGAATGTGATTGAACACGGAGTGATCATCAGTTCCGGCAATACGCTGCAATTGCCTTTACTACAGGGGCTGGATGACGCTCCGGCCAATTCGGTCACCCTGGCCGAGGCGGAGCAGCAGCATATTATGGGGATACTGAAGACTACCGGATGGCGTATCAAAGGACCCCGAGGAGCGGCGGCTGTGCTCGGAATCAAACCCTCCAACCTCTATGCCAAGATGAAGAGACTTGGCATTCCCACCCACCGGGAGAAGGACACTATGGTGACCTAAGGACGGAATATCACCCTCTCGAATAGTTTTCCTCACATTCCCCCCAGTTCGTTAATTTCATTAAAATATAAACAGTTATAACTAGTTATCCCTTGTTGTCTGACCTCCGTCCCTTCTGGCACCATTATTGTATAATATCTTCTAAAGAAGGGTGATTTCACCCCCTTCGGATTATCTCTAGGCCAAAGAATATAAACCTAACGGGAATCAAAAGAAATTTAGGAGCGATTCATATGACTGAAGATATCTACTCTTTCTGCCCAATTTGCGGCTCTCACTGCTCTTTGGTGGTAACGGTCAAAGACGGTAAAGCCGTGGATGTCAAGGGAGCCGGAGAGTCCGGGTTCCAGGTGACCACCTGTTCCATACGCAAGGGCGAGGGCCACATCCTCGGGATACTCAATGCCCCCGACCGGCTTAAGTACCCGCTCAAACGGAAGGGAGCGAGAGGCGAAGGCAAATGGGAACGGATCACCTGGGACGAAGCCTTAGACACCATGTCCAGGACGATCATGGATATCAGGGAAAAGTATGGTCCCGAGTATTTCGCCATATTGCTCGGCGAACCCAAGGGAATGGAGTTTCATTTCGCCCAGCGCTTCGGCACGGCCTATGGCACGCCGAATGTCTTCACCCCGGGATGCTACTGCGGCTGGCAGACGGGAATGGCCACACAAATGACTTTTGGCCCGGTGTTCCTGTGGGCCAGGCCGGAATCCAAGCCCAAAATCATTATGATTTGGGGCAGTAACCCCGCTCACGTGGGGGGGACCATGATCGGCCTGACCAGAAATGACATCATCCGCTCCGTGGCGGGAGGCTGCAAGCTGGTGGTCGTTGACCCCCGTAATATCGAAATTTGGCCGGAAAAGGGCATGCGGGCCTCGGATGCGGATCACTGGCTGAAACTCAGGCCGAACAGCGACGGCATCCTGGCCATGGGTATGATCAAGGTCATCATTGAAGAGGAGCTGTACCAAAAGGAGTTTGTCAGAGACTGGTGCGTCGGTTTCGAGGAACTCTGTGCCGAAATAAAGAATTTCACCCTGGAGGATGTTGAAAAATACTCCTGGATCCCCAAGGAACAGGTTCAGGAAGTGGCCCGGTTGTATGCCACCAACGTGCCCGGAGTCATTGGCTGGGGCAATGCCCTGGAAAATCATGGCCGGTCTCTTCAACAATGCCGGGCTATCGCTATTTTGCGGGCCCTGACGGCCAATGTAAAAACCCCCTGGGGCGGCTATGCGGAACTTATACCGGCTCAATACGGCCCTCCGGGCAAGTTTATCTTTGGAGGGGCGGTCAAAGAGCGGGCCAGGGAATTCCCCCGCTCACCGGAGCGGGCCATCAGTGATTTCAAGCTGGGGCTCAAGAGCGCCTTCATCCCCACTCAGATGCTGATCAAGACCCTCCTGGAGGGAAAGCCCTATGTCCCCAAGGCCGCCTGGGTCATTTTAAATAATCCCCTGCTGACCTTTCCCGACTCCAAGGCCACCAAGCGCGCCTTCCTGAAGCTGGAGCATATTTTCGTCAATGAGGTCTTCCACACCCCCATGACCGAGATCGCCGATCTCGTCCTGCCGGCAGCCTGGATGATGGAACATGATACCTGCTCCTTCTGGCCCGGGTGGCTTGGAAAAATAAAATCGAGCCCAAAGATTGTGGCACCACCGGGTGAAGCCTGGTCGGATATGAAGATTGTCAACGAACTCCATTGTTCCCTTCCCCACCCCTTCGGGGAAAGTGGAATTGTATTCCTCCATGGCCGTGGCCATGGATTACACCGGGGTCCCGACCTTCAAAGACCTCCTGGATGTCTTTACCGACCGGTTTGAATTGACGCCGGAATACCCCCTGGTGATGACCAATTATAAAAGCGAGGTCTTCTTTCTCTCCGGATACAGGAACGTCAAGGAGCTCCTGGAGAAGTCTCCCCCCCCGACCGCCTTTATGAACACCGAAGCCGCCAGGGACCTGGGACTGGAAGACGGGGACTGGATCTGGATTGAAAGCCCGCGGGGCAGGATAAAGCACATGCTGATGACCGAACCCTCCTTAGACCCCAGGGTGGTCAACACCGAATTCGGATGGGGAGGCACCGAGGAGTATAAGGATTGCAATATAAACGTCTTGACGGACTATCGGCCCCCCTATGATCCGGGAATGGGAACAGCGACGCTTCGCGGATACCCCTGCAAGGTTTACAAGGTTCGTCGCCAGAAAAAAGGAGAAGGGCATCATGCAAAAGAAGCTAAAGAAAAAAGATTTTAAGAAATTCTTCCAGGACCTCAAGGAAGAATATAAAATATTTGCTCCCACCAGAAAAGGGACCATCACCGCCTACAACTTTGGAACCTTTGACTATGTCGATGATATCAAATGGTTGAACCTGGACAGGAATCCGATTTCCTCCCCCAAAAAACTATTCATGCCGGATGGGGAGGCCCTCTTTAAATTCGAAAAAATGGGTAACGAGGTCATCCTCAAAGATGGGGAGCCGGAATGGAAGGAGAAACGGGTCCTCCTCGGCGTCAGACCCTGTGACCTGGCGGCCATGGCCAAATTCGATAAGGTCTTTGATGAGGCCTATGATGACCCCTATTACCGGGAGAGGAGAAAAAACACCCTGATTATCGGCCTGACCTGCAATGAAATGACCGATGACTCCTGCTTCTGCAATCTGACCGAAACCGGGCCGGACAGCGACTCCGGGTATGACCTGCTCATGACTGACATCGGTAACAGCTATTTTTTCAAATCAGGCAGCCCGGCCGGAGAGCGGTTGCTGGAAAAGGGTTATTTCACGGAGGTGAAACCTAAGGATGTGCAGGCCCGGAGCCGGAAGATCGCCAAAACCACCCGGGATTTGAAAAGCAATAACAAAATCGATCTTTCGAATATCAAAGAAGCCCTGGGCAAAACCTATGACAGCCCTCTCTGGGATAAATACGCCAAGCGCTGCGTAACTTGCGGGTCCTGTAACATGGTCTGCCCGACCTGTCATTGTTTCACTATCCTGGACAAGGCCAATGTCGGCAAAACCGAAGGCAGGAGAGTCCGCATCTGGGATTCATGCCACTACGAGAAGTTCGCCAAGATGGCTGGAGGATTCGATATCAGACCGGAAAAGGTATCACGCCTCAAGCACCGGTTGTACGATAAGTTCTATTACCCTGTTATCACCTATGGCCAGGGGTTCTGCGTGGGTTGCGGACGATGTATCCGCCATTGTCAGAGCGAAATAGATATCCGGGAAGCCTTAAGGGAGGTGGCCCATGAGTAATCCGTACCTGCCCCAATTGGCTTTGATCAAAACGATTACCGAAGAAACTGGGAACATTCGGACTTTTACTATCTCATTCAAAGCTAAAACTCCCTTCGACCCACAGCCGGGACAGTTCATTGAGCTCTCCCTCTTTGGTCTTGGAGAATTTCCAGTGAGCATAGCGAAAGTCATCGATCCGGCAGCCGGGATCTTTGAGACGACGATCCGGCGCGTGGGAGGAGTCACGGAGGGCATCGCTGATCTAAGAGTGAACTCGACGGTAGGGGTCCGGGGTCCTTTCGGTAAAGGATATCCGTTGGAAAAACTGGACGGCAAGGATGTTATCCTGGTGGCCGGCGGCCTGGGTATGGCCAGCATTAAATATTTAGCCGATTGCCTGCTGAAGAACCGTGACCGGTACGGGAGGATTATACTGCTTTACGGAGCGGCTACTCCTGACGACGTCCTATACAAAAACAGTCCGTCACTTTTTCAATCTGAAACAAAAGAAAGGCCCTTGGAAGCTTTCATCACGGTAGACAAAGCGGACAATGGATGGAAGGGGAAGGTCGGGATGGTAACCGACCTGATTGACAAAATAAAGCCGGCCCTGGACATCAGCCGGTCCATGGTTGCCGCCTGCGGCCCAAGCAAGATGATGAAAGCAGTGGTTGATCGTTTTTCAAAAGCCGGCTTTCAGGGAGAGCAGTTGCTGCTGTCCTTGGAGAGGCGGATGCAGTGCGGGATAGGCATTTGCGGACATTGCATGATGGGAGAGAAACGGGTCTGCAAGGATGGACCGGTCATTTCCTTTTATGATGTAAAAGACACGCTGGAAGAATTGTTTTAAATCACCTGGGGCGGAAGCATCGCTTCCCAGATCCTCAACCAAAGGGGAGGACATGGTTATGGATATCAACATAATTAAAAACAGGATTTTATGGTGTTTTTTAATATTTTTATCTCTGACATTTTTTTCCCCTTCATCAGGGATGGCCGTCCCCCCCAAAGGGGAAGTGGTCTTTGCCACCGTGTGGCAAAGTTTTTTACAGGTCGGAGGCGATCCGGCCACCCAGATGGGGGGTAACGCCGCCATGTCCAGGGCTATTTTTGATTCGCTGGTCACTGTAGATGTGAAACGGAATTATTTGCCTTCCCTGGCTAAAGGATGGAAGTTTTCTCCAGACGGGAAATTTATTGATTTTAATCTCAGAGAAGACGTGACTTTTCACAACGGTGATAAATTTACGGCGGAAGATGTAAAATTCAGCATGGAAACCTACCTGCGCAAGGAATTGAGGTTTACCCTGGCCGGCTTTTTCACTAAAGCCGGTGCGAGAGTTGAAATTCTCAGTCCCTACAAGGTCCGTATCCACATGGATAATCCCTATCCTCTGTTCTTCCAGCACCTGTGGGGGGGACCGGAATGATGCCCAAGAAATATCGGGAAAAGGTCGGGGATCGAGGGTTTGCGGACAAGCCCATCGGTACCGGTCCCTACAAAATGGTAGAATATAAACAGGATGCCTACTGGAAGGCCGAGGCCGTTAATAAACATTTCCGGAAAACCCCGGAAATAAAAACCATCAAAGTGATCTATGCCCCCGATCATCCCACCCGTCTGGCCATGCTGAAAGCCGGGGAAGCTGATATCGTCGAGCTTAACCCGCCCAATGTTCCGGAGGTGCAGTCCGACCCGAGTTATCGCATAGTGCTGAACAAATATACCCATCTTGCCGCACTGATCTACGCCGATTTGGATAAACCGGAACCCAGCCCCTTTAAGGACATCCGGGTCCGGGAGGCAGTCAGTCTGGCCGTTGACCGGGAGGGTATAACCAAAAAAATCCTCTTTGGAATGGCTGAACCCTATGGAGATTTTTGTTCACCCATCACCCTGGGTCATGATCCGAAAATCAAACCAGACCCCTATGATCCTCAAAGAGCCAAAGCTGTAATAAAAGCAAAAGTTGAAATCATGGAACAGGCCCAATACATGTCAAAATTAGTAGCTAAAAATCTTAAAGGGATATTCATGCAAATGCTTTGGTATGGCCCTTCGAGATCCGCCTCGGGGGACGCCATGACCCACTTTTTACCCGGTAATCCTTATTGCTATAACAGCACTCCGGAAATCGAAAAGGAGATTCTCCGTGGCAACACCGCCCGGACCGATAAAGAGATGACCGAGGTCGGCAAAAGACTTTCTAAAGTGATACGGGAAAGTCGTATTAAAACTTTTCTCTGGGCCAACTATTTCCCCTACGCCCTGGGCCCGAGAATCGAATACTGGGAACCGGCGCTGGCGGCCTTACCGCCCAGCTCTTACGACTTGATTCGGTTGAAGAAGCAATACCAATAATTCATATTTATCTTTAACAGAGGTAAAAAAACTTAATATCGACCCCGGCCTTAATCAAAAACAGATAGGCCTTTATATCCCAACCGACGACCTTAGAGCCGCACCTACTCGAATTGTTAATGGCCAGGGCTAAAATCCCTGGCCATTACAAAACTTGACTTTTTTTCATCAACCCAATTTTCCGGTCTTTTTAATAGTCATCATCAAAACTTCACTTTTTGGATAACCTAAATTGATTAAAGGATGGTCTCATATTGGATCTTATGATGGAATGGCCTTCGGGGTCATACCGAACGGTGCTTGGGATGATGGGTTCTTGAAGTCGTTGCGTTTTGGAGGGCAAGACTGGAAAAAAACCCTGATCCAAGTATTGGATCAAGGTGGGGACGGAGATGGTAGGAAGGTTTTTAGAGACGGACTTAGAACTTGTTTACCTACCGGGTACCTACCGGGGTTTATGGTGATCATACTTAATAAAATCAATAACTTAATGGCGGAGAGGGTGGGATTCGAACCCACGGTACACCTTTTGGGCGTACAGCCGATTTCGAGTCGGCCCCGTTATTATAATTCCGGCGTCTTTTTAGGCCTGACTCTTTTTTATCCTGCCTTACGCAATGCTTCTTGAGCCTCACTCGGCTCAAAGCGTCAGCATCCGGAATAACCTGGTAAAGCTTGTTCTTCTCCAGATCTTCCGTATCCTTATTCTCGACACAGAGCGCAAATACCTTTTCTTTCTCGTTATCTTTCATGTTTTCAATCCAAGAATTTTTTAATTTTAATTTTTTTCCGACCAATACCATGCGCTTCGTACCAATGGATTTCCGCCTCACGAATATTTTTATTTGCCAAACGCACTTTGGCAATTCCCTTAAGTTTTCGCCAGTGACCTTGGCCGTATTGTTTTTGAAGCCGCATAATATCCCGGATTCTTCCTCCGGCCACAATAGTTTCGATCTCTTTGATCTCTCCAATGATTTCAAAATACACAGGCAACTCGGCTTGAGATAGGTCTGATTAGCAGGGGTCTCTTAATTCCAAAATCTGCAATTCGAAATGTATAATGGCGGAGAGGGTGGGATTCGAACCCACGGTACACCTTTTGGGAGTACAGCCGATTTCGAGTCGGCCCCGTTACAGCCGCTTCGGTACCTCTCCGTTCGTTTGAAATACTGGTTCACGGTTCAAGGTGTAAGGTTTAAGGTAACCTCTATCTAAACCCTCTTACTGGTTTTAAGGACACCATAAAGCATAAAAAAGATTCAAGTGAACAGGGTGGAAGTTAAAATCCTTGAATTATCGAATCCGACTATGGTTTATATTTTTCCCTTAAACCGTATACCCTGAACCTTAAACCTTGTTTTATCGCCGGACTTCAAAAAATTTTTGAATCAGATCCCGGCATTCCCTTTCCAGGACCCCTGACACCACTTCAAAACGGTGGTTCAAACGCCCATCCCTGGAAAGATCGTACAGGGAACCCAGGGCACCGGCCTTTGGATCGGTCGTTCCAAAGACGACTTGTTCCAGCCGGGCTTGAATCACCGCCCCGGCACACATCAGGCAGGGTTCGATGGTCACCAACAACGTCGTTCCCGGCAGCCGAAAATTATTCAGAAGTCGGGCGGCTTTTCTTAAAACCAAAATTTCGGCATGGGCCGTGGGGTCATTGTTTTGCCGGGTCCGGTTATGATCGGCGGCCAGGACCTCCCCGGACGAAGAAATCAAAACAGCTCCTACCGGAACTTCGTCTTCCAGGCCGGCTTTTTCAGCCTCCCGCAGGGCCATGGTCATGAATTCATTCAGACTGTTTTTCTCCATTTCCCTGGTTTCAAAATAATATTGATGAGGGCTTTATGTCAAGGCCTTTATCACTAGTTAGTTCGAAAATAGAGTTCGGTGTCAAACGAACTCTTTTTTCATGATTCTTAGTGCCACGCCACCCAAAAGCGTGGCATGACGGTTTACCAAATTACTTCGAGGGGCTGGCGGAAGAGGGCTGAATCAATAGGCTAAAGGGACGAGCCACTTTAAAATCCAGGTCGGTTCCGCCCCGGACAAATAAATCTTCTTTTCCGGTCACATAGGCCAGAACAGCTCCGACTCCTCCCCCGAAACCGATCCCAATCAAGGCTGCGGGAATTTTTCCCAAAAGATTCCCCAAACCGGCCCCCAGAATGGACCCTACCGCGATCAACCCGATATTTCGAACCAGGTGGGCCCGACCGGTTTTTGTGAATGTTTCGGTAGCGATGGGCAACGTCGTTCCATCGGGCAGGATAATCCGGGTCAATTGGAGTTCAATCAAGGCGCTGCCGCTGAAGTGTCCGGATTCCCGGGATTGGGAAATAACACCGATCAGGGGAACCCCGGCCGGGACCAATAACAGTCCTTTGATTACCATGGGTTCTTTGAGAGTGGCGAAAAAGGACTGGCCGTTCCGATGGGTAGAAGTGCGGAGAGGTTGATTCAATTGGATTTTGATTGGCGTCCCGGCCGGGACAACGGCCTGGACGGGTTCAGAAACAACAGGAGAGGGTTTGAGGGATTGGTTCTTAGGCGGGGCTTGGCCTTTATTGACCCCCATGGCCATAAGTTCTGGAACCATGGCCCCTAATGTTAAAAATATCAAAAAAAAGAAGAGTGCACCGCCCTTTCTATTTGTATTTTTCATGGCAGGTTTTTTTCATACCTTTCATCTTGTCCATCAACTCAAAAACCGCTGAGTGATCTCCGGTCTGAATCTTCTGACCCAATTGCCGGACCAGATCCAGAAAAGGGGTTAATGCTTCTCGGGGAGCTTTTTGGGTTTCCTGAGTGAAATCCAAACACCCTTGCTTAAAAATTGAAAAGATTTCTTTGGGATCCCCTCTCCCTTTTTCCATGGCCACCTTTAAATCGGAAAAGCTCTGAGCCATCTTTTTCTTGGATTCTAACATTAGGGTTCCCCTTTTTCTTAGGATAGACTAAAGGATTTATAATGAATGCAATAAATAGATTATCAGAAACCCCCCGACGGCTACGACGGAAAGGGCCAACAAGATATCCAAAATAAGTGACGGATGGAAAGTATCGCTGTCGATTTGCCTCTCCACCTTTTTGTAACGAATAAAAGCCAGCAACCCCATAACAGCTCCGAGGCCGATAAGAAGCACTCCAAGGATTGAAGAATATCCCGGGCCGGTGGGGACCGAAGAAAATCGGCTGGTTTCTCCCGGCCCTCCCTTACTTATAAACCAACCTATCTGCCGGACGAAAAGAGCAAACTTTTCCACTACAAATCCAAAGGCCATAATGGCAATACTGGTCCTGATCCAAGCCAGAAAGGTCCTTTCGTTGGCCATATGGACCCGGCGGTTTTGAATTCGGTCCGGCTTTTTCAGCTCTTTGTTATCATCCATCTTTAGAACCCATTTCTTCGGTTAGGATGACTAAAAACAGTTCTAAAACATTTTATAATATCAAGAAATAGGAGAAAGTCAAATAAGATGAGGCTGGGCGACGACGAGATACGAAAATAGACTGGCACTGGGAGGCTCGTCTACTTGATCTCGCAATTCGGGGGTTCAAAGAGGCTTTTGCTAATAAGTGCAAAATAGTAAAGACACAACTATTGGTTGCCGGTAAGTTTTTTCTGAAGCCATTGGCGGGAGGGTGCTGTTTAGAAAAATAACCCAATGACTTCTCTTTAATGATGACTTTCCAACAAGCTTTCCTGTTTCAGTCTGGATTTTAACCATACCCGCAGGCGTTCCTCCAAGGGGCCGACCCATTGTTCAATGGCTTCGATATCTCCATTGACTAAGGCCGCTCGATGTTCGGGGGAAAGTTCATAAGAGGAAAGCATGCCGGCCGGATTTTCCGCCAGGGCCGTCAAAAACCTGTTATCTTCGGCCGCCCTTTCCAACACCGTTAAAACGACCCTGATTGAAGACACCTTAAATTCCGGTATCTTGGCCTGGGGATCAAAGGCCGGGTTGGTCAAGCGGTTTGTTGGTGCTTCTCCCCAATGAAAGGCCATAAAGGCCTGGCCGGGACTAACTCGGGGGGTCTTCCTGACTTTGGTCTGGACCTCTCCCCTGCGGGAACTCAGTGAGATCAGATCTCCTTCTTCGATTCCCAGGCGGTTAGCGTCCAGGGGATTGATCTCCACACGACTTTCCGGGGCCAGGGTTTGCAGAACATGAGATCGATGAGTCATACTTCCGGTATGCCAGTGCTCCAGGATCCTGCCCGTGTTAAGGAGAATAGGATAAGCAATAGTGGGCAGTTCGGCTGGCGGCCTATCGTGTACGACATGGAATTTACCGCGTCCGCGGGTAAACTTCCCTTGATGAAGCGTAGGGGTACCGGGATGTTCCGAATCCCAGCAAGGCCATTGTATTCCTTCATTCATCAAACGGTCATGATAGATTCCTCCGTAAATGGGAGTCAGTCGGGCTATTTCCGCCATGATTTCTGCACTGGATTCATAAGGCAGAGGGAATCCCAAGCGGTCCGAGATGCTGGCAAGGATCTCCCAATCGTTCCGGGCCTCTCCTGGCGGATCGATGGCTTTACGAACTAATTGAACACGACGTTCTGTATTGGTGAAGGTTCCGTTCTTTTCAGCAAAGCTGGTCGCCGGCAAGATCACATCGGCCAACTGGGCCGTTTCGGTTAAAAAGATGTCTTGAACTACAAGCATCTCCAGACCGGCCAAAGCTGCTTTAATATGATTTAGATCGGGTTCACTGAGCATGGGGTTTTCCCCCATGACATAAAGGGCTTTGATCTGGCCGTCATGGGCGGCTTGAATCATCTCCGTAACCGTCAACCCTGGTTTTTCGCTCAAATTCCTTCCCCAGGCTCTTTCAAATTTCTTTCTCGCGCTGGGATTATCCACCCGCTGATACCCGGAATAAACAACCGGCAAAGCACCCATATCGCAGGCCCCCTGGACATTATTCTGGCCCCGAAGGGGGGCAAAGCCCGTTCCTTGGCGCCCTAAATTTCCGGTCAGCATTAAGAGGTTGGCAATGGTTTTTACGTTATCCGTTCCAGTCGTATGCTGTGTAATCCCCATTCCATAGAGGATCACAGCCCTTTCGGCCTTACCGAAAAGCAGGGCACATTGTCGAATTTTCTCACCGGCCACTCCGGTAATTTCCTCCACTGTTTTTAAGTCGTAGCTATTCAGGGATTCCCGAAAAAGTTCGAAGTCTTCGCAACGATCGACAATGAAAGCCTGATCGTGAAGACCTTCTTGTATGATTTGCAGCATCATTCCATTAAGGAGGGCCACATCCGTTCCGGGGAAATGGGCCAGGTGGTATTCGGCTATTTCACTTAACTCGATGGCCCGGGGATCTGCGACAATCAATTTTGCCCCGTTATTCTTGACGGCTCTTTTGATTTTTCTACCGATAATGGGATGACATTCAGTCGTATTGGACCCTATGACCAACAGGACATCGGCGTAATCGACATCGGAAATGGAATTACTCATGGCGCCGTCCCCAAAAGCCGCCAAGGCGGCGGCGACAGTGGAGGCATGACAGAGACGAGCGCAGTGATCCACGTTATTGGTTCCCAGGGCGGCCCGGGCAAATTTTTGCAGGATATAATTATCTTCATTGGTACACTTGGCTGAGCTGAGTACTCCGATAACCTCAGGGCCGTGATGTTCCCGGACCCGTGTTAATCCCTGGGCTACAATGTCCAGGGCCTCCTCCCAATCCGCTTCCCGAAAGGTCTTAGATGACAGGCCGGTAAAAGGTTCTTTGGGAATGCCTTCTTTTCGAATAAGGGGGCGAGTGAGCCGATCCGGATGGTGGACAAAGTCCATCCCATAGCGTCCCTTAACGCACAATTCTCCCTGATTAACCGGGCTTTCGACATCCCCCCTGACCCGGACGATATGTCCTCTTCTTATCCCTAGAAAGAGGGAACAGCCCACACCGCAATAGGGACAAACGGTCTTGACCTCTTTTTCGGCTAATAAAAAATGTTTGGGCGTCAGGGCCCCGGTGGGGCAATGCTCCACACACTCGCCGCAAGTCTGGCATACGGACATAGACAAGGGTTTCGCTCCAAAGGGGCTGATCACAGTATCGTATCCTGGGATCAAAATCATAGGCCGGGTTGGAGGTGTCTGGAGGTTTGGTTAACTTTCCCCTTCGCAGTTGGTCAACCGAGTTTTGCTGTACCCCGACATACCGAGCCACTTTGAGAAGTTCGCATTTTGGACTATTATTGCAGACCAGGCAGGAATAGGGATGGTTGGCAATAGCCAGCTCAACGATAGTCCGCCGCACCCTTTGGATCTCCTCTGTCTCCGTATGGATTACCATGCCTTCCTGGGCCGGTGTGGTACAGGAGGTAGGCAGTCCACGCAGGCCATCGATCTTGACGATACACAACCGACAGGCCCCAAAGGGTTTCAGGGCCGGATCGTGGCAAAGGGTGGGCACGAAAAGGCCAGCCTTCTGAATCGCCTCCAAGACGGTCAACCCCTCTGGGACCACAACCTTCCGACCTTCAACCACCAGGCTGATTTCCTTCACAGTTCCCTCCCCCTTTTACTAAATTGATACTGGTCAATTCCAAAATTATTCCTTGATCTATCCAATAATCAACGATCCGTATTCAGCTTCCTCTGTTTTTCTAATAAAAAGCGCTTCTATTTTCGGAATCCTAAGTCAACAGACCATAAGCCCCAGTCCGCAAAGGGAACCTTTTTGAATGGTCTCGCTCACATTTTCTAGAATCTCGATGTCCTTAGAGACGCCCTGGCCGGCACAAATGTCATTAAGGATATCCAGCATCTGTCGAGTTCCAAGCCGACAGGGGATACATTTTCCGCAGGATTCACCAGCAGTGAAGGTCAGGAAATATCGGGGGATGTCCACCATACAGGTGTCTTCGTCCATAACCACCATCCCCCCCGATCCCATGATGGAGCCCGCTGTTGTCAACGATTCGTAATCCACTGGAAGGTCGATAAACTGAGAGGGGATACATCCTCCGGAAGGTCCCCCGGTCTGAACGGCTTTAAGCTTTTTCCCTTTGGGAACCCCTCCTCCGATCTCATTGATGATCTGCCCCAGGCTGATACCCATAGGGACTTCAATAAGGCCGGTTCTCTTAACCTTTCCAGCCAGAGAGAAGGTCTTTGTTCCTTTGCTTTTTTCCGTTCCATAGCCGGCAAACCAGGCCGCTCCTTGGGCCAGGATGGCCGAGACATTGGCTAATGTCTCCACATTATTTATGTTAGTGGGTTTGTCCCAGAGCCCTTGGTTGGCCGGGAAGGGGGGGCGCGATCGAGGCATACCCCGCCCCCCGGCAATAGAGGCCATTAAAGCGGTTTCCTCCCCGCAGACGAATGCGCCGGCCCCTTCTTTAATGTGAATATCAAAACGGAATTGACTTCCCAGAATATTTTGCCCCAAAAGACCATATTGATTCATTTGTCCCAAGGCCGTCTCTAACCTTTTAATGGCCAGTGGATATTCTGCCCGGATGTATATGTAGCCCTCATGGCAACCGATGGCATAAGCACCGATCAGCATTCCCTCCAAAACCGCATGGGGATCTCCTTTGAGAAGGGAGCGGTCCATAAAGGCCCCAGGGTCTCCTTCATCGGCGTTGCAAATGATATACTTAGTGCTTCCCAAGGCTCTACTCGCGAACTCCCATTTCAGGCCAGTAGGAAAGCCCGCTCCCCCTCTTCCCCGCAAACCGGAGTTTTTAATCTCCTGAATAACCATTTCAGGTTTCATCCGGAGTGCTTTCTGGAATCCTTCATATCCGCCTCGAGCAATATACTGTTTGATATCCTCCGGGTCTATGAGGCCGCAATTGCGAAGGGCAGCCCGAATCTGAGGTTTGATCATGGGAAGTTCTTCGAAGCGGGGAATCCCGTTAACGGTATCTTCACCCATGGTGCAAACCGCCCACTCCGGGTGGGGGTCATCATCTCGAAGCAGGGCGAGTAGTATCTCTTCGGTCCGCTTGGCCGTCAGATTACCGTAATAGATGAATGGCTCTAAGGGTTTCCGGACGGCCATTAGGGGTTCCAGGTAACACATGCCGATACATCCCACTTGGAGGATGCGGCCCAACAGGTTCATCTGTTTGAGGGTCTTTCTAACTGAGGCATACACCTCTTTTGCACCGGCCGCCTGGCCGCAGGTGCCCATTCCGATTTGTATCAACGGTTGCCGCAGGTTTTGTAAGGCATTCCAATCTTTCTCTGCCTTTGACTTTAGTAATTGGAAGTCCATTTTTACCTCAATATCCTTATTTAGAGATTCACCCCCCGATTGGTAAGGCAGGATCGGCTTTTCCGGTTATCATCTTTTTTAAACAATACTCCAACATTTCCTCAACCCATCTTTTTTGTTCGAATATCGTCGATCAGCTTCAAGGCCTTGGCTCGGTTTGTGCTCCCGTGAACGGAATCGTTGATAACCATTATGGGTGCCAGAGCACAGGATCCGAAACAAGCCACCGTTCCAAGCGTAAAAAGTCCATCCCTTGTAGTCTGGCCGGGAATCAGTTGGAGATGATCCTGGATGTCGCCCAGGATACGGTCTGATCCCTTGACATGACAAGCGGTCCCTCGACAGACCCTGACAATATTTTTTCCTATAGGCTGAAGCCGGAACTGGGAATAAAAGGTGGCGGTCCCAAAGACCTTTGCTGCTGGCAATTTGGTCAAACGTGCTATCCGGAGAAGGGTTTCCTCAGGCAGGAAACCTAAGGCTCTCTGGACGCTTTGAAGCATGGGAATCAGTTCTTCCGCCTTGCCTTTGAATCGCTCCTCTATGGATGCAAAGAGGTCTCCTATTTCCGGAGGACTTTCAATAGATAAACCCTTCGCTATCACCTGTTCCATAAATCTTGTCCTTTCATAGACTTATACAAAATATCCAGAAACCATTGTCGGCCAAGGATTAACCGGCTACCAGGCCTCACGTTCCAGACGCTTGCGGATGAACAGGAGTTGCTTTTCGGTAAGTTCTCCGACATTTGTACTGATCCACTCCAGATCGCCCGAAACGATAGCGGCCTTGGCCTTCCGGGACAGGCGATAGTCTTTAAGGGCTCCAGAGCCGTTTTCCATCAATTCCCGCCAGAAATCCATATCCTGATAGGTCTTGTCCAGGACTCGAATGACCTCTTCCCGCTGGATCAGCCTATCCTTCTGAGTCTCGACAATCAGCGCTTCCATGGACTCCTTTTGTCTTTCCTTTAGGGCTTTTTCCACAGCCGATCTGATCTCATCATCGGTAAAAGGTTTGCGCAGATAGTCCGAGACCCCCATTTTAACCGCTTCGACCGCCGAAGAGACCGAAGGATATCCGGTTATGATGACCACATTCGTTTTAGGCCGTTTATCACGAACCTGCCTGATTACCTCCATACCATCCATGTCCGGCAATCGAAGGTCGGCCACCAACAGGTCAAAGTCCGAGACCCCGAATTTGTCCAAGGCCTTTTGCCCCGTGTCGGCCAGATCCACTTCGTAGCCTGCCTCGCGCATGACCATTTCCAGCCCTTTGGCCACGCTGAATTCGTCCTCCATAAGAAGAACATGTGGCTGATGATAGGCTGGTTCCCCCCTGATTACTTCTTGTACCTGGTTCATGGTCTTACCTCCTTTAAATTAAACCTTCCTGCCTGTCTGTGCCTGGCGCAAAAGAAGCATGCTTATTCCCCCGTCCCCCAGTTGCCAAATCTTTTCTCTTTTCAAGAGAAAATCTTGCAAAGAGAATGCCAAGCCGGTTCAGAGAACTGTTTAGAATAAACTGCAATTATTTTAGTTTGTTATCGCCTGTCGGCCCAGGGTGGACCGGGGCGCAGAACCCAAAGATGAATAAAAATTTATAGGCGTACCTAGAGCGATATTGGAATTTAATCAGTTGATCTTGATGGTTATGGGTGTATAATTG
>JACQYK010000034.1 GCA_016208255.1 Deltaproteobacteria bacterium | reverse complement strand
TGGGTACCCCCAATATGTTGTGGATCAGACTTTTTAGCATTCTTTAACTTGGAATAAAATTTATATAACAATACGTTAGCTCTATTTATAATGATTATAGCGGCTGCGAGAATGGGCTACTGACAAGCTCGTCGGAGCAGCAGCTTTCTACTATATATTGGGGGTACCCATGAAAAAGCCGGAAGCCCCATTATTGGGATCGATCTTGGAGGGACAAGCCGGGAGGTATTGAGAGAGCTTATAGAATGGAACATTATTGTTTGTATTATCAAACACCGAATCCCAGGCCATACGTTCCATCCCAAGATCTATCTTTTTGAATGGGATGATAGGGCTGAAATTATCATCGGCTCAAATAATTTTACTGAGGGTGGTTTCTTTGGAAATTATGAGGGATGCGCTCGGATAAGTTACAAATTTCCTGATGATATTAAAGAGTTTGAAAAGGCCCGTACCGAATTAAAACGTTTTATAGATCCACATGGCCCAACAGCCTACGAATTAACCGATGATTTCTTTAAAGAGTTAATAGAGAGAGACGAGGTGCCGACAGAGGCCGAGGCGCGATATGGCAGGGATATCAGTAGAAGAACAAAGATAAGCAAACAAAAAAGAACCTCTGAAAAGAAATATTTATTTGGGTTTGAGGATATAGAACCCCCGCCACCGCTTCCTGCTGATTTACTTGAACGATTAATTAAAGAAGTCCGGAAACGTAAAAAGAAAAGAGAAAAACCACCATTAACAAGAACGAAAAAATATATCCCTAAATCTCCAATAGAGGATCAAGTCAGTGATCCGCTCCTTCCGGCAGCTTTCTACATGACCCTCCCCACTCTTCAAGGGAAAAATATCCCCGGTGAAGGTCGCATTCCCCTCGAGGCCATTGAATTAGCCAAAGATTTTTGGGGGCGGCCAAATGAGTATACAAAAAATATCAGTCCTCGCTCCGGGGAGGGCCGTGTCTATTGGAATTGGTATCCCACCTGGCGCATCTGGAATGTGGAAACTCCCCAAGATACTGAAACCCAGGCAGTACGAATGTACTTATACGAAAACAGTTCGGACTTTCGATTCTATATGCGCCCTCTTGTTAATGCCGGGGCTGACCTGGGAGATGTGGTTCGTATTAGACGAATTGCTCAGCCGGATGCTGAATATGAGTGCGTTTTGGCTCGTAAAGGCACGCCGGAATATAGTGAATGGATCAAATACTGCTCCCAGCCTGTAAGAAACAGCACTCGTCGATTTGGTTATGCTTAGAATTTCCCTTTTTTCCCTGGCCACCTAAGGCGAAGTACCACATTTTCAGTAATTGCATTCTTTATATGTACAAGGTTTTCGGTAGTCACTGAAATATCGATTCTTTCCATCAGGTTAAAACCTTTAGCCAGAGCGATATCCTGGACAAAATCTGTGGTTGCAATCCTTTCATAGTCTTGATTTACCCGTATGCGGTTATCGCCAATGACTATCATAGCCTCGCCACTGGGACGAAGGACACTTCCGCAGTTTTTTAGAATTATACCCATATCTCGGAAAAATCTTAGGAGTAATGAAGGCATATTCTTTCGCCTGAAACCAACATCAGCCTTTGATACCCGGAAATGTAAATCTTTTAAGTAGCTAATTAAGTTTTTCGGCAACCCCTCGCCCTCTGCGATTATCGAGTCTTCCAGGCTTTTTCTTTCAATGGTGGAAATTTCACGGCTTCCTACCAACCCATATTCAATCGGCCTTCGATTTGAGGCATCCATCCCGAATAAAACAAGGAGAGACAGCCGATCGGTATCAATATAAGGAAGGGCGGTGGCATAAGGTGGACTAGTCAGAATTAAGTCTATGTCCGATTCATGTATTCCAAGATGGTCAAAAACTGATTTTTCCCTTGAATCCCCTTCCACAACCATACACGGCTTAAACCTATTCGGAGAATACCCGCGTACCGACCAAAATTTTTCGATACGTCCATATTGCGTGTCGAGGGCATCGAGGTAAAGGCTCAAAACGTCGGCGTCCGCGATTAGATTTTTCCGTTTCCGAATCCGCAAATCATCCGGATCCTGGTGGGATACCTCCCGGATAATGCTGCTAAGGATTACTTCAAAAAAATCTCTAATAACCCCCTCACTGACACTTCGAATTGATCGAAGCAACCAGTTTAATTTAAAAACTATTGCTTGTGAGAACCACCTTTCAATTTCATCAAGGCAATGTTCATGAAGTTGTTCCCTTTCTTCGGGAATGCGTCTTGGGGCTTGCTCAAGTCTGTTCACCAGTGTTCCGATAGCCTCGCGCACGACATCCGGATTCACGGCCAGAATGCCGACTTTTGCCTTGGCAATCTTGGCGGCTAATGGATGTAAATCACAACCATAGGTTTGATATCCATTTAAATACCCTTCAAGCAGTGTTGTTCCACTTCCGCAGAAGGGATCAAATATCTTCCCGCCGGGTTTTAGGTTACACAGGTTTAGCAGCCCCTTGGCAAGTTGAGGATAAAACTTGCCCTTGTAGGCGTGAAGCCCATGGGTCACATATTTAGGGTCTTTTCTGGCCGAGGGCTGATGTGAGAAACCGTTTTCAATAATGGCCTGCCATGTTGCTTCGGTCTCCAAGGTAGACAGACCAAATCCATGAGTAAAAACCAGTTTTCTTGCCTTTGTGACCGTATAGGGGTCAATAGATAAGGATAAGGGAATTTCTACTTTTTCTTGTGGCTTCATTCCTAAGGTGGTTTCAATTTCCCGTTTACGTAACTCAGCCTCGTACGACCATAATTTATAAGGTGGAGATTGAAACCAAACCCGGACTGACTTTGGAGGTTTTCTTAATATCAACAGTTTCTCAGTGGTAGCCCGCCGGCCGGCGGCGACAAAAGACCGTTTAGTATTATGAATCTTCCTTTCGATGATACACACGGTCTCAAGGCCGAGTTTTTCTCCTACCCGGCTTAAAGATTCTGCCCCCGGATAAAGGACCTCTTTGTAAATCGCATCACCAACGACCAACACGGCATAACGCCCAGGTTTCAGTACATCATACATACCGGCAAGGCTTTGTTCCATTTCTGCAAGATATGCATCAAATCCGTTGGACTCTTTCTGATGCCTCAGATGCGATCCGATTTCTTTTTTAGCAAGAAGTCTTGGATCATAGCCGAGCCATAGAAGCCTGAATCGGTGATAAAGGTGATAATCGTTGGCGTTACCATAGGGCGGAGAAGTTACAATCAAGTCAACCGAGTCATTTCTGCAAAGCCCCTTGTTGAGCTGAAGTGAGTCTGCGGTGACGAAATTGCCTACACCATATCTTAGTATAGGCTGCGTCCTGACGACATTTCTTACTATATCATCGAGAGCCACAAGAAATCGTCTTAAGGTCTCTCCCTGAGGAATGTCATGGGGTTTACTCGAGTATCTTGTTTCTGAATCTTGAAAAGAAACAGCCAGAACAATTTTTGAGAGGGCCAACGAGGCGATGTCCCGTGCTTTTTCATTTTCCATTATTGCAATTCGAGACCTAATTAAACTTAGTTCTCCCAGGGAGGACAGAGGAAACCACTTTTCAACATTTGGGATCTCAGGAATATAGGTCTCGTTTTCTTTACATAAATTTTCTTCGGGCGGGAGATCAAAAAGTCGCGTTGTTAACGCACTCCTTAAGGCATGCAAATCTGTGGCAGTAGGCCGGGTTATATTGCAGGTCTTAACCTTTCCAATCAGAGTTCCAACGGCATTAGCATCAATACTGGACGCCCTTCTACCTAACCGTATTGCTTCAAGTGCTGTGGTCCCGCTGCCACCAAAAGGGTCCATTACTAACTCACCACGGAGGGAGAGTCTTGAAATGAGATGGCCGGGAATCTGAGGAATGAATTTTGCCGGATAGGGGTGAAGATCGTGTGTTAAAAAACCTGTATCATCTTTGGTAAAGGCCCAGTCGATCTGATGAAAATCATCGGCAACCTTCCGAATGTCCCTAAGTTGATCCGGGGAAACGATTTCCTCATATTCTGGAAAGAAACTTTGGGATTTTAATGTATAACCGGCTTGGCCTTCAGAAACAAGGTTGATAAAATCGAGCGTTATCTGATTTATATATTTGTTTTTCTCAGACATATTCAATACCTATGAGTATTCTGGGATTTATTATAACATCCCAGAAGATAAAAATCAAAACATTTTATTCTTTTTTGTTAAACTGCTTTTATAGGAGTTGAAGTATAAAAAGGGAAATTATTAAGGAGGGGTTACAAATTAAAAACTATTTGGGAGGATGGTTTCTTGCTCTAATTAAGCCTCCCCGCAGCAAGCTACAGGGAATTACAAGTTCAAACAGGTTTGGATAGAACTTAGACCTTAAACTTTTCCTCGACCCTATCCCTTCCCGTATAGACAATCAGGTTCTTCACCCGCACATATCCGATCAGGGCTACGCCGATTTGTTCCGCCAGAGAAATGGCCAGAGAAGTGGCAGCCGAATGGGAAATCAAAATGGGGATCCCCATCCGTCCGGTCTTGATCAGGATCTCCGAGGTGATCCTCCCGGTGGTCACCAGGACCTTGTCCCCGAGGAATATATTATTTAAAAAACATTCCCCATAGATTTTATCTACCGCATTATGGCGTCCGATGTCCGTCCTGAACAACACCAGATCGTCGACGGTGGCCAGGGCCGAGTTATGGGTTCCTCCGGTTATTTTATATAACCCCGAATCCTCTCCCAGACGCCGCATCAGATGAAAGACCTGATCAACCCTTATTTTTAAAGGGGAAACGATTTTTCCCGTGGTCAGGGTATCCAGGGCGTTGTAAAAGGTCGTCCCCTTCCCGCAGCCGGAGGTCACCGTCCGGCGCAGAAAGAGTTTTTCCACCAGACTGGTGTCTTCTTCCACTTCCACCCGGACCAGACGGTTGGCCTCATCAACAAAAACCGATTTAAGGTCTTCAATCCTGCTGATAAGCCCCTCGGATTTTAAAAAACCGATTGCCAGGCTTTTCAGGTGATCCCCCAGGCAAAGGAGGGTAACAATTTCATGGTCATTTAAATAGATGGTCAAGGGAACTTCCCGGACAATAGGCCGGTCCTGTTCCATGAGCCCCTGGCCTGTCCATTTAAAGACTTTGGCAATTTCATATCCCGGGTTTTGATCGTCCATCATTTAAGGAGACCCTCATCTTCTGGAAGAGGGTCCAATCCTCCTCTGTGTTAATATTGAAGAAAGAAATCAAATCAGGATCGACTTGTCTTAAGCTTTCTTCGGCAATTTCTTTAACCTTTAACTTGGCATAAAGCTTGGAGATTTTCATGTTTCCGTTGGAGGTCTGCCGTTCAATGGCCTTCAGGCACCGTTTGGAGTAAACGGCGCAAAGGGGTTGATAGCCTTCCCGGGTTACCGGGACAATCACATCCCGGTTGGGCTCCAGATTGTTAAGCAGCAGTTGAACCATTTCCTTCTTTAAAAAAGGCATGTCACAAGCCGCGATAAAGGCATGAGAATTCCGGGTATAAAAAAGACCGGCATGGATCCCGGTTAATGAGCTTCGAACCGGAAGCAGATCGCTGACGATCATGCATTCCCAGGCAACAAACTCCAGGGGCTGATTGGTAACCAGGATCACCTGCTCGAACAAATCCTGAAAAAGTTCGATCAGCCGGCCGACAATGGGCTGCTCCCCCAGGGAAAGCAGAGCCTTGTTTCTTCCATCCATCCGGCGGTTCATTCCGCCGGCTAAAATAATGCCTGTATATGGGTATTTCATGTTGAACACTCAGCCCTTGGCCGTTGGCGGTCAGCGATCAGGAAAATCCAATATCAAAATATCGAGCGGCTGATAGTTGAATCCTGACAGCCGAAAGCCATTTCATTCCAACCCAAACCTTCTAATCTTATTAAGCAACCCCCGGCGGCTTAGACCCAGTTTTTCAGCCGCCCGGGTTCGATTACCCTTAAACTCTTCCAGGGCTTTTTGAACCAGGGATCTTTCCATCTGATCGGTTACGGCTTGAACCGTCCCTTGTTTATGGACGGGGGCATCGGCAGCGTATCGTATGGCCTCCGAGAATAAATCAGGGGTGATGGATTCCTGATCCGGGGCCAGGGTCAAGGCCCGGGCAATTTCATTTTCCAATTCACGGATGTTTCCCGGAAAGGGGTATTTTTCCAGTAACGAAATGGACTCCGGACTGAATCGACATTCTTTCCCCAGACGCTGGCAATATTTCCTTAAAAAATACTCAGCCAGCAAGGGAATATCTCCTCCCCGGTCCCGCAAAGGGGGCAAGGGTATGGGGAAAGTCTGAATCCGGTAGTAAAGGTCCTCCCTGAATCTTCCGGCCTCGATCTCAGCCTTTAAATCCTGGTGAGTGGCGGCGATGACCCGAACATCCACTTTGATGGGATTCACTTCACCGAGGCGGCGGATTTCCCCTTCCTGCAAAACCCTTAAAAGCCGGACTTGCAATGACAGGGGAGTGTCCCCAACCTCATCCAGGAAAATGGTCCCCTTATGAGCCGTTTCAAAAAGCCCTTTTTTATCGGCCACCGCACCGGTGAAGGCCCCTCTTTTGTGACCGAAGAGCTCGCTCTCCAGCAGGGTTTCAGGCAGGGCCGCACAATTCTGGGCGATAAAGGGCTTGTCTTTCCGGGTGCTGTTGTAATGGATGGAACGGGCCACCAATTCCTTGCCGGTCCCTGTTTCCCCCTGGATCAGGACGGATAGCGGGCTTTCAATGGCTTTTTCCATCAGATAAAAAGCCTTTTTTATGGCCGGGCTGGCGCCGATCATGTTTTCAAACGAATATTTCCCCTGGATCTCTTTTTTTAGAAGACTGTTTTCCGCCTTCGATTCTTTCAGCTTGGTTCTGGTGGAGGTCAAGTCCAGATACATCTTCCGGATTCGAAGCATCGACCGTACCCTGGCCAATAATTCAAAAGTCTTAAAAGGCTTGGTGATATAGTCATCGGCGCCGGAATCGAGTCCTTTTACCCGTTCATCCATATCGGCCAGGGCGGTAACCATGATGACCGGTATGATATGGGTTTTGGCATTATCCTTTATCTGCTTCACCACCTCAAATCCATCCATATTAGGCAGAAGGATGTCCAGTAAAACCAGATCAGGCAGCGATTGTTTGATCAATTGCAAAGCCTTTTCCCCGTCTTCGGCCCATAGGATTTTGTATCCGTTATCGGCCAGTTCCTGAGAAAGGAGATCGGCTTCCTGGGGATCGTCTTCTACAATCAAGATCTGAAACGGTTCTGGCATGGGTTCCGGTCCTTCCCTGTGTCACAAATAAACTCTGTAATTCTATGTGTTTAAAAAGAGGTCCTTATTCACCGCAAAGCCGCAAAGAATGCAGAGATTTTTTGAGGTGTTTTTTTTATTTTTTCCGATAAAAGGCTACCATCCTATCCACTATCTCATTCAGCTTTTCCGCACTCCGTAGGACTTTCTCCAGGTTCTCTTGCTGCTTTTCCGGAATCTGGTCCCTGGTCTTTCTCAAGACCAGACTGGTATAGCCCATAATGGTGTGCAAAGGATTTTTCAGGTCATGAAAGGTTTTAAACAGGAATTCCCTGGTTTTTTGGTCTTCTTCCCGGACCGGCTCAG